>DASPXE010000022.1:0-53832 GCA_035637455.1 Gemmatimonadales bacterium
TCCACGTCGGTTTCGCCTTTTGTCACGAGATCCGCGATGATCTCACCGGTGAGTGCGGCCAGCAGGATGCCGTTCCGCCCGTGCCCCGTGGCGTACCATAGTCGCTCCACCTCCGGATCGGGGCCGACGATGGGACGGCCATCGGCCGTCACCGGGCGGAGGCCCGCCCACATCCGCTGCACGGCGTGATTGAGCAACGTCGGCAGGAGGCGGACGGCTCCCCGGAACACTTGGGCGAGGCCCTCGTTGGTGACGCGGCAGTCGAAGCCTGCGTGCTCCATCGTCGTGCCGAGCAAGGCGTCCGCGCCGCGGGCGAGCACGTAGCCGCGATCGTGATAGAGGATTGCCGCCGGGGTACCGGCGGGCCAGGCGGTCGCGGCCATCTGCCCGCGCACCGGCTCCACCGGGAGCGGCCGCGGCAGTCCGGCGATCTGCGGTGCCCACACGCCGGCCGCGAGGACGACGTGCTCCGCGGCCGTCGTCCCGGCTTGCGTCGTCACGCCCCGTGTCCGGCCGGTCACCGTTTCGACCATGGTGACCTGTTCCGCGTGCAGCGCGGCTCCCAACCGGCGGGCGTCGGCGAGGCAGGCGCGGGTCAGCGCCTGCGGGTCGACCGCGGCGTCTTCGGGCGCGAACAGGGCGCCGCGACAGTCCGGGGCCGCTCCCGGCCAGCGTTCGCGCACCTCGTCGCCATCCAGCCAGTCGCAGCGCAACCCCGCCTGGCGCTGGCGGGCCACATCCTCCTTAAGTCGATCGGCCGCGGCGTCGTCGAATGCGACCGCCGCGATGCCCGCCCGCCAGAAGGCGATGTCGATGCCCGTCGTTTCCGCCAGCGCGGGAGCCAGGGGCTCGTACAGGTCGCGCGCCCGCACCGAGAAGCCGACGAGCGCGTCGTCGGTCGGCTCGATCTGTGCCGCCAGCATCCCCGCGGACGCCGGGGAGGCTGCGGCGGGGTCGGGCCCGGGCTCGAAGATGGCGACTTGCAGGCCGCGGGCGGCCGCGGCTCTGGCACACGCCGCCCCCACCGCCCCGCCGCCGATGACCGCGACGTCGACGGCCTTCACGCGCTGGCGCTCCCCTGAAACCCGCTGCTACATTCCGACGTACGGCCCGAACGTCGGGCATCACGGAGGAAACCGGCCATGTTCAGGAGTATACTCGGCTTCGCCATCTTCGCCGCATTGGCGTTCGTGGCGCTCAACATCTTCTTCGGTCTGCTCGGCGGCCTCTTCGGCCTCGCCTTGTGGATCCTGAAGCTCGCCGCCATTGGCTTCATTCTCTATTTCGTGCTGCGGCTCGTGAGCCCCAGCACGGCGGACAAGATCCGCGACATGATCAAGGGCCGCCCGGCGGACGCCTAGTCCGCCGGCGGTCGCTCGCGCGCATCGAGCCGTTCCAGTACCGCCCAGCACAACAGGGGGATGAGGATCTCGTGGTGGCCGGTGAGCTGGATGCCGCGGCCCCCCGCGAGTGTCGGACGCTCGACCACGTTCACTCGCGGCCGATAGTGCCGCTGCATGTCGCAATCGCAAGCCGTGAACCCCGTCGGCTTTCCCCCATTCAGGTTGCGCGCGATGGTCAGGGCCTTGAGAAAGACCTCCGGCATCACGACCGCGCTTCCCAGGTTGAGCACGACTCCACCGTCATCGAGCGCCGGTAAGGCGGCCGCGAGTCGCTTGAGATCGCGGTGACTCGTCGCGCCCAGCGCAGCCCCGTCGGCCGTGGGGTGCTGGTGCGTGATGTCCGCCCCCACGGTGGCGTGCACGGTCACGGGGATCCCGCCGGCGGCGGCGGCGAGCAGCACCGACACATCGGGGGCGGCGAGGTTCGCCCGACCCTTCAGGTATTCGGCCAGCGCCTCCCCCATACCGCGACCGGCCCGCGCGCCCTCGGCGACGGCGGCATTCATCTCCCGCCCGGTCTCCTCCGCCATTCCGAACGTGCCGTCCGCCAGCCCTCGGGCGACGTCTTCGCTCGTGCCTCCGTAGGCTGCAAGCTCGAAGTCGTGAATCGCGGCGCTGCCGTTCATCGCGAGGTGCGTGATCACGCCGCGCCGCAGTAGCTCCCGCAGCAGCGGGCCGAGGCCGACCTTGATGACGTGCCCCCCGAGCAGCACGACGACCGCCCGGCGCCCCGCCGCGCGCGCGATTTGGTCGGCGACGTAGCGCAGGTCTTTCGCGGCGAGGATGTCGGGGAGGGAGCGCCAAAAGGCGGCGAAGCTCCGGTCGCGGCCGGGCGGATGGCCGAGGAGGGATGGGTCGACTTTGTTGGGGCGCTGAGCGATGGAGACGGTCTTGAGGCGCGAGAAGTCCGCCTCGCGGTACTCGGTCATGGGTGCCCCGGGGGAGGGTCGGAGTACTCCTTGAGCTTCATCGTGACCTGGCCGAAGGAGAAATTCGACTGCAGCGCGAGCATCATGTGGCGGTCGTCGTCGGACAGCCACATGCGCGCGTCGGCCCGCTCCGCGAAGATGCCGCCGCCGTTGGGGATCCGCGGCCGGATGACGATCGCGTCCCATTTCTTCCCGGCCACGCTCACCCGCTCGCGTTTCAGCACCTCGACGATCACGGGGTTGCGCTCCGGCCGAAAGTAGCGGTCGTAGGTGTAGCGCTTTCCCCTCTCGAGCGGGACGGTGCGAATCCAGTACAGGAACGCCGCGTCGTCGAGCGGCTCGCGCACTGTCGCCACCGTGGTGTCGCGCCCGGCCTCGCGGTAGAACCCGGAGTCGGGGTAGATCTCGAACTTCCGCTCCCACGCCTTTCCCTTCTCCTCCGTCTGGTTCCAGAAGCGGCGCGACCGAAAGTCGCCCCGACCCACCCAGGACTCGAGCTTCTGCTCGATGTGGTACCACAGCGCGCCGCCGCTGATGCTGAACACCAGGTGCACGGTCTCGGTACCGCGGACGGTATCGAGCCCGGCGACCTCCATGGTAGCGGTGCCGACGTTGAACAGGCCGAACTTCGCTTGGTAGACCAGGCGCTCCCCGACGGGGAAGGGGACGGCTGAGGCGACGGCGCCGATCGCGATCGAGGCTGCGCTTCGGCCCGAGTCCGCCCGGGCCGAGTCCCTCCTTGTGCTGTCGGATTGGCCGGTGAGTCCGCCCGCGAGGCACAGCAGCGCGACGACCGAGGTGCGGGCGGCGCGGATGACGGTGCGGGCCCGCCACGCGTCGAGCAGTTGCCGCCACGGCTTCACCCGTGAGGGGCGCTGCACGAGATCGTAGCGCGCCGCGGCCGGGATGGCGTCCACGCGGCGGGCGTGCGGGGCGAGCCGGGCGAGCAGCTCGGCGCTGGCGCACCAGCCGTCGGTCGAGAGCAGGGGCGTCGCGTCGCGCCCGCCGCCCACCCCCAGCGCCTGACGCAGCACGATGAGCCGCAGCGCGCAGAAGCCCGACACGGTGTCCTTGACACCCGGCACGGGGAGCAGCCGCGGCGTCCAGCGGCGCGCGAGCCGCACGGCCCGCGGAGACCGGCCGCGCTCGTCCCGCTGCTCCGCCACGATCAGGTCCGCTCCCGACTCGATCCGCTTCACCATCTCCTCCATGCTCTCGGGCGAGTGCACGAAATCGGCGTGCAGCGTGATGGCGCAGTCACGCTTGGGGTGGTCGGTGCGCTGCAGCGCGAGACGCAGCAGCTCCTCCAGGCTCTTCGCGTACCCCTGCCGCTCCCGGTGCGTCACGACGGTGAGGGGCAGCACCTTCGCGTAGGACGCCAGCACCACGCCCGTGCCGTCGCTCGACCCATCGTCGGCCACGAGCAGCTGATACTCGCGCGGGAAGGCGGTGAAGACCTGCCGCACCTTCCACAGCACGAGCCCGACCGTGCGGGCTTCGTTGTGGGCCGGGACGCAGACGTAGATCATGGCCCTGCAATCTAGACGAGCGAGCGATACACGGCCAAGACGCCGCGGGCCATCGCACCGACGGTGAACTGCCGGGGAAGGGGAAACGGGGACGGGCGAGCCAGTGCCTGCACGACCTTGCCCGCGAGGGCGTCCGCATCCCCAACGGGCACCAGCCATTCGGCGGGTACGATCTCGGGGAGGCCGCCGGCGCGCGTCGCGACGACGGGCTTGTCGAGGGCGAGCGCGTGCAACACGACGCTGCCCAGCCCCTCCTCCCTGGACGACATGACCAGGACGTCGCTCTCGCCGATCAATGCGTCCGCGTGCTCGATCTGGCCGACCAGGTGCACGCGATCGGCGAGCTGGAGCGCGCCGATCTGCGCCTGGAGCCTGCGCCGCTGCTCCCCCATCCCGGCGATCACCCAGTGCAGGTCCGGCCGGAGCGCGCGCGCCGTCTGTGCCGCCCGGACGAGGGTCGCCTGGTCCTTCGCCGGCTCCAGCGCCGCGACGTTGACCGCGATTGGGGTGCCCGGGGGAAGGCCGAGGCGCATGCGCAGACCGAATGGGACCGCGGCCGCCGCGCGCACCTCGTCGGGGTCGATCCCCGAGCGAACGACGCCGATCTCTGCCGGCGGCACCCCGGCGGCGACAAGCGCGGCCTTCACGGCCTCCGAGATCGCCACGATGTAATCGGCTCGGTATAGGGCACTCGCCCGGCGCACGGCGAATACCACCCGACGGGTCGCGATGAGGCGGGGCGCGGCGGCGTCGTGCTTGAGCCAAGCCCCGGCCCACGTTGCGATGCCGAGCGCGTGGCCATCGTGCGCGTGGATGATGGCCGGCTGGAACGCCTTGACATGGAGGAATAGCCTCCACCAAGCCCGGGGGTCGAGCCCGATGGTCCACGGGACCTCGTGCACTGGGACCCTGGCTGCCGCGACGCGCCGCGCCAGCTCGCTGCCCCGCCGCGTCACCAGGCGCTGCTCCACGTCGGGCTCCCGCGCCAGCTCGCGTGTCAGCAGCCGAACCTGATTCTGCCCTCCCCGGTACACGCGTCCCGAATCGACGTGGAGGACGCGCAGCATGCTCAGGCCGGCTGATTGGCCGCGTGGCCGAGGGCGGCGCGCAGCTCGGCGAGCGTGAATGGCTTGTGGAGATAGGGGCGGCCGAGGGTTTCGAGGAACTGCAGGGTATCGCCCCGCACCGTGTCGCCCGTGGCGAAGATGATGCGCTCGGCGGCGCGCGGGTCCTGGCGGGCGAGTTTCTGGTACATCTCGCGCCCCGAGAGGTGCGGCATGCGGAGATCGCAGATGATGACGTCGAAATCGCCCGCGATGGCGCGCTCCAGTGCGTACGCTCCGTCGCTCGCCACTTCCACCGAATGCCCCCAGCTCTCGAGCGTGGCGCGCATGTAGTAGAGGATGTGCGGCTCGTCGTCCACCACGAGGATGCGCAGCCGCTTGCCTGCGGCGACCGGCGCCGGGGCGGCCTCGACGAGCTGCGCCCGCGCTCCGCCGGGGAGCTCGACCGTGAACGTGGCGCCGCCGCCTGGTTTGGTGTCGAGCGTAATCCGCCCGCCGTGCTCCTTCACGATCCCCTGGCAGATCGAGAGTCCCAGGCCCGTGCCCTCCCCCTCGCCCTTGGTCGTGAAGAACGGCTCGAACACGTGCCCGGCGATCTCCTCCGTCATCCCCGGCCCCGAGTCCGTGATGCTCACGGCGACGCCCTCGCGCTGCCGCTTCGCGGCGACCCAGATCCGGCCGCTCGGGGCGTCGCTCGCGATCGCCTGGTTCGCGTTGTTGATGAGGTTCACGAACACCTGCTTGATCTGGTTGCCGTTCACCTCGACGTCGGGGAGCCCACGGTCCACCTCGAGCGTGGCCTCGACCTTGTTCGCCATCAGCTGGTTTCGGAGCAGCGCCAGCGTCGACTCGATGATCGGCCCGATCGGCTGCAGCTTGCGTTCGCCCTCCTGACTGCGGGCGAACGACAGCAGGTTCTTGACGATCGTGGCCGCCCGCTCGGCCTCCTGGCGGATCACTTGCAGCGGCTCGACAAATTGGGGCGGGATGTCCCCGACCTCGGCGAGAAAGTCCGAGAACCCCACCACCGAGGCCAGGGGATTGTTGAGGTCGTGCGCCACGCCCGCGATCAATTGACCGATCGCCGACATTTTCTCGGACTGTATCAGCTGCTCCTGCAGCCGGCGTCGTTCCGTCTGGTCCTCGATCACGAGGACGGCGGCGCCCGGCTCGGCCATGGGAATCGCGGTGAAGGACAGGGTCCGCTCGCCGGCCCGGATCTCGGCCTGGGTCGCGGCCGGCTCGGCGAGGGCGCGGGCCACCGGGTCCGACCAGACGGGTGGCAGCAGCCCGAGCCAGGGGCGCCCCGGGATCGCCGTGACGGGCACTTGGATGAGCTCGGCGAAGACGCGGTTCGCGCGCCGCACCATCCCGTGGGCATCGATAATGCAGATGGCCTGGGTGATCGCGTCCACGGTCTTCTCCCACTCGCGCTTGGCCGAGGAGAGGAGCTCGACCAGCCGGGCGTTCTCGAGGGCGATGGCGGCCTGGGCGAGCACCGCCGTGACGAGCGTCAGCTCCGGCTTGCCGAGGACGCCCGTGCGGTCGCTCGCGAGCGAGACCGCGCCCACGGCGCGGCCGGCGGCGACCAGCGGCGCGCCGATCCAGGATCCCGGCGGCTCGTCGGTCAGGTCGGCGCCGCGGCGGCGGGCCTCCTCCTTCACGTTGCGCGCGAACGCGAGGGGCCCGCGCCGGAGCGCGAGCTGCAGCAACGGGTCGTCCGTGCGCGCGGGGACGGCGCTGGTGTCGTGGGTCACGGCGAGTTGGTTCGTCTGAGCGTCTAGCAGGACGAAGGACAGCCGGTCCGGTTTGAGAAGGTCGTCCAACGTTCGCGCGACGACCTCGACCACGGTCGCCGGCCGGAAGGCGCCGGCGAGCTCCTGGGAGAGCGTCGTCAGCCGCGCCAGCAACTCCATCGGTCGCGGGGTAGCAGAACTAGCTGGAGGTTTGGGCATGATCCTGGCGAACGTCCGCGGTCGCCTGCGGGCGGCGGACTTCCGCCTCGTCGCACTCGCCCTGGCTCGGGGCGACGCGACGCGTCGCGCGCGCTACGAGCGCCTGCTGCTCGAGCAGGGCCCCGACCGGCTGCTCGACGAACGGGGTCTGTTCGAGGCGCTGCTCGCACTGCGTACCCTCGTGGTCCCGTCGCCGGCCCTGTTCACCTACGTGGCCGTGCGGCACACGCTGCTCGCCGCAGGCGTGGACGACCGCGAGCTCGCCGACTACCTCGCTGCCCTGATCCTCGAGTTCGGCGACCACGACCGCCACACCCGCATCCGGCGCGCCGATGACCAGACCTACGCCTACCTGGTCGACATGATCGGCGAGCTGACCGGGGTGGACGACACCGGGGAGCGCGGATTCCTGCTGCGTGTGCATCTCGGAAACTACAGCCTCTGGCTCGCGGGCCTGTTCCCCGACTACGTCGAGGCCCGGCGCAATCGCCAGGGAGGACCGGACTTGCCGTACTACGACGAGCTCGGCCGCCAGGGCTACCGGCTCGCCGCCGAGCACCGCCTGGCGGAGCGCTTCGGCGTGGCCGGAATCTACCGCACGGCGGCGCAGCGGTTCCCCACGCTCCGGGTCGCCTTCAACCGGCTGAGCGATCGGGTGTTGTTCCCGCACGTGAGCACGCCGGAAAAGATACTGAGAAATCTGTGAGACATCAGACGTCAGATTTCAGACATCAGAAGGGTGCCTCATCTGACGTCTGACGTCTCTACTCATCCAAGAATTTCGTCGGTACGCGCGTCGCGGCCTGGACGAGCTCCTCGGCGGACTTCACGAACCGCACTACGATCGGCAGCGATCCTTTGAGGGCAAGCTTGCGCTGCATGATCCCGGCGATCGGGCCGAGCTCCTTGCGGATCACCCGTTTCCACTGGCCGTAGTCCCCGGTGATGACGAACGGCGCCTGCTCGGCTTCGGTCTGGGAGACGACCTTCGCCTCGCGGCAGGTGCCGCGGTCCAGATCGAGCCAGATGCCCACCGGCTCGGCGATCCCGATCTCCGGCTGGGGGTTTACCACGAGCGCGACGGCGCCGTGGGTCCACTCGGTGGACGCGACGCGGTAACTCTCGCTCGCGTTGATGGCCGCACGGTACGCCTTCACCCACTCTCGGGAAGGGAAGGGGATGGTCACCTCATGCCACTCCCTGGGGCTGCCGCACCGCCTCCGCGAAGCCACGGAACAGCGCATCCTCGACGTCGTCCTCGGGATGCCACTGCACGGCGAGCATCCACGGCTCGCCGTCCGGCGGCTCGGCGCCCTCGATCACGCCGTCGGGCGCCCAGGCCGTGGCGCGCAGCGACGGCGCGAGGTCGCGGATCGCCTGATGGTGGCGGCTGTTCACGGTGGTCTCCAGGGTGGCGATGGTGCGATGCAGGAGGGAGCCGGCCTCGACCCGCAGGCCGTGGCGCCACCGCGTGTCGGCGTGATCGATCTCGCCCGCTCGCTCGCTCGCCAGATCCTGGTAGAGCGTCCCGCCGAGCGCGACGTTGAGGATTTGGATGCCCCGGCAGATCGCCAGGACCGGGAGCCGGCGAGCGCGGGCGCCCGCGATCAGGGCGAGCTCCACGGCGTCCCGCGCGACGTCGATCTCACCCAGCTTCGCATGCGGGCGGGCGCCGTAGCGTGCGGGGTCTACATCGTCGCCGCCGGTGAGCACGACACCGTGGACCCGATCGAGCGCGGCGCCGGCCCTCTCGGGGTCGAGGATCGGCGGCACGACCAGGGGCACGAGCCCGGCGCGCGCGAGGGCGCGGACGTACGCCGTGTTGAGGGCGACCCGCTCGCGGCCCGCATCGGTGCGCAGCGGGGCGGTGACGAGGACGACGCCGCTCATCGGGGTGCTGGGGCCGGGGCGCCGAGCAGCGGGCAGCGGGGGTTGCTCACGCTGGGCCAGTCCACGCGGACGCCGTACAGCGGGATCGTCTTGTCGCCGCCCCCTCCCTTCACAGTACCGAGCTGCGGGAAGGTGGGTGGCGGCCGCACGGATTCGTAGATGAGCACGCCCTGGGCGCGTTGCGTCGAATCGTCGACGACGAGCAAGGCGTACACGGCCGAGTCCGTCGGGAACGGTGGGAAGTTCGGGCCCTGATAGGTCAGGATGAGCCGCTGCCCGCCGTAGGCTACCGCTACCTCGCCCTGCTGCGCCGTGCCCGCGACGAGGGCGGGGAGCGACGCGGACAGCCCGCGCGGCGCGTCGGTGAGCACGTACGGCAGGACGCTGAGCTGCTGCTGGATGAGCCGGGGTCCCACGAGCAGCGCCAGGCCGCAGGTCGGCGAGCGCGAGCGGTCCCCCCCGCAACCCACCGCGAGAGACGTCAAGAGAAACGGCGTCACGCGAGAGACCGTCGCGGAGCACCGTGTCATCGGCCTGTCACGACTTCGAGGACGGTGGTGGGATACGGGGCGTCCGTCGTCACGCGCCGGAGCTCGAGGCTGTCGGCGTCCGGCACGAAGGGCGTGCCGAGGCGCAGCGTGTCGCCGACGAGCCAGGCGGCCGTGCGCGCCTTCTGCGAGACGGGATTCTCGAGGTCGGCGCCGATGATGTAGCGTCCGGTGCCGCGCAGCGGCCCCGCCTCGATCCTGCCGCGCTCTTCCCGGCCGTGATACCGCCGGTACAGCCGGCCATCGATCCACGCGCCGGGCATAGTCTTCAGGGTCAAGCGCAGGTACACGGTCGAGTCGATCGGGACCGTGTGGCGGGCGGCGGCCGGCCCGGAGCGAAAGATGCGGGCCAGCTCCCAGGTGCCGTCGATCGGCGCGCCCTGCAGCGCTCCCCAGCAGAGCGTCATCAGCAGCGGGAGGAGGGGGGGCCCGAGCATCGCCACAATCTAATACGTCCAGGTCAGCGTGACCGACAGCGTCCGCACCGGCGCGAGCGTACGGGGCACCTGGTTGTAGATGTAGTTGAGTGCATTCGCGAGCCGGCCGCGGACCGACAACGGTCCCCGCTCGACGCCCACTCGCAGGTCGAGCACCTTCCCGGCCACGCGCTCGTCGCCCGGGTAGAGCTCGACGCGCTCGAATCGGCTGGTGTACCGGAAGTCGCCGCCGGCGGACAAAGTGTGCCAATGATAGTCGGCGCTCAAAGTCAGGAGGTGCTTCGGGCGGAACGCGAGCGGGCGCTCGGGCACCGTGTCGTGCGCGAGCCCCCGGGCGTACAGGAAGGTGTACGCCAGCGCCGTCGTGAGCCGGGGGGTGAGCGGCGTCGCGCTGAGGGACAGGTCGAGCCCCGCGAGCCGGGCTCGGGCGACGTTCCGGAACTGGATCTGGACAGTGCCCAGGTTCACGTTTGGCTCGATCAGGTCCTGCGCCTCGGTCCAGAACAGGGCGGCGTCGACATGGACGGACGGCGAGATGCGCGCGGCGTTGCCCAGCTCGAGGGACCACGCGGTCTCGGGATGCAGGTCTGGGTTGGGGATCACGACGAGTCCGCTCACGATGGTCGACACGAACCGCTCCGCGAGCGACGGCCCGCGGAACCCGCGCCCCGCCGACGCGCGCCAGGCGCCGGCGCTCGTCTCCAGCACCGCGCCCACGCGCGGGCTCACCACGGCCGAGAGCCCGCCGCCGTCCACCGCGATGTAATCGATGCGGGCGCCGGCCGTCAGCCGGGCGCGCCCGACGCGCTGCTCGCTCTCTCCGTAGGCGGCGACCTCGTTTTGCGAGTGGTCGCCGAAGATGTCGCTCGCGACGTCGGACCGGGCGCCCTCAGCGCCTACCGTCACCACGCGGCCCTCCGCTGGGTGCGCGAGCGCGCGCAGCTCGGCGCCGAACCGGTTGGCGATGCCCGCGTCGTCGTTGCCGGGCTGGTAGTCGCTGAAGCGCGTACGCAGCCACGAGCCGCGGGCCTGCCAGGCGAAGCGGGCCGACGCCGTGCGCTCGAGCGTGGCGCTGACGTAGCCCTTATCGGAGCGTGTGAACGCGCCGCGCCCCGCGGTGTCGATCATGAAGGGCTGATAGGCCTGCCCCCGGGCGTCGCAGCCGCCCCGCGTGCACCAGATGAGCGGCGTCTCGTACTGGTCGCTCGCCCACGAGCCTGAAGCGGTGAGGCGCGTCGCGGCCAACGGCCGCCAGTCGAGCTTCGCGGCTGTCTGCCAGTGGTCGCGCCGGTCCTGCTCGCGGTAGCCGTCCGAGTGCCAGCCACCGCCGGTGACGCTGGCGCGCACCAGCTCGGTCCCGTAGGAGCCCGTCGCATCGAGCCCCTCCTCGGCGCCCGTGTAGTCGCGGAATTTCCAGACGTCATGCGGTGGGTTGGCGTAGCTACCGCCGCTGGCGCGCACGCGTGCGTGGAAGCCGGGCGCGATGTCGCGCGTGAGCACATTCACGACGCCGCCCAGCGCCGCCGACCCGTACAGCGAGGAGCCCGCGCCTTTCACGATCTCGACGCGCTGCACGTCCTCGAGCGGCACCAGGTCCCAGTTGATCCCGCCGCGGTCGCCCTGGTTCGCGGGGACGCCATCGACCAGCATCAGCACCCGGCTCCCCAGGCCCTGTACGTAGCCCGTCGACCCCCGGATGTTCACCTGCCCGTAGAGGAACTGCACGCCCGGCGCTTTGTCCACGGCTTCGTCCACCGTGTTCACCGCGCGGCGGGCGAGCTCGGTGTCGCTGACGACGGCGACGCTCGTGATGGCCTGGTCGAGGAGCTGGGAGCGCTTGGCAGCGGTCACGACGACCGGGCCGACGACGACGAATGGAAGGCCATCGGTCACGGACGGGCGCAGGACGAAGTTCGCCTCCACCGAGTCGCCCGCCGCAACCCTGACCGTGTCGAACGCCGGGACGTAGCCGAGAAACCTCGCCCGGACGATGACGACGCCCGGCGAGACCCGCGACAGGCGATAGTGACCGCCGCGGTCCGTCAGGGTGCCGAGGTTCGGCCCGAGGACGACGACCTCCGCGGAACGGAGCGGGCCGACGGACTCGCCGTGCACGGTGCCGTACACGACGGCGTCCTGCGCGCCCAGGGCCTGACCCCAGAGGCAAACCGCAGCCGCCGGGAGGGCTAGCTGCCTCACGGACAGGGCGGGAAGTAGTAGCAGACGCGGTGCATATTGTTGAAGTCCACCACGAAGTCGATCGAGTCCTTACCCGTCCCGGCGTTGACGATCACGATCCCGGAGCCGTGCGCCGTGGTATCGCCCTTATCGCGATAGAACCCCGTCTCACGCAGCAGGCTATCCGCATTGGTGGGGCTGAGCGTCCCCTGCTTCTGCCAGACCGCGAGGACCCACTCGTAGCGGGCGGGCGGGAGTGGCAGGGTATAGAAGAATGCTGGGCCGCCGAGCGGGAGGTTTGGCGGGGTGGGCTGGGGCTTGAACTTGAACAGATCGTTTTGGCTCTTCGGGAAGGTGTCGAATGCCACGACGAACACCCTGGCCGTGCTCTCCGGGACCTGACCAACGAAGCTCACGGTCCCACACACGCCCACGAAACCCTGCGGGCAGCTGGTCGGTGCCAGGGCCGGCTCTAGGCCTTTGTTGCAGGCCACGGCGGCCGCAACGGCGAAGGCGGCGGCGCCGCACGTGCGCGTGGTCATATCGCCATCAATACTGAGACCGCAGCGCATTCCGTCAACTTGACCGCCGTTTGGGCGCGGAATACGTTCATGCCGCCATGCCGACCTACGAATACCGCTGCACGAAGTGCCGCAAGCACTTCAGCCAGCAAGAGGCGATCGAGGAGCACGGCCGCAAGCGGCCCGCTTGCCCCAAGTGCAAGTCGCGCGCGGTGGAGCGGGTGTACTCGGCGTTCTTCGCGAAGACGGTCCGGAAAAGCTAGCGCGCCCCGTGTTCGAGCGCCTGCGGGACGCCCTGCGCGCCGCCCTCGACGCGGCGACGCCGCCCGGGAACTTGCGCGACCTGGCGCGTCAGATGCGCGAGGCGGTGGTGGAGGCGAAGGTGTCCGTGCAGGAGACCCGCCAGGCGGTGACGCGCGCGGACGGGGAGCTGGCCGTCGAGCGCCAGCGACTGGCCGACGCCGAGCGGCGCGGCCGGCTCGCCGCCGAGATCCAGGACCAGGAGACGGTCGCGGTGGCCGGGCGGTTCGCGGCGAAGCATCGCGAGCGCGTGGGGGTGCTCGAGCGCAAGCTCGCGGCTCTGAAGGACGAGCTGGCGCTGTACGAGCGCGAGCTCGCCGATATGCAGGCGCAGCTGGGGCGCGCCGAGCGCGACCGGCCGCTCACTGAAGCCGAGCGCTCGGCCGAGCGCGCCTGGCGTGATCTGCAGGAGGCGGGCGGCGTGCGGCCGGGGGACGGGACGGACCTGCGGGACGAGCTGCTCAAATCGGACCTGGACCGCACGGCGCGAGAGGCCGCCGCCGACCAGCAGCTGCGGGACCTCAAGAAGAAGATGAAGAAGGACTGACGCGTGCTGCTCCTGCTCGCGAGTCTCGCGCTGCAGCACCCGCCCGCTCGTCCGCCGGACCTCTCGAAGCGCGCCCACACTTACAGCATCGTCGCGTACGACTCCGCGACCGGCGACCTCGGAGTCGCCGTGCAGTCGAAGTTCCCGAACGTCGGCGGCCTCGTGCCGTGGGCGCGGGCGGGGATCGGCGCGGTGGCCACCCAGTCGCTCAGTAACACCGACTACGGCGAGAAGGGCCTCGAGCTGATGACGCTGGGCGCGACGGCGCCCGAGGCGCTGCGCGTGGTGATGCGCGGCGACCCGCGGCCGGCTCAGCGCCAGGTCGGCATGGTCGACGGGCGCGGCAACGCCGCCAGCTGGACTGGGGATTCGTGCTTCGACTGGGCGGGCGGGCGAGCGGGGGGGCAGGCGCTGGGCGGGAAGGGGCAGCTGATCACCGGGCGAACGTTCGCCGCGCAGGCGAACATCATGGTGTCCGACCAGACCGTCAGGAATATGGCGGAGGCGTTTGAGCGCTCCACGGGTGCGCTTGCGGACCGGCTGATGGCGGCGCTCAAGGCAGGGCAGGCGGGCGGCGGGGACAAGCGGGGGATGGAATCCGCGGCGCTGCTGGTCGTGCGCAAGAACGCCGGCTACTTGGGCGGGACCGACCGCTACATCGACATCCGCGTGTACGACGATACCAATCCCATCCGCGAGCTCGAGCGGCTGTACGGGCTGCACAGACTGTACTTCTTCACGAGTCGCGCCGAGGACTTGATCCCGATCACCCCCGACATCGTGAAGCAGCTCGAGCCGATCCTGTTGCGCGAGCCGCTCAACCAGAAGGACAAATGGCTGGACGCGTCCCAGGGCGTCGCGAACCGCCGCTTTCTCGAAGCGCTCGCCAACTTCATGTACTGGGAGAACTACGACGTGCGGGTGCGGATGGACGGGAAGATCGACCGCGTCGTCCTCCAGGACGTCCTCGCGCGGCGCAAGCGATGAGCGTATTCGGTCGTCTCTGGTCCGCCGTCCGCCACACGCTGCGCGAGTGGTACGGGGACCGGCCGACGCAGGACGGACGACGTTCCGGAGGCACCATGGACATCAAGCGCGACCGCATGGTCTTTCTCGGCTACGGCAAATACTGGCGCTCGGACACTATCCTCGGGCTGATGCCCATCGAGGAAGATCGTGGACCCAAGCGCCGGACCAACGTGTTCGTCGAGGGGCGCGCGGAGCCGATCATCGCCTCGCGCACCGAGCAGAGCATCCTCGAGGACATGGGCGCGAGCGACGCCGGCTTTCAGGTGCAGGCGTTGCGCGAGGCGATCACCGAGCTGCTCGCCACATTGCACGACTTCTCCCCCGCGCTGCGGCGCGCGCTGCAGCAGGAGCACCGCTTCGACGTCGAGCTGTGGGAGCAGCGACTGGGAGACATCCTGAAGACGCCGCAGGCGCCGGAATCCGTCGATCAAAATGAGCTGTTCGACTGATGGCCGCGCCGCGCACCATCCCCCTCGCGCCCGACACGGGCTGGTTCGGGCATCCCCGCGGGCTGTCCACCCTCTTCTTCACGGAGATGTGGGAACGGTTCAGCTACTACGGGATGCGGGGCTTCTTGATCCTTTATATGGTCAAGGCGCTCGGCTTCACCGATCAGCACGCGGGCGCGGTCTACGGCAACTACGTCAGCAGCGTCTGGTTGGCGGCGATCCTTGGCGGCGTCGTCGCCGATCGCTGGCTCGGGCAATACCGCAGCGTGCTCGTCGGGGGGAGCATCATCGCGCTGGGCCATTTCACTCTCGCCTTCCACCCGTTGCCGTTCTTCTACGCCGGCCTTTCGCTCATCGTCATCGGGACGGGATTGTTGAAGCCCAACGCCTCCACCCTCGTCGGGTCGCTGTACGAGCAGGAGGATGAACGACGGGACGCTGGGTTCTCGATCTTCTATATGGGCATCAACCTCGGAGCGCTGTTCGGGCCGATCGTCGCCGGGAGGATCGCCGAGGGGATTGATTGGCACCTCGGGTTCGCGTGCGCCGGTGTCGGTATGACTCTAGGGCTGATCCAGTATGTCGCCGGGCGAAGGCGCCTCCAGCCGGCGCTGGACCGCCTCGCAGCACGCCCTAAACCGGCGCTGGCCGCCGCGCCGCATGCAAGCAGCGCATTCACCCGCGAGGACTGGAAGCGCATGGCCGCCGTGGTGGTGTTCTTCCTGTTCGCGTCGCTGTTCTGGGGAGCGTTTGAGCAGGCCGGGTCCACGCTCACCCTGTTCGCGGACCGCTACGTCCGACTCGAGCTCCTGGGCCTCAAGCTGTACGCCTCGTGGTTCGTGGCCGTTCAGGCCGCGTTTGTGATTGTGCTGTCACCCCTGTTCGCGTGGCTGTGGGTGAGGCTGGGGGCCCGGCAGCCCTCGTCCCCGGCGAAGTTCGCCCTAGCGCTAATGTTCGTGGGCCTGGCCTTCGTCCTGCTGATGCCGGCGGGGGCAGCCGCGCAAGGCGGGGTGAAGGTCAGCCCGCTGTGGCTCGTGGGTGCGTATTTCATCGAGGAGCTGGGCGAGGTGTGTCTCTACCCTGTGGGGCTCTCGGTCGTGACGAAGCTGGCGCCGGCGCGGATCGTCGGGCTGATGATGGGGGTGTTCTTCCTCTCGAACGCCCTCGGCAACAAGCTGGCCGGCTGGTCGGCCGGCTTCATCAGCACGACGCCCCTCCCGACATTGTTCGGCGCCACCGCGACGGTGACGCTGGGCGCCGCGCTGGTGATGTTCCTGTTGATCAGGCCGGTGCGCAGCTTGATGGGAGGCGTGCGCTAGCGTGAGGCACCGCGCGCTCCTGCTGCTCGGCGCCGCCTGCATCGGCGCACAGGGACCACTGCGCGGGCAGCAGCCGGCTCCGTCGGGGCACGACAGCACGGTGGTCGTGCTGCTCGGCACGGGCAACCCACGGCCTGAGCCGGATGCCTCGGGACCGGCAACCGCGATCGTCGTGGGGTCGCGAGTCTATCTGATTGATGCGGGCCCCGGTGTCGAGCGCCGGCTCGCCGCCGCCCACCTGCCGGTCGACGGCGTCACGGCGCTGTTCATCACCCACTTGCACAGCGATCACACGCTCGGCTATCCGGACCTGATCTTCACGTCATGGGTGATGGGGCGAAAGCAGCCGCTCGCGGCCTATGGGCCGCACGGACTGCGCAGCATGACCGATCACCTCATCGCCGCGTGGGGGGAGGACATCGAGGTGCGCACGAACGGCCTCGAGCACCGCACGCCGGGCGGCTACCGGGTCGACGTGCACGAGATCCGTCCTGGTGTCGTCTACGACGCTGGGGGCGTACGCGTCACGGCCTTCCAGGTCGAACACGGGACGTGGCGCGAGGCGTATGGGTACCGCTTCGACGCGCCCGGCCGCAGCGTGGTGATCTCCGGAGACACGAAGCCCAGCGAGAACCTGGTTCGTGCGGCGGCGGGTGTGGATGTCCTCGTCCATGAAGTGTATCCGGCCGACCGCACGGCGCCGAACCCGACCGAGAGCCCGACTTGGCCGCAGTATGTGCGCGAGCTCCACACGTCGGATGTCGAGCTGGGGCAGCTAGCCGCGCGCATCCAGCCCAAGCTACTGGTCCTCACCCACATCATCCGCCGCGGGGCGACAGACGAGGAGCTGCTCGCCAACGTACGGAAGTCGTTCGCTGGCCACGCCGTGGTGGGGCGCGATCTGGACCGGTACTAGCCCGCCGTTTCCTTAGCGCGCTCCCACGGCGGGTGCCGCCGCCAGCTTTCGTTCCAGGAATTCTGCTGCCGCATGATAGGCGGCGAGCCAGTGCGCGTGCGTCAGGAAATCGTGCACCTCGTCGGGGAACACGAGCTGCTCTACCTCGACGCCCAGCGGCCGCAGCGCCGCCGCCAGATCGACCGTCTGGCTGAACTGCACGTTGCGGTCGTCGTCCCCCTGGATCAGCAGCACCGGGGAGCGCCAGTCCTTGACGTACGCGATCGGCGACGACTCGAGCGCGAGCTTGGCGAAGTCGGCGCGCTGCTCCGGGTCGTAGTCCGGCACCCAGTTGCGGATCTCCACGTTCCACTGATGCACGCCGTGCAGGTCTACACCGGCCGCAAACAGGTCCGAGGCGCGGGCGAGGCCCATTGCAGTGAGGAATCCGCCGTAGGAGCCGCCCCACAGGCCGATGCGCTTCGGATCCACGTCGCCGCGGCCGCGCAGGTACAGCCCCGCGCCGAGCACGTCGCCGAACTCGCTCGCACCCTGCGCCCCGTAATGCAGCGCCTCGCGAAACTCCAGCCCATAGCCGATGCCGCTGCGGTAGTTCACCGAAAGCACGATGAACCCCCGGCTCGCAAGGTACTGGTTCAGCGCGTAGGCGTTGCGATAGTAGTAGAGGTAATGCCAGCCGAGCAGCATCTCGCGCCGCGAGCCGCCGTGAAAGAAGATCACCGCGGGCCGCCGCTCGCCCGGCCGCAGGTTCCGGGGCAGGAAGAGCTGGCCGTGGACGATCACGCCGTCGGAAGCCGATAGCAGCACCTGCTGCGGCTCCACGAGCGCCGCTTCGGGGAAGTCGGCCGGGATCGCGCCGGCCGCGAGCTCGCGGGCCGGCCCCGAGCCCGTGAGGATCGCCGGGCGGGGCGGCTTGCGCGCGTCCGCACGCAGCAACGCGACCGCCTTTCCGTCGCTCGCCACGGCCGGCGCCCACTCGATCCCGGTGCCGCTCGTCACGGCTTGCGGCTTGCCACCGGCCACGCTCACGCGCCAGACGTGGCGGCGGTCGAGGTCGTCCTGATTGGATGAGAAGACGACCTCACGACCGTCGGGCGTGCGCGTCACGTGCTCGACCTCGAATGCCCCCGGCGTCAACAGGGCGGCGGCGCCGCCGGACAGCGGCACCGCATACAGGTGTGTCCAGCCGTCTTTCTCCCAGGGGAAGACCAGGCGGCTCCCCGCGCCCCACAGCAGCTGATTCTTGGCGACGATCTCCCGGAACGCGCTGCCCCGACCCGCGTCGGCCTTCCACACTTCCCGTCCCCGGCCGGTCGCCACGTCCGCGACGCGGATCGACCAAGGCGGCGCGACGCGCCGGGGCGTGAAGGGCAAGGTGGGCTCTGCCGCCGGGATACGGATGAACGCGATCTGCGCTCCGTCGGGAGACCACACCGGCTCCACGTCGCGGTCCACGCTCGGGTCCAGGAACCGGAGCGTCTTGGCCGCGACGTCGTACACCCCGATGAATCCGTGGTCGCCCCGGCCGCTCGCGAACGCGAGCTTCGCGCC
Source organism: Gemmatimonadales bacterium (assembly GCA_035637455.1). GTDB lineage: Bacteria > Gemmatimonadota > Gemmatimonadetes > Gemmatimonadales > GWC2-71-9 > 20CM-4-69-16. The sequence goes on from DASPXE010000022.1 coordinate 18,566, forward strand.
GTCCGGGGACCAGCGCAGCGCCTGAGCGGTGCCGCGGGCGTGGACCAGCTGCTCGGGCTTCGCGCTGTCGGCGAGCGGCACCCACCAGACCTGTCCCTGCTTGAGGTAGGCAACCCGATCGCCCTTCGGGGACACAGCCGGGGAACGGCCTTCGCCCAGCCGGCGTGGGGGACCGCCCGCGGCGGCGACGATCCAGAGCCCCTGCTCGACGCCTGCGGGCAGCGACAGGGGGTTGGGGTACTCGCCGCGGCTGTTGCTGGCACCGCCGCGCACGTACACGAGCGCCCGTGCGTCGGGGGTCCAGGCGAGCTCGCCGAGCTCCTGTCCGTCGTCCTCTGTGTAGGCCGTCACCGCCCGGCCCTGATACTCGGGCGGTGTCGCGATCCAGAGGTTGCGGGCGCCCTGCGCGTTGTAGACCCAGGCGATCGCGCCACCGGCAGGGGCGGCCACGAGCTCCTCGGGGAACGGGGCGCTCAGCGCTTGCTCGAGTGTGAACCGCTGCTGCTGGGCGTCGAGCCGTGCGGGCGACAGCGCCGTGACGAGGATGGTGCCGAGGATCGTGCTGCGCGACACTCCGGCCTCCTGGTTCCGGTCGTCGGCAGAAGCTAGCTTCGGGCCGGACGCGGTCAATCCGGCGCGTTCCCTTCCACGCGGAGGTGGCGATGCTCAAGCGACTCGGCGCCGTGCTGCTCGCCGTCGGCTTCTTTCTCCCCTATAGCCCCGACGTCAGGGTGATCCTCAGCGTGTGGCACAACGCGGCGGAGGTGCTCTTCCAAGGCGTCCCGCTGCTGATCGGCGTCGCCTACGTGCTGCACACGCTCGTTCCTCCCCTGGCGCGGTTCCATCAGCGCCACGGCCCGGCGCTGCACGGCGTCTTTCGTATGGTGTACTTCGTGCTCGTCGGCGCCTACGTCGCGACCGCGGTGGCAGGACGCGCGGACTGGCCCGCGGTGGGACCCGTGCTCGTGGCGCTGGTGGTCACCGGCACGCTGCTCTACTGGGGACAGGGGAGGGGTACTAAGGCGGATCGGTTGCCGTTGCTGCTGGTGGTCTGCGGGGGCGTGCCGACCATCGCGTACTTCATCGAGACGCTGCGCGCGGGCGCCTTGGCGTACGGCGGCTGGGTGTTCACGGCGGGCTACCTGGTGGCGGTCGCGGGCGAGGTCCAGGGCCTGCGCGCGGCCCCCAGAATCGCACACGGTGGGTGAGTCACATCGGCGCTTCGGCGAAGTGGCATGCGGCGAATTGCCCGGGTGCGACTTCGCGCAGCGCCGGCGGTTCGATGCCGCAGCGGCTACTCTTCTTGGGGTGTGGGCAGCGGGGGTGGAACGGGCAGCCGGGCGGCGGGGTCGCCGGTGACGGCACGTCTCCCTGGAGCACGATCCGTTGCCGTTGGGCCTTGGGGTCGGGCACCGGGACGGCCGACAGCAGCGACGTCGTGTAAGGGTGCCGTGGCCCGGCGTACAGCACCGTTGCGGGTGCCCGCTCCACGATTTTGCCCAGGTACATCACCGCCACGTGGTCGGCGATGTGCTTCACGACCGCCAGGTCGTGCGCGATGAAGAGGTACGTGAGCCCGCGCTTGCGCTGCAACTCGGCGAGCAGATTCAGCACCTGGGCCTGCACCGACACGTCGAGCGCGCTCACCGGCTCGTCGAGCACGAGAAACTGCGGCTCCACCGAGAGCGCCCGCGCGATCCCCACCCGTTGCCGTTGACCGCCGGACAGCTCGTGCGGATAGGCCGGGGCGAACGCCGGGTCGAGCCCCACTTCCTCGAGCAGCGAACTGATGCGCCGCTCGGCCTCGGGTCCGGCCGCGAGCCGGTGAATGGCGAGCGGCTCGGCGAGCGTTTGCTGCACGGTCATCCGGGGGTTGAGCGAGCCGTAGGGGTCCTGGAACACGATCTGCATGCGGCGGCGCAGCGCCCGGAGCTCGCGCGCACCGAGGCCGAGGACGTCCGTCCCGCCGAGTGTGACCCGCCCCGCGTCCGGCTCGATCAGCCGCAGGATCGTACGCCCCACCGTCGTCTTCCCGCACCCGGACTCGCCGACGAGGCCAAGCGTCTGCCCCGTGGCAATCGCGAACGACACGCCGTCCACCGCGCGCACGATCCGCCGGGCGCGGCCCAGCCCGAGCAGTGAGCGCGCGCCGGGGAAGCGCTTGACGAGGCCTTCGACCTGGACCAGGAGGGGGGGGACCGGCAGCGTCACGCGCGGCGCTCCCGGCGCTGCGGCTCGGTGAGCAGCCAGCAGCGCACGGTGTGCGTGCCCGGCTCGCTCCCGGGAGTGTCGAGCGGCGGCGGCTCTTCGGTGGCGCAGCGGTCCCACGCGTACGGGCAGCGGGGATGGAAGCGGCACCCCGCGGGCCAGGCGGTCGCGGCCGGGACCTGACCGGGGATGCTGTGCAGACGGCCGCGGACCTGGCTGACGCGCGTGTCGAGCCGCGGCACCGAGGCGAGCAGGCCTTCGGTGTAGGGGTGCAGCGGGCGCGCGAACAGCTCCCGCGTCGGTGCCTGCTCCACGACCTGTCCGGCGTACATGACGACTACGCGGTCGGCGCTGCCGGCCACGACCCCGAGGTCGTGGGTGATCAGCATGACCGCCATGCCGAGCTCGCGTTGCAGCCGGTCGAGCAGCTCCAGGATCTGTGCCTGGATCGTGACGTCGAGGGCGGTCGTCGGCTCGTCGGCGATGAGGAGCTGTGGGCGGCAAATGAGCGCCATGGCGATCATCACCCGCTGGCGCATGCCGCCGCTCATCTGGTGGGGATAGTGATCCACGCGCTCCTGCGGGTCGGGGATGCCGACGAGCGTCAACATCTCGACCGCCCGCGCGCGGGCCGCCCGGCGCGATAGGCGCTGATGCACGATGGCCGCTTCGGCGATCTGGTCGCCCACGGTGAACACCGGGTTGAGTGACGTCATCGGCTCCTGGAAGATCATCGCGATCCGGTTGCCGCGGATCGCGCGCAGCTCCTTGGGGGCCAACGTCAGGAGGTTGCGTCCCTCGAACTCGATGAAGCTGCCGGGGCGGATGTGACCGGGGGGCTCTGGGATGAGGCGGAGGATGGAGAGCGACGTCACGGTCTTGCCGCAGCCGGACTCGCCCACGAGTCCCAGCGTCTCGCCGGGATACACGTCGAACGACACGCCATCCACCGCGCGGGCCGTGCCGCCGCCGTGCTCGGTGACGAAGTACGTCTTCAGATCGCGCACGTGGAGTAGGGGCTCCGTCACGTCCCTTCCTTGCGGGGGTCGAGGGCGTCGCGCAACCCGTCGCCCACCGCGTTGAGCGCCATCACGACGAAGGCGATGGCGAGGCCGGGGAACCCGGACGTCCAGGGCGCCGCGACGATCCACTGCCAGCCGTCGTGGATCATGCTGCCCCAGCTCGGCAACGGCGAGGGGACGCCGATGCCGAGGAAAGAGAGCCCGGCCTCGAGCAGGATGACGTTGCCGATGCCGAGCGCCGCCGACACGATGATCGGCGCGGCGGCGTTGGGCAGGACGTGGCGAAAGATGACGCGCGTCGGTCCTGCGCCCACGGCCCGCGCCGCGGCCACGAACTCCCGCTCACGGAGCGACAGGACCTCGGCGCGCACCAGCCGGCTCGTGACGAACCACCCGGTGAATCCGATCAGCAGCACCAGCGCGCCGAGCGGCAGCCGCTCCCACAGCGCCACCGCCATGAGCAGCACGAAGATCCGCGGCACGGCGAGCCCGACGTCGACGCCGCGCATCAGGACCGCGTCCAGCCAGTGGCTGAAGTAGCCCGCGACCGCACCCACGCCCGCGCCGACCGTCACGGCCACGAGCATCGCGATGGTGCCGATGCCGAGCGAGAGCCGGGCTCCGTACACGAGACGGCTCCACACGTCGCGGCTGTAGACGTCGGTGCCGAGCAGGAAGCGCAGCGACGGGGGCTGGTTCTGCAAGTGCACGGGGTCGAGCTGCCGGGTGGGGTCGTAGGGCGCGACCAGGGGCGCGGCCAGCGCGAGCGTCACGAAGAATGCCAGGATGAACACGCCCAGCGACGCCGTCGGGTGCCGCAGGAACCGCCGCCCAGCCGCCCGCGCCGCGGCGTGGCGCCGCACCTCGGCCGCCGCGACCAGCGCGAGGGCGACGGCGCCCGCGAGCGCGAGCCATGTCCAGACGGTCACGTCGACCCGCCAGACGCGCGAATCCGGGGGTCCGCGACGGCGTACAGCACGTCCGCCAACACGCTGCCCAACACCACGACCCCGCTCGCCACGAGCGCGGCCCCGGTAACGAGCGGGTAATCGCGCTGAAAGATCGCCCCGACCGACAGGCGACCCATGCCCGGCCAGGCGAACACCGTTTCGACGAGCACGGCGCCGGTCAGCAGGAACGGGAAGGCGAGGCCGATCAGCGTGATGAACGGGAGCAGCGCGTTGCGGAGCGCATGCACCAGCAGGACGCGACGCTCCCGGAGGCCCTTGGCGCGCGCGGTCCGGACGTAGTCCTGGCCCACGACCTCGAGCATCGCGGCCCGCTGGTAGCGCGCCGTCCCAGCCGCACCGACCAGCCCGAGCGTCAGCGCCGGCAGCGCGAGGTGCCACAGGACATCCCCGAAGCAGCGCGCGCTCGTGACGCTCGGGCACAACACCGGGTCGCGCATGCCCCCGACCGGAAAGACGTGCAGCCACTGGCCGAAGACGAGCAGCAAGACGAGCCCCAGCCAGAACGTCGGCAGCGAATGGAAGAACAGCGCGACGTTGCCGAGCACGACGTCTCCGAAGCGCCGCGCCCGCACGGCCTGGTATACGCCGAGCGCGAGCCCGAGTCCAAAGTCGACGACGAGCGCCGCGCCCGCGAGGGTGAGCGTGGGCGGGATGGTATCCGCGATGGCGTCGGCGACCGGGCGATGCTGGGAAAACGATTGCCCCAGCTCGCCATGCAGGAGGTTGCGGAGATACAGCACGTACTGGACCGGCAACGGCTGATCGAGGCCGAACTGGCGGACCAGCCGCGCGATCACCTCCGGATCCTGCTGGTGCTGCTCGTCCGCGCCGAACGGCGTCCCCGGCGCGAGGTGGATGAGCACGAAGGTGATCGTGACGACCGCAAAGACGATGGCGATCGCGGCGGCGAGACGCCGCACGAGCCACGCCGTCACCTAGGGCTCCGCGCGGTCTCGATCGGTCAGCTGGTCGGCGGGGATGCGCCAGGTACGCACCAGCGCCCAGTAGGCGTCCGGCCGGATCACGACGTCCGTCACCCGGCGATTCACCGCCGCCATATTGTCCGGCGCGTACAGGAAGACCGCCGGCGCGTCCTGGTTCAGGGTTTCGATGGCGCGCCGCCACAGTGCCTTGGCGGCGTCGCGGCGCGGGGCGGCGCGCGCCTCGTCCACCAGCCGATCGAACACGGGGCTGGCGTAGCGGCCTGCGTTGGAGCGTCCCGCGGCCGTCCACACCTGCGCGAGGGACGACGACGGCGTGGGATCGGTCTGCCGGGCGATCATGGCCGCGTCGAACCGGCCCGCCTGCGTACGTCCGTCGAAGACGCCGAACTCGACCTCGTCCAGCTGCACGTCCACGCCGATGCGACGGAACTGGTCTTGCAACAGTACGGCGTACTGGTGACGCAGCGCGCTCGTCGTCGGCGAGAGGATGCGAAACGCCAACGGCTGGCCGTCCCGGTCCCGGATGCCGTCGCCGTTCGAGTCGCGCCAGCCGAGCCATGTGAGCATGCGCGCGGCCTGGGCGGTGTCGTAGGGTAGCTGGCGGGTCTCGGGGTCCCAGATCGTCCAGAGGCGAGCGAGCGGGCCGGGTGGGACCTGCGCGAGATCGCCCCACACGCTCTTGCGCAGGCCTTCACGGTCCACCGCCATGGTCAGGGCGCGCCGCAGCTGCCGATCCCCGAAGAGCAGGTGCGGCTTCGTGGTATCTCCGTTCGTGGACAGATTGAACGCGAGGAATCCGTACAGCTCACCGCGGTACGGGTACAGGGCCAGGTTGGGCGCCGCCTGGGCCCGCTTCACGTTGTCGGGAGGGCCGAGCACTTCCACCGCATCCGCGTCGCCTGCGATCACCTGCGTGACCGCGACTTGGAGGTTAGGGGTGAACCGCCAGATGAGGCGCCGGATGTGCGGTCGGCCGAGGAAGAAGGTCGAATCCGCCTTGAGCTCGACGCTCTCGCCCGCTTTCCATGCCACGAAACGGTAGGGACCATCCCCTACGGGAGCGCGCCCGAACGCCGTACTGCGCCACTGAGAGCGCGGCACCGGGCGCAGCAGATGCGCCGGCAGGATGCGCATGTGGTACACCGCGTCGTAGAACATCTCGGGATAACGGGCGTGGAACCGGAAGACGGCGGTGAGCGGGTCCCGGGTGGTGACCGCGCTGATGGTGCGCAGCGACGAGCGGAAGGGCGAATTCACGAGCGAATCGCTGTAGATGTCGAACGTGAACGCGACGTCGGCCGCGGTCACGGACTGTCCGTCTTGCCAGCGGGCGCGCGGATCGAGGTGAAACACGAGCGTGAGCGGGTCGTCCCACTCCCAGCGCTCCGCCAGCTGCGCTTGGAAGTCCTCGTCGCCAATCGTGTTCCCCGAGAGGCCCAGGTCCGCGAGCTTCAGGAAGACCTGCCCGGTGATGTCCTGGGCGTATTGTTGCTGGGTCACGGGGGGGAGCAGGATGTCGGGCTCCCCCGCCGCGGCGAACACCAGCGTGCCGCAGTAATCGCCGGCGCAGCCACGCCGGCGCTCGCAGCCGGTGAGCAAAACCAACACCAGGCCCACCAAGGCCACGTGGGCGGGTACTCGGACCGGTAGTCGAGTGATCGGCATCGCGCGTAACATTCTACCGCCCCCCTAGCGGCGCCAGGTCCATGCGGGGTCGCGAAACAGGGCGGTGGAGGACGGTGGAGGACGGTGGAAGACGGTGGAGGTGATGGCCTCCCCCCACACGCGCACGATCGCGTCCGCGACTTCTTCGAACGGCACGGGACGCCCCAGCACCGCCGCCAGGGTGGTCTCGCCGCTAACGGCCTCCGGCAGACCGCTGACGGCGCGGATCACGTCCTGTGAGCCGTCCAGCAGAATCGAGCCATGTTGCAGGAACGCCTGCCCGCGTCGCAGCTGCGCCGAGCCGATGAGCTTGCGCCCGGCGACGAGCACCTCGCCGCCGACGGGCGTCGCGAAGCAGGAGTTGAGGCGGTGGGAGGCGGTGGAGGGCGGTGGAGGGCGGTCGGGAGCCAGCGTGGCGTCCACGCCCAGCGTGCGCAGCGCCGCCGCGAGCCGCTCGTGAATCGTGCGGTAGCTGTCGCGTAGGCAGCCGAACGCCTGTACGGGCGCCGCCACTGCGTACGTGACCTCATGCTCGTGCCACACGGCGCGGCCGCCCGTGGGGCGGCGTACCACGTCGATCCCGAGGTGCGCAATCGCGGCGCGGTCGTAGCGCTTGCGGGCCGGCTCGTTCCGCCCGAGCGAGAGGCACGACGGGGCGAAGCGGTACAGCCGCAGGAACGCGCGGCACGTCTGGTCGGCTTGCTCGAGCAGCCCCGTATCCATCGCCATGTTCTCGGCGCCCGGGCGGCCCGACGGACAGATGGAAAGATGGAACGATGGAACGGGAGGCACTCTTTCCCTCGGTCGCTCGTTCCACGGTTCCGTCGCCGCTTCAGTCTGCAGCGAGCGCATATGCCTCCACGGGCGGGCACACGCACACCAGATTGCGGTCGCCGTACGCGCCCTCCACGCGGCCCACCGACGGCCACACCTTGTGCTGGCGGGTCCACGCGGCCGGGAACGCCGCGCGCTCGCGCGAGTAGGGGCGGTCCCATCCGTCGGCGATCACGCCTTCCAGCGTGTGCGGCGCGTTGGTGAGGAGGTTGTTGCCGCGGGGCTGCTTCCCCTCCTCGATCTCACGGATTTCGGCGCGAATCGCGATGAGCGCGTTGCAGAAGCGGTCGAGCTCCTCCTTGGACTCGCTCTCGGTCGGCTCGATCATGAGCGTCCCGGCGACCGGGAACGACACCGTCGGCGGGTGGAAGCCGTAGTCGATGATCCGCTTCGCGATGTCCTCGACCTCGATCCCTGCCGACTGCTTGAACGGTCGCGTGTCGATGATGCATTCGTGGGCCACGCGGCCGTTGGCGGCGGTGTACAGGACGTCGTAGTGGGGCGCCAGACGTCGGGCCACGTAGTTGGCGTTGAGGATCGCCATCATGGTGGCCTCCACCAACCCCTCCCGCCCCATGAGCGCGATGTACGCCCAGGAAATGGGCAGGATCCAGGCGCTGCCCCACGGCGCGGCGGCCACGGTGCCACACGGCTGCTCCTGGCGCAGCGGTACGACCGGGTGGTCCGGCAGGAACGGCCCGAGGTGGGCGGCGACACAGATCGGCCCCATCCCCGGCCCCCCGCCGCCGTGTGGGATGCAAAACGTCTTGTGGAGGTTCAGGTGGCACACATCGGCGCCCATGTCGGCCGGCCGGCACAGCCCCACCTGGGCGTTCATGTTGGCGCCGTCCATGTACACCTGGCCGCCGTGCGCGTGCACGATCTCGCACACCTGCCGGATCGACCCCTCGAAAATGCCGGTGGTAGACGGGTAGGTCACCATCAGCGCGGCGAGCGTGCGCTGGTGTTCGGCCGCTTTGGCGCGAAGGTCCGCCACATCGATGGCGCCGCTCGCGTCGGTCTGGACGGGCACCACCGTCAGCCCGGCCATCACCGCGCTCGCGGGATTGGTGCCGTGGGCGGAGGTGGGAATTAGGCAGGTGGTGCGGTGCGCTTCGCCACGCGAGTGGTGATACGCGCGGATCACCAGGAGCCCGGTGAATTCGCCCTGCGACCCCGCGTTGGGCTGCAGCGACACCTTCGCGAACCCGGTGATCTCGGCGAGCATGTCCTCGAGCTGGCGGAACAACGTGCGGTAGCCCGTGGCCTGCTCGCGGGGCGCGAACGGGTGCAGTCGGTTGAACTCGCGCCAGGAAAGCGGGACCATCTCGGTGGTGCCGTTCAGCTTCATGGTGCACGAGCCGAGCGGGATCATGGAGGTGGTGAGCGACAGGTCGCGCGCCTCGAGCCGCTTCAAGTAACGCAGCATCTCCGTCTCGGAGTGGTAGCGGTGGAAGACGGGGTGGGTGAGGTAGGACGAGCTGCGCCGCAGCCCGTCGGGGATGGCGGTGTCCGCCTTGCCGCCGAGATCTTCTACCATGAACGGCAGCACCTCGTTGAGCGAGAATGCGGCGACCAAGTCGGCCAAGTCGCCGAGCGTGGTGGCTTCGTCGAGCGACACGCCGATCCGGGTCGGCGAGATAGTGCGCAGGTTGATGCGGCGCGCGCGGGCGGCGTCGATCAGCCGCGGCAGTGCCCACGATTCGACCTCGACGCACAGGGTATCGAAGAACGTGGAGTGCACCACGCGGTAGCCCAGCCGCGTCAGCGCGCTCGCCAGCAGTCCGGTGAGCGTGTGGACCCGCTCGGCGATACGGCGCAGCCCCTCGGGGCCGTGGTACACTGCGTACATGCTCGCCATCACGGCGAGCAGCACCTGCGCCGTGCAGATGTTGCTCGTCGCCTTCTCGCGGCGGATGTGCTGCTCGCGTGTCTGCAGAGCCATGCGCAGCGCCGGTCGTCCGGCAGCGTCACGCGACACGCCGATGATGCGGCCCGGGACGTGCCGCTTGTGTTCCTCCCGCGTCGCGAAGAAGGCCGCATGCGGGCCGCCGTAGCCCATCGGCACGCCGAAGCGTTGCGAGCTGCCGACGGCGATGTCCGCGCCCCACTCGCCGGGGGGCTTGAGCAGCGTGAGGGCGAGCAGGTCGGTCGCGACCGTCACGAGCGCACCCACGGCGTGCGCCCGCTCGCACACCGCGTGATAGTCCTCGATCTTGCCGTCCGTCAGCGGATATTGGAGCAGCGCGCCGATCACGCCGGGCCGGAACTCGAAGGTCGTGGGATCGGCGATGACCGTCTGGACGGCGCGCGCCTCGGCGCGGGTGCGGACCACCGCGATCGTCTGCGGGTGGCACCCTTCTGCGATCATGAAGAGCGGCGTCGCGCCCGCCGGCGGTTGCGCCACCGCCTCGGTCAAGTGCATGGCTTCGGCGGCGGCGGTGGCTTCATCGAGCAGCGAGGCGTTGGTGATGGGGAGGGCGGTGAGATCGGCGACCATCGTCTGGAAGTTGAGCAGCGCTTCGAGCCGTCCTTGGGCGATCTCCGGCTGATACGGCGTGTAGGCGGTGTACCAGCCCGGGTTCTCGACCACGTTCCGCTGGATCACCTGCGGCGTGAACGTGTGGTAGTAGCCCATCCCGATGTAAGAGCGGAACAGCTGGTTCTGCGCCGCGAGACCGCGCAGCGCCTGGAGCACCTCGCGCTCGGTCCGCCCCGGCGGGAGCGCCAATGGGCGGCGCAGCCGGATGCCCTCGGGCACCACGCTGTCGATGAACTCTTCCGGCGATGCGCAGCCGACCGTCTGCAGCATCGCCCGCGTCTCATCGGGGCTCGGCCCGATGTGGCGGGCCACGAAGCGGTCGGCGGGGAGCAGGGACGCGCGTGCGGTCGGCATGTCGGATGTCTCGCTGCGAGCTCTCAGGAAAGGATGTGGGACCGGCCGGGCGCTATGCGCCAATATGCTTCTTGTACTCCTCGCTCCCCAGCAGTTGGTCGAGCTCCTTCGGGTTCTTGACCCGGAGCTTGATCATCCAGCCCTCGCCATAGGGATCGCGGTTGACGAGCGCGGGGTCGGCTTCGAGCACCGGGTTGACCGCCGTCACCGTGCCGGAGAGGGGGGCGTACAGCTCCGAGACCGCCTTCACCGCCTCGATCGTGCCGAACACATCCATCCGCCCGAACGTGGCGCCCAGCTTCGGCAGGTCCACGTAGACGACATCGCCCAACTCCCCTTGCGCGTAGTCGGTGATCCCGACCTGTACGACCGACTTGTCGTCGGTTTCCTTGACGTATTCGTGCTCCTCGGTGTAGCGCAGATCGGACGGCGTCTTCGACATGCAGGGATCGCTCTCGCTCGGGGCCTGAGAAGGTGGCGGCGAAAGGTTACCGGAGCACCAAACCCCTGTCAAGCCAACGGGTTGGCCTTGGGGAACAGGTCCGGCCGCGGCGCCAGGCCGGTGGCGCCGGGCTCTGTGAGCCGCAGCCGCTCGTGGCCCCACGGTCGCACGTCGAGGCGCACCGCGACCGGGTCGGGATCGTCGCTCAACAACACCAGCACGCCCGGGCGCCCGGCGCGCTCCCACGCCCGCTCGGTCGCCGCGGCGGCGGCAACCGTGGCCACGATCGCATCCGGTCGCGCCGCGACGCGCGCCAGTGCCTTCTCGACCGCGCTGCCACCGGCGACCCGGCGCACCGCCAGGCCGGCGTCCGAATAGCGGCCGGCAATCGCCATCAAGGCCGGGTGCTCGCTGGCGTCTCCCGCTCCGGCCGCCTCGTCCGCTGCGAGCAGCAGCGACTGCGCGGGTCGACCCAGCGCCGCGCGAGCCGCGCGGCGGCGCAGCTCCTTGAACACGGCTCGCGCGGCCTGCTCGAGCTCCGCCAGGGAGCCGTTGTTGTCGATCACGAAGTGGCTCCGCGGCCGCTTGCGCGCGGCCGGCATCTGCGCGGCGATCATCCGGTCGGCCTCTTCGTTGGACAGGCCACGCATCGCACGCAGCCGCGTGCGGCGCAGGGCCACCCCCGCGTCTACCAGCAAGACGGCGTCGAACTCCCCGGGATCCAGCACCTCGAACAGCAGCGGGATGTCGTTGACCACGAGCACGTCGCCGCGCTCGCGCGCCTCGAGCGCGAGGTGGTCGCGGCGCCGCCGCACGGCCGGGTGGACGATCGCGTTGAGGGCGTCGAGCGCGGCTTGGTCGCCCATCACCTTGGAGCGCAGTGCCGCGCGGTCGAGCGAGCCGTCCGAGGCGAGGACGTCCGAGCCGAAGCGCCGCACGATCGCGGCGAGCACTTCGCCGCCCGGCGCCTGCGCCTGTCGCACCAGCTCATCGGCGTCGACGATCGTCGCGCCCCAGCGCCGGAACAGCTCGACGACGGTCGACTTGCCGGCGGCGATGTTCCCCGTGAGAGCTACGTTGAGCATACGGGCCAGTGCGGAATGCGGAATGCGGAATGCGGAGTTGAAAGACGGGCGTCGACTCCGCACTCCGCACTCCGCACTCCGCACCTAGAGCAGCGCGGTCTGATCCTCATCCTGCCTCGGCACCCGATGACAATGTCGGCACCGCGCCTCGTACGACTCCCGTCCCCCGACCATGATGGTGGGGCTGTCCCACAGCGCGGGCTTCCCGTTCACGAGGCGTTGATTGCGGCCCGCGGGGTCGCCGCACACCACGCAGATGGCCTGGAGCTTGTCGACGATCTCCGCGACGGCGAGCAGCGTCGGCATGGGACCGAAGGGGAGGCCTCGGAAATCCATGTCGATGCCGGCGAGCACGACCCGCACGCCCTGGTCGGCGAGGGCGTTGGCGACGGTCACGATGCCGTCATCCAAAAACTGGACCTCGTCCACCGCGACCACCTCGGTATCGGGGCGCCGGCGGCCCATGATCTCCTCGGAGGAGTCCACCGGCTCGGCCTCCACGGTTCCCCCGTCGTGAGTGCTCAGGGTGTAAAGCCCGGCGTAGCGGGCGTCGAGGTGAGACTTGAAGACCTGCACGCGCTTGCGGGCGATGACGGCGCGCCGTACCCGCCGGATCAGCTCCTCGCTCTTCCCGGAGAACATTACCCCGGCGATCACCTCGATCCAGCCGGAGCGGGTACTGGGGACCATGAAGCTCCTCAAGTTGCACGACGGCACGACGGCACGACGCCAAGCGTGCGTGTGCCCGCCGTCGTGCCGTTGTGTGACGGGGTGGAAGGGTAGTTTCTCGGGGCGGGTGGGTCAAGGAAATGCAGCTATCTTGCGGATTTTCCGGGGCTACCCCCATATTGTGGCGGTTTTATGCGGCTTTTCCGGCGCCCTGTCGTAAAAAGGGCGGAATCTCAAGGCTTCTCCGGGCCCTAGACCCTTACAAGGAGACACCGTGAACAAAGCCGAGCTGACCACGGCGCTGGCGATGCGGACCAAGATGTCCAAGGCTGACGCAAGCCGGGCGGTCGAAGCCCTGTTCGACGACAAAGGCATCATCGCCGGCGAGCTGAAGAAGGGCGCGAAGGTGCAGATCACAGGATTCGGGAACTTCGAAGCGCGCAAGCGGGCCGCTCGGATGGGCCGGAATCCCAAGACCGGCGGCGTGATTCAAATCAAAGCGTCCATTGCGCCGGCGTTCCGCGCCGGAAAGCAGCTGAAGATGGCGGTGAACAACCGGAAGTAGACATCAGACATCAGACATCAGACGTCAGACGTCAGACGTTCGGATACTGGAGGATGCCGGTCACGGGCCGCCCCGCTGGGCGGCCCGTCGGCGTTTCAGCGGGGATCGGGGAGCGCGAGCCGCAGGCCCCGGTGACAATGGCGGCAGGTAACGGGCTGCGGCGCCCGCCAGCGCGGCGCCAGCTCGAGCACCTGCTCGGCGCCGCAGTCGGGACACGTGCCTCGGGCGCGGGCCGCCAGCTCAATAGTGCCGAGCCGCTGGAAAAACTGCCACACCCCGTACACGAAGAAGGACGGGACCAGCAGGAAGTGAGCGACCGGGATCAACACCGACAGCAGCGCGACGCCCCACCACTTGCCGAGCCCCGCCAATGCGCGGCGCCAGCGTTGCTCGCGGTCGAACGCCTGAATCGTCACGGTGCCGTGTGTCGGCGCGCCGTGATACCCGGTGAGGATGAACGGCTGGAGCCGGGTGCCTTCTGAAACGATCTGCTCGGCTTCGATCATCGGACGCGCGTAATACCGCTCGCCCGCCCATCCCGTTCCCGCATGCCGCTAGACCTGGCGGTCGAGTCGCGCCAGCGCGCGCCGGCCTTTGATCGCGACTCGCGACAAGCCGCGCATGGCCTGCTCGGCGACAGCCGGAGCCAGCTCGACGACACTGAACGTGTCACGCACGTCCACCCGGCCGATGGCGTCCTTGGCGATCCCCACCTCCCGGATCAGCGCCCCCACGAGATCCTTGGCCGCCGCGCGGTCCTTCTTTCCCACGTTCACGAAGACCTTCACCCACGCTGGCGCAGCGGGGGGTGGGCTGACGTCTGACGTCTGACGTCTGAGCGCCAGTAACGCCGCCGCCACCTCGGCTGGGTCAAATCGCTCGAACAACGGGCTGAGCAGCGCGAGCTCAGTGTCGACGCGGGATCCGGTCACGAGTCGGGCGATCTCTTCAGCCAGCGCCTCCACCCGGTCCTGGGCCCGGTCGGCGGCGGAAGGCCGCGCCAGAGGCACGAGCGGCGCGGCGAGCGACCGGAGGTACGGCAGCTGTGCGGCGGTCACGAGCAGCGCTGGCTCGCCCAACCGGGAGAGCGCCGCGAACTGCTCGCGCGTCGGCAGCTGGGTGCACAACATGGCGTCGGGGGCGTCAGCCGGCGCTGCGACGGGCCCGCCGTCCCACACGAAAGGGCGCTGCGGATCGAGCGCGTCGAGCAGTTCGCGCACCGCCGCCGGACGGCGAGACGGCGGGACGAGCGCGTAGCGCGCGGGACCGATCGGGCCGAGCAGGGAGCCGCTGTCGCCCACCGGCGACGTACCGACGACCAGTGCGCGGCGGGCATGGCGCTCGAGGAAGTCAGCCAGCGCGGCCGGATTCCAGCTCAGCACGACACGCCGCGCCTCGCGCGCGTCGCCGAGCAGCGCGTCGAGCGCCGCCGCGTGCTCGCCCGCTGCGAGGGTCTCGGGCCACGCGATGACGACGGTGGAGACGGCGTCAAGCTTGAGCACGGAGCGCGCGACCAGCGCAGCTAGGTCCTTGACCGCGCCGGCCAGGACGGGAACGGTCCGCTCCTTGAGGACGCGGATGGTACGGGACAAGCCCGTGACGGCGTGGACGCGGATCGGTGCGGGAGCGGCGGACGCCCATTCGGCCGCGGACACATCGTCGCTACAGACGATCAGCACGGCGGGGCTGACGCCGGGCCGGCGCCCCGGGGCTCCCGGGGGGATGAGCTCCCAGATCTGCTCCGCCTGCTCCACAGCCGGCGGCGTCACAAGCACCAGATGCCGGCCGCGTTCCCAGGCGGCCTTTGCCTCGTCCAGCATCACTCGATCCTCGGTTGTCAAAGGGCGGGACGACGCTGAGGATGGTAGCTTGGGGAGAGTCGAAAGGCAAACGGATGAGCAGTGGCTCTTGTGTGATTCCCATCCTCAAGGATGGGCTTGGCACTGCACAGTCCTTAAGGACAGTGTTTCGCCGAGCACAGGCTTCAGCCTGTGGACTCGTAGTAGCGTTGTCTCTGGTCGCTGGCCTTCCCGGCCCGCTCTCTGCCCAGCGCCCCCGCGCCCGCGATCTCGGCATCGTCGTTGGCGTCCTGCCACCAGGCTCGCTCGACGCCATCACCGACGTGGCGGGCGTGCGTGTCGGGCACGCGACCGTGATTCGCGGCGACTCGATCAACACCGGCGTGACGGCCATCCTGCCGCACGCAGGCAACGCGTTCCGCGAGAAGGTGCCAGCGGCCATCGTCGTCGGGAACGGGTTCGGCAAGCTCGCCGGATCGACCCAGGTGAACGAGCTGGGCGAGCTCGAGTCGCCGATCGTGCTGACGTGCACGCTGTGCGTCCCGCGGGTCGCCGACGTGGTCCTGACCTACCTGCTCGGCCTGCCGGGGAACGATGACGTTCGCTCCGCCAATCCGGTGGTGGCCGAGACCAACGACGGGTTCTTGAACGACATCCGGGCACGGGCCATCACCCCGGAGGATGTGCTGGCTGCGATCCGGACCGCAGCCCCCGGGGCAGTCGCGGAGGGCGCGGTAGGCGCGGGACGCGGCACCGTCGCGTTCGGATGGAAAGGCGGCATCGGTACCGCCAGCCGGCGGCTCCCTCACGAGCTCGGCGGCTGGACGGTCGGCGTTCTGGTACAGAGCAATTTCGGCGGTGTGCTGACCATCGCCGGCGCCCCAGTCGGACGGGAGCTCGGGCAGTATTACCTGAAGGACGTAGGGGCGCAGCGTGCTGCGCCCCTACCCCCCACGGGAGATGGTTCGATCATCATCGCAATCGCTACCGATGCTCCCTTGGATCATCGACAGCTCGAACGACTGGGGCGCCGCGCCCTCGCGGGCCTCGCCCGGACCGGGAGTAGCATGGCGAACGGCTCGGGGGACTACGTGATCGCGTTTTCGACCAGGCGGTCGAGGGCGGTGGAGAGCGGTGCTGGGCGATCGAGGCTGATCGACACGCTGCCCGTCGTCACGAACGACGCGATGTCGCCCTTGTTCGAGGCGGTCGTCGAAGCGACCGAGGAGGCCATTTACAACTCCCTGTTGCGCGCCGAGACAGTGCGTGGGTATCGTGGCACGGTGCGGGCGCTGCCGCTTGATTCGACGCTCGCGGTTCTGAAACGCTTCGGAGTCATCCGCCCATGACCCAGGGCTCGCCGTTCGGCCTGTCCCCGAACCTGCACCACCTCGAGACCTCCGCGACCATCGCCATCTCCCAGGAGGCGAAGCGCCGCAAGGCGGCGGGCGAGGACGTGATCGACCTGGGTGCCGGGGAGCCGGACTTCCCCACGCCGGCGATCGCCGCCGACGCGGGGGTGCGCGCGATCCGCGACGGCAAGACCCACTACCCGGCCAACGAAGGGATCCTCGAGCTGCGCGCCGCGGCGGCGAAGCACCTGTCGTTGCTCTCCGGCGGTCGCCCCGTGAACGCCGACCATATCGTCGTCTCGAACGGCTCGAAGCAGTCGCTCTTCAACGTCTGCTTCAGCGTGTTCGGCCCGGGCGACGTCGTCGCGATTCCCGCGCCGGCGTGGGTGTCCTACCCGCAGATCGTGCATCTCACGCGCGGGCGCCCCGTGCTCGTCCCCGGAGATCCGGAGTGGGGCCTCAAGCTGAGCGTCCGTGACCTGGACCGGGTCGTACCGGGGGCGCAGGGCCTCATCCTGTGCTCGCCCTGCAACCCGACGGGCTCCGTGTACACCCACGCGGAGCTCAAGGCCATCGCGCAGTGGGCGCGGGCCCGCAAGGTGTGGGTGATCGCGGATGAGATCTACCGTCGCATTCACTACGGGCCGGGTCCGGCGCCGTCGTTCCTCGATCTGCCGGACGACTTCCTCGAGCGTGTCATCGTCATCTACGGCGTCAGCAAGGCGTACGCGATGACCGGGTGGCGCATCGGGCTCGCCCTCGCACCGGCGAAAGTGGCGAAGGCGATGGCCGCGCTGCAGTCGCATACGACCACGGGCGCCAACCATCCCGCGCAATGGGCTGCGGCGGCCGCCCTCGGCGACGAGCGCGTGGAGCAGGATGTGGTGCGCATGGTCGCCGAGTTCCGCAAGCGGCGTGAGCTCGTGGTCAGCCGGTTCCGCCAGGAGCTCCCCGGCGTCGAGTTCGTCGAGCCGCTCGGCGCGTTCTACTTTTTCTTTCGCGTGGACTCATTCGGCGGGATCAGCGGCACGGAGTTCTGCACGCGATTGATCACGTCGACCGGTGTCGCACTCGTGCCCGGCGGGGCGTTCGGCGATGATCGCTGGGTGCGGCTCAGCTACGCGGCGGCGACGGAGGACATCGCCAAGGCGCTGGATCGGATCGTGGCCTTCGGAACGAAGCTCGCCGACTAGAGCTTCGCGGGGCGGTGCGACAGCACCTCGATCCCCGCGTCGGTCATCACGCAATCATCCTCGATCCGCACCCCGAACTTTCCGAGCTGATAGATCCCTGGCTCGATCGTGAACACCATGCCCGGCTCGAGGCGCGTCGCGTTGCCCTCGACGAGGTAGGGCGGCTCGTGGCCGTCCATGCCGAGGCCATGGCCGAGGCGGTGCGTGAAGAAGGAGCCGTAGCCGCCGTCACTGATCACCTTGCGCGCGGTGCGGTCCATCTCCTGGCACTGGGTGTAGAGCGGCTTGCCGAGCCGCATGGCGGCGGTCTGGGCGTCGTGGACGAAATTGAAGACCTTCTTGAACTCGTCCGCCGGGTTGTCACCGAACCAGATCGTGCGGGTGATGTCTGAGTCGTAGCCCGCGACGCGGCAGCCCGCGTCGATCAGCACGACGGTCTCGCGCTCCAGCTGCGGTCCCGCCGGGCCGCCGTGCGGCTGCGCACTCGAGGGCCCGAACTGTACGAGCCCGCCGCCCGGCGCGCCGCGCTGTTGCATCTCACGCGACAAGAGCTGCGCCACCTCGCGCTCGGTCACTTGGGCCGCGAGCTGGGCGAACGTGGCGGCGATCGCCGCTTCCGTGATCTCGATGGCGCGACGGATCAGCGCGAGCTCCTCCGGCGCCTTGACGATCCGCAGCCGCTCGGTTACCGGCGCTCCGTCCACGAACTTCCAGCCCGACAGCTGGTCCGCCAGCGCCAGATAGACGTCGTAGCTGGTGGTGGACTCGAGCGCGATCACGCCGTTGCCGTGCGGCTTCAGCTCGCGCACCACGTTGCGGACCAGCTTGTACGGATTCTCCTGCTCCTCCCAGCCGCGGGCGTCCGTGAGGGCGCTGTGCTGGGTGAGGCGCTCGACCTCGAACGCGGGGCACACGACGACCGGCTTCCCGGTCGCGGGGAGGACGAGCGCGATGAGCCGCTCGCTGCGGCCGGGGTTGTACCCGGTGAAGTACTCGTAGTTGGTGCCGGGCGTGGCGATCAAGCAGTCGAGCTTGCGGCCTTTGAGCTCGGCCTGGGCGCGCTCGACGCGGCGGGCGAACACCTCTGGAGAAAGGGAAGGTTCTTGGCCAGTGCGGAGTGCGGAATGCGGAGTGCGGAATGGGCTGGTCGGGCGTCGACTCCGCACTCCGCACTCCGCATTCCGCACTGGGTACGGCGCCGCGATCGCCGCTGCCACCGTCAAAAACTCCCGCCGCTCCATCGTGCTGGCCCCTCCCCGCAGTGCGGCCTATATTATCCGCCCTCCCGAATCCGTGGAAGGTGTCGTTCCGGATGAACTTCGAAGCGCGCATCGAGCCACTGGACGGGAAGCTTCCCAAGGTCACCTACCACTGGGACCCCGAAACCGACATCCTCTCCGTCGCCTGCAAAGGAGGCGGGAAGACAAGCGGGTTGAACGGTACGGTGGATCTGGAAGGGAGCGACGGCTCCTTCGTCGTCATCGACGTCGCGGGCGGGTGCTTGCGCGGCGTCGACGTGGTGACGTGGCCCGAAGACATCCGCACCGTGGATAGCTTGACGATCCCGGAGCCCAGCAAGGAGGGCAGCGTCACCTTCCCGAGCCGCAAGTCGCAGCCGGGCGTCGCGGCGGTCGAAGTGGACACGGCGCTCACCGTGGAGAAGAATCAGCAAGAGTCGGTCTTCCACCTGCGCGTCGGGCGCACGCGTGCCGCGAGCGTGGTGCGCGTCGCGGACCGGCTGCTGGTGGAGGTCGACAAGCAGTCGCGCCTCGTGGGGCTCTGGTTCCTGGACGTCCCGCCGTTCCCTAACGTCGAGGCGACCGCCTGATCGTGGACGAGCGGCTCGAGCGCTACGCCACCGAGCTGTTCGCCCGCGAAGATTCGATCCTGGCCGCCATCAGGGCGCGGCACGAAGCGCTCCAGCTGCCGCCGATCGCGATCTCCCCGGACGAGGGGAAGCTGCTGCACGTGCTGCTGCGCGCCGTGCAGGCCGTCCGCGTGCTCGAAATCGGCGCGCTCGCGGGCTATTCCGGAGTGTGGCTCGCGCGCGCCCTGCCGTCCGACGGGCGGCTCACCACGATCGAGAAGGATCCCCGCCACGCCGCGCTCGCCCGGCGGGCCTTCGCGGAGGCCGGCCTGGCGGAGCGAGTGCAGCTGATCGAGGGCGGCGCGCTCGCCGTGCTGCCCACGCTCACGCCGGGGTTCGACGCCGTGTTCGTCGACGCCGACAAGGAGCCGTTGGCGCAATACTTCGACTGGAGCGTACGGCTGCTGCGCACCGGCGGCCTGCTCTTGTGTGACAACGCATTCTTTCACGGCTCGGTCGTCGACGAGGCGGATCATTCTCCCGGGACGGAGGGGGTGCGGGCGTTTAACCGGCTCGCGGCGACCGATCCCCGCGTCGTGTCCGCGGTCGTGCCGATCCGCGATGGGCTGGTGATCGGGGTAAGAGTGTCGGGATGAGCGATCAACTGCCGCGGGTCGGGGGGATGCGGGAGCCCGACAAGTACGAGCGACTCGTGGAAGCCGCGCCGGACATCTGGTGGAGCGGCGCCGGGCCGTTCGCCGGCCTGCACGAGCTGAACGTCGCTCGGGTGGAGTACTTCCGCCGGGTGTTCGGAGGGTTCGGCGGCAAGCGCGCGCTCGACGTGGGTTGCGGCGGCGGGATCCTCGCCGAGTCGCTGGCGGTAGAAGGCGCCGTGGTGACGGGCGTCGACCCGTCCGAGAAGTCGCTCGCGGCGGCGCGACAGCACGCGGCACGCTCCGGCCTGTCCGTCGACTACCGTTTGGCGGCCGCTGAAAATCTGGCGTCTTGCGACTTCACTGAGCCCTTCGATCTCGTTTTTGCCGTGGACGTTTTGGAGCACGTGGACCACCTCGACCGCACGCTGGCCGAGATCGCGGCCGTGCTCGCACCAGGCGGCGGCCTGGGGTTCCTCACCCACAACCGCACCATCGCCGCGTTTCTGCAGCTCATCTGGGCAGAGGAGTACGTGGAGCACACCATGCCCGAGGGATTCCACGATTTCGCCCGCTTCATCACGCCGGACGAGCTGACCGAGGGACTGGCGCGGAACGGCATGGTCGTGCAGGAGATGAAAGGGATCGCGCGCGCGGACGACGGCAGCGGCCGTCGCATGCTCATCGATGACCTCACCGTGACGTACCTCGGCTGGGCCCTGCGGACGCGGTAACGGTGGCCGGCTCCTGGGTGGACGCCATCCTGGCGGCCGGCGCGGTGCCTGCCTCCTATGTGCCGGACGCGAGCGCCGGGCGAACCGACGTCGAGGAGTTCACGGGCGCCGACTTGGTCGAGGATGCGGAGCTCCGGACGCGCTCGGTCGCCGACGCGCGGCCGCTTTCGCCGGGCGCGGTGGGGTTTCTCGACGGGATCGAGCAGTGGCGCGTCGTGGGCTACGGCGGCGTGACTCCCATCGTGCGCGGCTACGTGGCCGCGGCCGTGCGCCGTCGCGGGCCCGACCGGCGGCTCCGCACCGGATCCGAGCAGTCCCGCGAGCTCGCCATCACTCGGCTCGAATCACTGGCGGCGCCAGTGCGCCGGGCGCTCGAGACGGGCGGCGTCGACGTAGTCGAGTTCGCCGCTGAGGATGGGGGCCAACCCGCCCGGGCGATCCAGGCGGCGCGGCGGGAGCTGGAGCGGGCCCGCCTGGCGCTCGAGCGCGAGCTGGCGGAGCGCTGCCTGGCGGGGCTCGGCCCGGACGAGTGGCTCGTCGTCGACGGCGTGCTGTCCGATTCGGTCGCGCTCTCCGCGCATCCCCGCGCCGTGGGCGTCATCAAGAGTCACGGCGCGCAGTATTTCGAGGGTGCCGAGCTGGAGCGGGCGCTCACCCTGCCGGCTGGACACCGCACCAGCGTGTTTGAGCCGCGGGGCGCGGCGTGCGATCTATTCCTGGTACCTCCGGTTCTGGCCCTGGGAAGGCAACGACCTGCTGTACGGCCTGGTACGGGTCGAAGCGCGCGCGCACCCCGACACGCTCGCCCGCGCCTCTGCCCTGTCGGCGTGGCTCGAGCGCGAGCGGTCCCCGCTCTCGACGCCCGACGCACGCTGGGACCGCCTGTTGTATCCTATACATGACGTGGAGACCTACCTACGGAGCCGTGCGCCGCGGGATCTGCTGTCGCCTCCCGGATCCCGCCTCCCGAGAACGGGATCGTGATCCAGCAACGGGAGCCCACCCCCATCGGCCGGGTCGTCGCCACCGAGCTCAAGCCCGCGACGCCGCACCAATTCCACTTTTGGACTGCGAACGAGACCACCATCGGCATCGGGGCGATAGTACGGGTGGAAGAGCCGGGGGAACGGACGGGGAAGGGGGGAGGGGGAAGGGTCGTCTATGGCGTCGTAACCGACGGGTTCGCCTACTCGGACCTCGCGACTCCGCTGCACGACGTGGTGGGTGCTGAGGGAGATCCCGCGAAGGCGACCGAGAGCCCCACCGTCCGCCAGGAGATCCGGTTGTGGACCGCGGCGGTGTTGCGGCAACACCCGGAGGAGCCGCTCCAACCCGTGCCGCTCGGCGCCGTATACGTCGCGAGCGACGCCGACGTGGCGCAGGCGCTGCGCATGGACGCCTACGTGGCCGGCGCGCAGCCGACGGGGATCCCCGTCGGCCTCTACACGGCGGCGGGCCTCGAGGCGCCGGTCTATCTTGACGCCGACTTCCTGCTCGGCCCCGAAGCCGCGCACCTCAACATCTCCGGTGTCTCGGGACTCGCCACCAAGACGAGCGCGGTCGAGTTCTTGCTCGCGTCCATCTTCCAGCACTTCCCGGCCCACAAGGGCCGGATCGCGGCCCTGTGCTTCAACGTGAAGGGGCCGGATCTCTGCTTCCTCGATCGCCCCGGCCCGCTCGACGAGGCAGATCGCCGCCGCTACGAGCGCCTCGGCATCACGCCGCAGCCGTTCGAGCGCGTGCGCTATTACGCGCCCTTCAAGGCCGACGGGGTGAACCTCAACACGCTGCGTACCCACCCCGATCTCGTGGGGGACGTCGAGCCGCTGGTTTGGGGGCTCGCCGAGGTGCTCGACTTCGCGGAAGTGCTCTTGAACCGCGACGACATCGACGCCAAAGCCGACGCGTTCATCGACTTCCTCTCCGACCGTGTGCTCAACAAGGAGTTCGACGACGGCTTCGGCGGCAGCCACCGGGTGCAATCGTTCGCCGATCTGGACGGGCTGTTCCGGGCGATTTTCGACGGGCTCGAGCTCTCCGGGCGGAGCGACATGTGGCGCACGCATCACATCGCCACCATTCGCAAGGTCCGCAACCGGCTGTCCAACATCTCCACCCGTTGCAAGGGTCTCGTCACCGACGACGGCCCGTCGAACGACCTCCCGTGGGGGCGGTTCGAGGACCGGACCGTGTACGTCGTGGACGTCGCGAACGTGGATCCCCTCGGCCAGGACCTCGTCTTCGCGCGCGCCGTCTCCAAACTGCGCGAGCACCTGGAGCGGCGCGATCTGGGGGTCGAGGCCGTCGTGGTATTCGTGGACGAGCTCAACAAGTACGCGCCGGGCGACGGGCCGGAGACGTACGTGCGCAAAATGCTGCTCGATATCTCCGAGCGGGGACGTTACCTTGGTCTCGTGCTCTTCGCCGCCGAGCAGTTCCGCTCGCAGGTGCACCGGCGGGTGGTCGGGAACGCGGGCACGACGCTGTTCGGCAGAATGGACGCCGACGAGCTCGCGACGCCCGGCTACCACGTGCTCTCGCCGGCCATCAAGATCAAGCTCGCCACGCTGCCGATCGGGGAGCTGATGCTGCGCCACCCGCACTTCACGCAGCCGATCTTCGTCCGGTTCCCCCGACCCGCCGTGCTCCGGGGCCGGGACGGCGTCGAGCGGTTCCCGCCCGGTGCCGACCTGCCGTTCGAGGAGGCCGTCGTTCGCCAGCTGGTGCGGCTCGACCGGCGCATCCGGCCGAACCAGGTGAAGGACTTGATCGCCGAGCGGCGCCCGGATGACGTGCGCCGCGCGCTGGCGGCGGTGCGCCGGACGCGCCCCGACGACGCGCTCGCGTATTTCCGCCGCATGCTGGGCGCCCGGGTCGCGCCCGCAGCGGCGCCCGCCCGGGAGGCGGTGCCGCCGCTGAATCCGATCTCTGAAGAGCCATACTGAATTGATGGGAGCCGTGCCATGAGCACCGCCCGTCGTCTCGCCCTGGCCGCCACGGCGGTGCAGGTCTTCTCCCTCGCCAAGAGCGTGCCCGTGCGCTACAGCATGGGCGGCACGATGCGGATCGCGGTGCACGACCCGCAGAGCGGATCGGAAGGCATGACCATCGCCATGGAGCAGCAGACATCGCTGCAGCTCACGGGCACCAACTGAGCGCGTGAAGCTCGCTCACCTCGCCGATCTCCACCTCGGCTTCCGCCAGTACGACCGGCAGACGCCCCGGGGCGGGAATCAGCGCGAGGCCGACCTAGCCGAGGCGTTCCGCCGCGCGGTGGACGACCTCCTGGTGCAGCGGCCCGACCTCATCGTGCTGGCGGGCGACATCTTCCATTCCGTCCGGCCCACCAATCCTGCGATCCTGTTCCTGTTCCAGCAGCTGCACCGGCTGCGCACGGGCCTGCCGGACGCGCCGATCGTGATGATCGCCGGAGAGCACGACACGCCGCGGTCCGTGGAGACTGGGACGATCCTCCGCTTGTATGAAGCGCTCGGTGTCGAGGTCGTGGTGGATCAAGCGCGCTACCTGACTTTTTCCAAGCTGGACTGCTCCGTCTTCGCCGCCCCGCACCAGGCGGTGGTCCAGCCCGAGCGCCCGGCGCTCCGGCCGCAGCGCGGCACGACGTGCAATGTACTGCTCCTGCACGGGCAGCTGCCCGGTTTGGGCGAGCAGCGCGGCACCGCGGAATACGGCGGCGCCCTGCTCAATCAGCACGACCTCGCGCCGGCCCAGTGGGACTACGTCGCGCTCGGGCACTACCACGTGGCGCAACCGGTCGCAGCCAACGCGTGGTACGCCGGCAGCCTGGAGTACGTGACCCCGAATCCGTGGGGGCAGCTGCAGGACGAGGAAGAGCAGGGGCGGCGCGGCAAGGGCTACTTGCTCGTCGAGCTGCCAGGAGCACGCGTCACCTTTCGTCCGATTGCGCCGGCCCGTCGGCACTACGAGCTGACGGCGCTCGATGGCAATGGGCTCTCGGCCAAGGAGCTGGACCAGCACATCGCGGCGGCAGTGGGGGCCGCGCAGCCGCCGATCGACGACCAGGTGGTGCGGCTGCTCGTGTGGAACGTCGCGCGCGCGACCGCGCGTGATCTGGACCACTCCGCCATCCGCCAGTACAAGGCGCGGGCGCTCAGCTTTCATCTCGATCTGCGGCGGCCGGAGGAGCAGCGCGTGATCGGCGCCGGCGCGCCGGGCCGCCGGCACACCCTCCCGGACACGCTGCGTGAGTTCCTGGGCCGGCGACCGCTCGACGCCGATCTGGACCGCGACGAATTCGTGCGGCTGGGCGTCGAGTACCTCGAGCGGGTGGGGCCGGACGTGGGGGAGCGGGGCTGATGCGCCTGCACCGGCTGCGGCTGCTGAACTTTCGCCAGCACGCCGACACCGATCTGGTGCTCGGGCCTGGGATCACAGGGATCATCGGGCCGAACGGCTCGGGGAAGACGACGCTGCTCGAAGCGATCGCGTGGGCGATCTACGGCAACGTCGCCGCGCGCGGCGACAAGGATTCGATCCGCAACCTGCGCGCCAAGGCGCGCTCGAGCGTCCGCGTGGAGATGGAATTCGGGGTCGGGGCGCACGAGTACAAGGTGGTCCGCGGGCTGCACAACGCCGAGCTTTACCAGGACGGCCAGCTGGTCGCCAACTCGCTCACCGAAGTGACGGCGCAGCTCGAGCGCGGGCTCGGGATGACGCACGACGAATTCTTCAACACCTATTTCACCGGACAGAAGGACCTCGCGGTGATGGCGAAGTTGAGCCGCCCCGAGCGCGCCGCCTTCCTGTCGCGCGTGCTGCGATACGAGCAGCTGAGCATCGCCCAGGAGTGGATCCGCGAGCAGCGGAACGCGCTCGCAGCGGAGCTGCACGGGCGCGAAGTGGGACTGCCCGAGCAGGCGACGCTCGAGCGCGAGCGAGCCACCGCGGCGGCGCGACTCGAGCAGGCGCGCCGGGCGGCCGCGGCGGCACAGGCGGCCCGCTCGCGGGCGCAGGAGGTGGACGCCCGCGAGGAGCCGCGCTGGCAGGCATGGGTGGAGAAGGAGAAGCGGGTCCACTCCCTCGACGGCGACCGGCGCATGGCCGAGCAGGGGGTGACGGTCGCGAAACAGGAGTGCGAGCGGCTCGACCGCGAGATGGCGGAAGCGCTCAAGGCCCGGGACCAGCTCGACGGGCTGCGCGCGGAGCTCGAGCCGATCGAGCGGCTGAAGCGCGAGCAGGCGGCGCTCGAGCACTTGCAGAAAGAGGAGACGGCCCGCCGGGCCGACGAAGGCCAGCTGGCGGAGCTGATGCGGACCATCGTAGTGCTCGACCGCCGCATCGCCGAGCTGGCGCCGGCCGGGGACGCGCTCGCCGGGGTGGAGCGCGAGGCGCGCGCGGTCGCCGGGCGGCTCGAGGTCGCCGAGCGCGCCGCCGAGGAGCAGCGGGCGGCGTGGGTGCGGGAGAAGGAGTACGCCACCACGCGCCGCGCGGACCTGCTGAAGCAGTACGACGAGGTGAAGGAGCAGCGGGACAAGATCGAGCGGCTCGGGCCCGAGGGGACGTGCCCGACGTGCCGGCGGCCGCTCGGGGCCGAATATGCCGAGGTGCTGGGCGTCCTCGACCGCCAGATGCAGGCGATCGTGGACGACGGCAAGTACTTCCGGCAGCGGCTCGAGCAGCTGGC
This sequence comes from Gemmatimonadales bacterium, assembly GCA_035637455.1. GTDB lineage: Bacteria > Gemmatimonadota > Gemmatimonadetes > Gemmatimonadales > GWC2-71-9 > 20CM-4-69-16. The sequence goes on from DASPXE010000022.1 coordinate 45,070, forward strand.
CCAGCCGCCCGAGGCGGTGGCCACAGCGGAGGCGGTGCGCGAGGCGCTGCTGGTCGAGAGCCGCCGCGCGAGCGAGCGCGCCGGAGAGCTGCGCGCCCAGCTGGAGGAGCGTGAGCGCGCGGTGGCGCAGCGCCGCGGGCTCGAGACCCGGGCCCGAGTGCTGGACGGGATGATCCGGGCTCGGCCCACGGGCTACGACCCGCAGCGGCACGACGCGGTCCGGGCCGAGCTCACCAAGCTCGAGCCCGTGGCGCTCGAGGCGGCGAAGCTCGCCGAACGCGCGAAGCGCGCGGAGATCCTCGTCAAGGAGGCCGAGCTCGCCGAGCAGGCCCTGTCGGTGCACGAGCGGCGTGCGCGCGAGCTCGCCGCGGCGGTGGCGGCGGAGCGGTTTTCGGAGCCGGCGTTCGCGGCCGCGCGGGATCGGCATGATCGCGCGGCGCGGGCGCTGCGGGAGGCGGAGCTGGCCGTCGCCGAGACGCGCGGCGAGCTGACGGCCGCCGAAGCGGGCATCCGCGAGGTGGAGCGGCGCGAGGCGGAGCGGGCGGCGCGAGAGCGCCAGATCGCCGAGCTCAAGGTGCGGCTGCGGCTGCACCACGAGCTGGACCGCGCCTTCGGCGATCTGCGGGCGGACCTGAACGCCGCGATGCGACCGGAGATCGCGGAGCTCGCTTCGGGCTTCCTCGCCGACCTGACCGACGGGCGCTACGAAGCCGTGGATCTGAACGACGACTACGCCGTCACGATCCTCGACGACGGCGTGCCGAAGTCCGTGATCTCGGGCGGCGAGGAGGACGTGGCGAACTTGGTGCTGCGCCTCGCGATCTCGCAGATGATCGCCGAGCGGGCCGGGCAGCCCCTGACGCTGCTCGTGCTGGACGAGATCTTCGGCTCGCTCGACGAGGGCCGCCGCCAGCACGTCATCGGCTTGCTGCGACGGCTCGCGGATCGCTTCCCCCAGGTCGTGCTGATCACGCACATTGAGCAGGTGCGCGAGGGACTGGACCGGGTGATCCGGGTCGACTACGACGCCGCGCGGGGCACGAGCGTGGTGCGCGACGAAACGGCAACGCTGGGAGCCGCCGATGCGGGCGTGGCTGCCTGAGCAGCAGCTGTCCGGCCCGGAGCCGGCGACCGAGCGCGACATAGTCGGGTTGAACCGCGTGTTCGCCGAAGCGTTCACCGACCGGTACCGCCGGGACGGACTGGTGGGGGTGCGGGTGCCGCACCTCAACCCCCAGGTCTGGCGCTATGCGCTGCTCGACGCCGGCCCCGGCGCGCTGCTGTGGCGCGACGACTCCGGGCAGATCGCGGCTTTCAATGTCGCGCACCGCTCCGGGACCGAGGGCTGGATGGGCCCGCTCGCCGTGCGACCCGATCGCCAGGGTGCCGGGGTCGGCAAGACCATCGTCCGCACCGCGATCGACTGGCTGCTCGAGCAGGACGTCGCCACGCTCGGGCTCGAGACGATGCCGCGCACTGTCGAGAACATCGGGTTCTACGCGCGGCTCGGCTTTACGCCGGCGCACCTCACCGTCACGATGACGAACGACATCGCGACGCGCGGCCACCCGCCTCCCACGCTGCTGTCGCAGCGCAAGGGGAGCGCGGCGGACCAGGCCCTGGCGGCGGCGCGCCGGCTCGCGCACGAGCTGGCGGCCGGGTACGACTTCACGCGCGAGCTGCTGCTCACGGCCGACCTCGGGCTGGGTGACGCGTCGCTGCTGGACGGTGACGACGGCCTGAACGCCGTCGTCCTATGGCACGCCGCGCCGCTCGCCGAGGGCCGGCCCAAGGACGAGGTGCGCGTGCTCAAGCTTGCCGCCCGCGACCTCCCCGCGTTCGACGCCGCTATCGCGGGAACGGAGGCCGCCGCGGCGCGACTCAGCATCCGGCGTGTGGCGATCCGCTGCCAGACGCGCTACGAGGAGGCGTTCCGCCGTCTCGTCGCGCGCGGCTACCGCGTCCGCTGGACCGACCTCCGTATGACCTACGAGGGCTATCCGGAGCCGCACCCGGAGCGCGGGGTGCTGTTTTCGAATTGGGAGATCTGACGAGTGCGGAATGTGGAGTGCGGAGTGCGGAGTTGAAGGAGCAGGTTCGATCCCGAGTGCGAGCCGTTGGCCTCGACGGTCTCGCGATCCACTCCGCATTCCACACTCCGCACTCCGCACTCGCATGACCGCCGGCCTCCTCATCTTCGCCCTCACGTACGTTCTCATCGCCGTCCAGCGGCTGCCGTTCGTGCACCTGAACCGGCCGGCGGCGAGCCTGGTGGGCGCCGTCGCGATGGTCGTGTTCGGCGTCCTCTCGCTGCCGGACGCGTACGCCGCCGTCGATTTCGACGTGCTCGTCTTCCTGCTGGGCATGATGCTCATCGTCGGCTACCTGGAGGTCGGGAAGTTCTTCGAATGGGCGGCGGAGTGGGTGTTGCAGCGGGCGCGCACGCCCGAGCGCCTGCTGCTCGGCGTCGTGGTGGGCGGCGGCCTCCTGTCCGCGTTCTTCGTGAACGACACGATCTGCCTGGTAGTGACCCCGGTGCTGCTGGCGGCCCTCGGGCCGCTGCGGCTGCGGCCGAATGCGTACTTGATCGGGCTCGCGATGGGCGCGAACGTCGGCTCGGTCCTGTCGGTTACCGGGAACCCTCAGAACATGCTGGTCGGGATCTGGAGCCGGGCGTCGTTCGGCGGCTTTCTCGTCCACATGCTGCCCGTCGCGTTGGGCGGGCTCGCGATCAGCTACGGCTACCTGCGGTGGGTGTACCGCCGGGAGCTCGGCGAGCCGTTCCGGGAGCGGCTCGAGACGGTGCCGGTCACGCTCGACCGGCCGCTCGTGACGCGCGGCCTCGCGATGTTCGCGGTCGCGGTGGTGGGGTGGCTGGCGGGCGGGTCGCTGCCGCTCGTCGCGATCGCCGCCGGCGCGCTCATGGTCCTAGTCGCGCAGCGCGATCCCGCGTACGCGATCGAGCGGGTGGACTGGGACCTGCTGCTGTTCTTCGCTTCGCTGTTCGTTGTGATGCGGGGCTTCGAGCAGACCGGCGCCGTCGCGTGGATCGACCGGCACGCGGTCGGCGTGGTCGAAAGCGGCTCCCCGTGGCGCGCTGCGACCGCGGTGAGCGCCGTGATGGCCATCCTGTCGAACCTGATCTCCAACGTCCCTGCCGTGATCCTGTGGCGCAACACGGTTCCCCAGCTCCCTTACCCGGAGTTGCTGTGGCGGGTGGTGGCGATGAGCTCCACGTTCGCCGGCAACCTGCTGCTCATCGGCTCGATGGCGAACTTGATCGTTGCGGAGAAGGCCCAGACGCGCGGCGTGCGGATCGGGTTCGCGGAGTATGCCCGGGTCGGGGTCCCGGTGACGCTGTTGACACTGGCGTGGGGGATCGTGGTGCTGGTGGTGACTGGCTAGCAGGGAGCGCGCCTCTAGATGCGCGAGTAAACTCGCGACTCGGCCGTGCCGCTGAAGCGGCGTCGCCCGTTCACGGGCAGGGCCGAGCCGCGGCCTTGGCCGCGCACTGCGGCCGCATGCGTCATCGTGGTCCCCCTACCGCCCGCGACTCCTCAACGAGTCGCTGGAAGCGGGGGAGCGCGCGCATGGCGTCGAACTCCGGGTATTGCAACTGGTCCCAGAGCCACGTGCCGCGCGGGCGGAGTCGTTCGAGGAGGTCAAGCGCTTCCTGGTGGTCCCCTAGCGCAACGAGCGCCATCGCCAATACCGCTCCGCCCCGGACACGTTGCTCGACGAACGCGACGTCCCGGAGGAGCCGGCCCACGCGCGCGTGCGCGGAGAGCGGGTCCCCGGCCCGCGCCTCGACCAGCGCGAGGACGGCTTCGCCGAGCAGCGGGTCGCCAGCGCTGAGCCGCGCGGCGGTCTCTGCGTCGCTCCGTGCTGCCGCAGTGTCGCCGAGCAGCAGGCGAGCCTCCGCTCGCCGCACGTAGCCGGGGTAGAACCCAGGGTCTACCGCCAAGCTGCTATCCAGCCAGTCGCGTGCCGCCGCGTAGTCACGTCTCCTGAGGCTCACCATTCCGAGGCCGGTAAGAGTGGTTCCCCGTTGTGGATCGATCGTCAGGGCTTGCTGGTACTGGCCGACCGCGGCGGCGTATTCGCCGTGGCTGGTGAGGAACGTTCCATATTGGTGATGCGCCTCGGCGTTCCGAGGATCGAGCGCCACGGCTCGCTCGATGGCGTCTCGTGCCTGCTCAGGTGCGCGGGGATAGCGGTAGCTGAGGAGGAACGCGCGCGCCATCCAGGCGTCCGACGACGTGGAGTCTTGGTGCAGCGCGCCATCGGCGGCGGCCAAGCCGCGGGCCAGGATGCTGTCGGCGGGCACGTCTTCGGGGAACGATCCCCAATAGAGCGTCTGTGCATGAGCATAGGCGATGCGCGCGAGCGCTCGGGTGAAGCCCGGGTCGAGCCGCAGCGCAGCGCGGTACTGGTCTACCGCCCGGTTGGTGGAGCGCGCAGTGCGTTGCGCGAGGTAGTAATTGCCTCTGACGAGGTAGTCGTAGGCCTCGGGACTCCGCGTCGGGCGAGCTGCGAGAGACGCCCGCTCAGCAGGCAGCAGTCGGCCCGCGATGACACCGGCCACGGCGCGTGCGATGCCCTCTTGGAGATCGAGCAAGTCAGCCTGGGCGCGGTCGTACTGCTCGCCCCAGAGACGCACGCCGGTGGTGGCTCGGACGAGTTCCACGGTGACGCGCAGCCGGGTTCCGGAGCGTCGCACGCTGCCGCTCACCAGGTACGCGACGCCGAGCACCCGCCCGAGTTGCGCGGGATCGAGGTCGTCGCTCCGGTAGCGGCGCACGGCGTTGCGGGACTTCACGACCAGCCGTTCGACCCGTCCTAATTGCGCGATGAGCTCTTCGGTCAGCCCCTCGGCGAGGTACGCATCGGCGGTGTCCCGGGAGAGATTGTCGAAGTACAGCACCGCGACGCTATTGGTTGGCACGCCGGGCTGGTGCCCGGCGTCAGTGCGAGCTGGTCGGCAGGGCGGGGACGAGCCGTCGGGGCACTGCAAGGCGGACAGTCGGACGGTCGGACCGACGGACAGAAACACGAGCAGAGTGAGCGTCTGCGGCAGAGTGCGCGAGTGAACTCGTGGCTTGGCCCTCCCGCTGAAGCGGGCACGGCGAGGCCCGTTCACGGGCAGGGCCGAGTCGCGACTTGAGCCGCGGCTGAAGCAGCGGGCGGATGGCTCACTTTGGCGCTCCCGAACGCCGCGACTCCTCGACGAGACGCTGGAAGCGGGGGTCCGAGCGGATCGGATCGAACTCCGGTGCGCGCAAGCCGGACCAGAACCGTGCACCCGGCGGCCGGACACTCTCAAGCAAACTTAGGGCCCGTTCGCGGTCGCCAAGGATAACCAGGGCGGCCGCCGGCAGGAGATGCTCCTCGAGGTACTCCTCGACAGGTGATCTCGAACTTGCATCGGCGGACGCGCGGAGGACCTCATTCAGTCGGGCACGGCCTGCCGTGGTGTCACCGCGCTGAGCGTCGGCCATCGCCAGCAGGGCCTGCGCGAGGCTCGAATCGGCGTCACCCAGGCTGAGCGCCGCCTGGGCGTCGGCGCGGGCACCCGCTTGGTCCCCCACCATCAGGCGGGTCCGGGATCGCCGTAGGTACGCGAGATAGAACTCCGGGCTCACGCGCAGGGAGCTATCCATCCACCGACTCGCTTCGGCGTAGCGCCGCTCGAGGAACCTCAGCAATCCTAGGGCGCTGAGCGTGATGGCACGGTCCGGCTCGACCTCCAGGCTGCGCAGGTAAGCGGCTTGTGCCGCTGAGTCCCGACCTTGGATTCGCAAGATGAACCCCACCATCTGGAGCGCTTCGGAGTTGCGCGGATCGAGTGACAAAGCTCGGTCCAGTGCGGGCATGACTCCCTCTAGCGTCTGGGGATGCTGAAAACTCGTCATGTAGGCGCGTGCCAGCCACGCGTCCGAGACCGTCGAGTCTTGCGCGAGCGCGCGGTCTGCCAGCGTGACCCCTCGCGGCAGGATGCTATCGCGTGGGAACTCAGGCAGCGCCCACCTATAGGTGAGGATCAGCCCATAGGCGAATCCCTCCCTGGCGATGGCACGGGTGAACCTCGGGTCGAGCCCGGCGGCGGTCCTATATTCCTCGAGCGCCCGTCGCGTCCCGTTGGCCGACCGCTTGGCCAAGTAGTAGTTGCCTCGCAGGAAGTGCGCATAGGCATCGGAATTGGTCGTGGGGCGCACCGCGAGCGCGGTTCGTTCGGACGGGGCCAGCTGGCCGGCGATTGAGGTCACGACCTCCCTCGCGACCTCCTCCTCGAGAGCGAGCAGGTCTTGTGAGGCCCGGTCATACGTCTCGCCCCACGTGCGGAAGCCGGTCGCTCCGTTGACGAGACGCACGACGACGCGCACTCGCGATCCGGCGCGCCGCAGGCTCCCCTCCACCAGATACCGCACCCCGAGTGCGCGACCCGCCGCGATGCGGTAGTCCGGGGCGGTCTCCCGCAGCCGCCGGATCCCCTCGCGGCTCGCCTGTTTGACCGACAGACGCTGGAGGCTCCCAAGCCGCGCTGCGATCTCTTCGCTCAGCCCGTCGGCCAGATAGGCATCGCTCGTGTCGGGCGAGAGGTTATCGAAGTAGAGCACCGCGACGCTGTTGGAAGACGGCGCTGCGTGGGCCGTCGGCTGCGCCCGGCAGGGCGGCGGCGAGCCGTCGGGGCATTGCACGGCGGACAGGCGGACGGTCGGACTGACGGACAGAAACGCGAGTAACGCGACGGTCGGCGACAGAGTGCGCGAGTGAACTCGCGGCTCGGCCCTCCCGCTGAAGCGGGCACGGCGAGGCCCGTTCACGGGCAAGGCCGAGTCGCGGCTTGAGCCGCGGACGCAGCAGCGGGCGGATGGCTCATTGCGGCGCTCCCGGCGGCGACTCCTCGTTGAGGAGCTGGAAGCGGGGATCGGCGCGGATCGGGTCAAGTCCTGTGTGCCAGAGCCAGTACCAAACCTTCCTGGCTCGCAACGGCAGGCGCTCGAGCAGGTTGTCGAAATACAGCACCGCGACGCTGTTGGGCGCAACCCCGGGCTTGCGCTCGGGGTCAACTCGACCCGCACGGCAGGGCGGGGCGAGCCGTCGGGGCATGGCAGAGCGGACAGTCGGACGGTCGGACTGACCGACAGGAACGCGAGCAGAGCGAGCGTCTACGGCAGAGTGCGCGAGTGAACTCGCGGCTCGGCCCTGCCGCTGAAGCGGGCACGGCGAGGCCCGTTCACGGGCAGGGCCGAGTCGCGGCTTGAGCCGCGGCCGAAGCAGGTCCGATGGCTCACTTCGGCGTTCCCAGCGGCAGCGTTCCGGGCGCACGCGCCAAGCGCTTGCTAGCGCTGAGGTTGTGCGCACACGGCTTGCGCGGCGGGCACTCATCCCCAATCATGGAGCGCGCCCGAGTACCGAACGTTTCCCGAACCAGGAGGCTGTATGAGACGGCTGTTTTCGGCTCTCGTCGCGGTCGGGCTCGCGTCGCTCGCAGCGACCGCGGTGGCACAGGCGCAGAGCGCGCGTTTCGGCATCGGCGGCGGTCTGGTCGCCCCGACCAGCGATTACGGCACCCTCGATAAGGCGGGGTGGCATCTGCTCGGCAAGATGGACATCAAGATTCCGATGTCCCCCGTCGGCCTGCGAGTGGACGGCCTGTATGGTCAAACCAGCCACGTCGCGGCGTTTTCGCCCACCGGCAACACGAAGCTCATTGGTGCTCTGGCGAACGTGGTGTTGAATGTTCCCCTCCCGGCGCCGATGGTGAAGCCCTACCTCGTCGCGGGCGGCGGCATGTACCACGTCAAGATCGCGACCGCCAGCGGGGACACCTCCGAGACCAAGTTCACGTACGCCGCTGGCGCGGGCCTATCAATGGGCGCCGGTCCGCTGCACTTCTTTGTCGAAGGTCGCTACGTCAGCGTCCGTGAGGGCGCCGGCCCGATGAATTTCCTGCCGCTCACCGTCGGGTTGACGTTCGGGAAGTAAACCGCGTGACGGCCAGCCGGACGGTGTGCTCACCCGTCCGGCCGATCCCGTCGCTCGGCGCGCCGAGCCTCACTGTCGTCGAGGACCCCGCCCCAAGGGCACGAAAAGTTGCTTGCCGGGAGGGCACTCCTTATCATGGAGCCGCGCCCAAAACCGAAGATTACCAGAAAACGGACGAAGGGGTTAATGCCGACCAAACCTGCACCGGACCCAGCGGAAGGTCGAGGCGCCTAATCCCCATTCTTCCCTCCAAGGAGGTTGCTCAATGTCCCGCTTTCTGAGACTCAGCCTTGTCGGCGTCTTCGCTTTCGCGCTCGCGTGCTACCACGCCACCGTGGATACTGGCCTGAAACCCTCTGCCCAAGTAGTCGAAAAGTCATTTGCCGCAGGCTGGATTTTCGGGCTCGTGCCACCGAGCACAGTCGCGACGGCCTCGCAATGCTCCCACGGCGCCGCGAAGATCGAGACGCAACTCAGCTTCGTCAACCAGTTGGTGGCGTTCTTGACCCTCGACATCTTCACGCCGATGAGCATCAAAGTGACGTGCGCCGAGGGGGGCCGCGCGTCCGTCTCGCCAACAGCGCCGACCATTGATGTAGGAGCGGACGCAACACCGGAGCAGATTCGCGACGCCATTAGCCGCGCGGTCGGGCTATCCCTGCGCGCAAACGCGCCAGCGTATGTCGAGTACTGAGAAACCGTAAGGGCAGCGCGCAGACGAGGGGCGCATCGGCAAGATGCGCCCTCTCGCTTCTGTGCCTTGCATGAAGACAG
>DASPXE010000023.1:0-4915 GCA_035637455.1 Gemmatimonadales bacterium
CACGCGACGAGGGTCATGACCCAGGTCAATGCGGCCGGCCAACTGAACAGCAGGCTCTTCCACTCGGCGTAGCGCTGCCGCAGGCCGAGCTTCGGCAGGAGCCAGAAGTCCGCGAAGATCACGGCGCCCATCGGCATCAGGATCAGCCCGTACAGCGCCACGAAGTCGAGCAGGCGCATCATCAGGGCGGGGAAGATCGCCGCGGCCGTGGTCACCGCGCCGGCCGCGAGCGTCACCTTCCAGCGCTTCCAGTTGGGCGTGATGGTCTGGAGCGCCATGCCGGCGCGGTACAACGTGGGGTTCGCCGTGGTCCACGATGCGATCACCACGGTGGCGGCCCCGGTTACGCCCGCCCCCAGGTAGGCGATGGGGCCGGGCGCCACGTCACCCAGCGCGGCGGCGCACAGGATGCCCGATGCGATCCAGGCCACGAAGTGCCCCAGATACATGCCGCACGCGCTCAAGAAGCCGTACTGCCACCGCTTCGCGTAGCGGAGCACCGTCATGTCGGCCATCCCGATGTGCATGGCCATGTTGCAAAACCACGCGAAAAACATGATGTGCCAGAAGGTGAACTTGGCGACGCCGTGCGCCGGAGCGCCGGTCCAGATACGCTCGCTGGCAACGCGCCAGAAGTCCCCCAGGGACGTGACGCCGAGCTTAGGCAGCACGGCCACGGCCGCCGCCACGAATACCATGAACATCCACGGGGACGCGACCTGCCCGGCGGCGGCGATCTTCTCGAACCCGAGGATCGCCAGCGCCGTGACCGTGGTCCCCACCAGGAACACCACCAGCACCCAACTCACCGAGTTGGGATACACGTCGTTCAGCTTCGGCATCGCCATCCCGAGCGGGAGGCCCACCGCCGTAGCGGCCACCGAGATCATGCTTCCCGCCAGAAAGCAGAACATCAGGGCGTTGACGATGTTGTAGACGAACAGCAGGTTCGGCCCCGTGATCTTGCGCAGGTGCCAGTACAGGTTGAGCCGCGTCCTCGTGGCGATGGGCGCGGTGATGAAGGCCCAACTGAGCACCGCGAGCAGGTTGCCGACGAGCAGTCCCAGTACCAGATCCGCCGCAGCCACACCGTGCGCCACGAACAGCGGCCCGATCACGAACTCGGTCCCCGCCAGGTGCTCGCCGGCGTACAGCCCGATGAAGCTGCCGGGCCCCTGCAGCCGGTCCGGCGGCACGGGCTCGCGGTCGAACTCGTTGATGGCGTCCAGGCGGTCCGCCAGCGACTGCTGGGGGAGCGGGGTTGCGGCGGCGCGCGGTTGGATGGTACTCATCGCAGAAAGGCAGCCGCGAGGCCTCCGTCGATGTTGACGATCTGGCCGGTCGTCTTGCGGAAGTCGTCGGTGAGGAACGCGGCGATGGCCTTGACCTGGTCGGCGAGCGCGATCGGCTGGCCGGTGAGCGTGCGCCTGGCGTAGAACTCCGCCAGCCGGTCGCGCAACACATCCGTGCTCTCCGCGGTGTCGTGCGGCAGCCCGTATTTCGCGAGCGAGGTGATGATCCGCTCGCGCGGGAACATCGACGATCCCTCGAGCACCGTCGCCGGCGCGACGCCGTTGACCCGCACGAGCGGCGCGAACGCCACCGCGAGCTCTCGCACGAGGTGGTTCGCCGCGGCCTTACTCGTGTCGTAGGCGAATGACCCCGCTTTCGGCACCACCGCGTTGACGCTCGTGGTGATCACCAGGCTGCCTTCGAGCCCCGCACCCTGCGCCTGCCATACCCGCCAGGCTTCGTCCGCGACGAGGAACGGGCCCATGACGTTCGTCGCGAACGTCTTCCCCCATTCGTCATCGGCGACGTTCCCCTGCTCGTCGGGGCTCGGGTAGTAGCCGGCGGTCACGACGACGTGGTCCAGGCCCCCGTAGGCGAGCACGATGTCTTCGAGCGCGCGCCGCACCGCTGCCCGATCGGTGATGTCGGCGCTCAGCCCGATGACCGGGCCCGCGCCGGCGATGCCGGTTCCCGCCACACCGATGCCCATTCCCACCTGCTGCTGTGCCTCCGCCGCGGCTGCCTCCGCGCCGTCGGCGCGCAGATCGACCGCGGCCACCGTCGCGCCCGCGCCGACGAGCTCGCTCACGAGCGCCCGCCCGATCCCGCTGCCCGCGCCGACGACCACCGCGATCGTGCGGTCGAGGGACCGCTCCGCGGGCAGCCGCTTGAGCTTCGCGTCCTCGAGCAGCCAGTACTCGACGTCGAACGCCTCCTGCCGGTCGAGCGCCGTGTAGCGGCTCACCCGCTCCGCCCCGCGCATGACGCCGACGGCCGCGCTGTAAAACTCGGCCGTCACGCGGCTCTCGGACTTCGACTTGCCCCACGCGACGAGGCCGATGCCGGGAAGCAGGAGCACGCTGGGGGACGCCCTGCGCATCGCCGGCGAGTCTTCCCGCTTGTGCTTCGCGTAGTACTGGGCGTAATCCCCGCGGTACTGCGCCAGGCCGGTCTCGAGCTTGGTCTTGAGAGCGCCCGTATCCTCCGTCTGCGGATCCCAGTCGACGTAGAGCGGCTTGATCTTGGTGCGGAGGAAGTGGTCGGGGCAGCTCGTCCCGAGCTCCGCCAGCCGCTGGGCGTCGCGCGAGTTCACGAACTCGAGCACCTCGTGGCGCATCTCGACCGTCGCGATCTGCCGGAGGACGCCGCCGCGCACGTCGTTGGCGGCGTCGCGGCTCACGCGCCCGCGCAGCCACGGCAGGACTTCCACCAGCACCCGCCGGCGGTCCGCCTCGGGCAGCGGTTGCACGCGCGGGCCGCCAAACGGCGGCTCGCCGTCATCACGCGCGTTCAGGAAATCCTGCGCGCGACGGATCAGCGCGAGCGCCCGCTCGTAGCACTCCCGGTCATCGTCGGCCCAGCTGATCAGGCCGTGGCCGCCCAGGATCACGCCCTGCGCGCCCGGGTGCTCGCGAGAGATCCGCTCGAGCTTCAAGCCGAGGTCGAAGCCGGGGCGCTGCCAGTTGGTCCAGATCACGACGTCTCCGTACACCTCGCGCGTAAGCGCCGGACCGTCCGCGGCGGTCGCGATCGCCATCACTGCGATGGGGTGCAGGTGGTCGACGTGCGCTTGCGGGATGAAGGCATGCAGCGGGGTGTCGATGCTCGCAGGGGTCGGATTGCGGTCGAACGTCGTGTGCGGGTACATCCCCACCATCGCGTCCTCCGCCGGGGTCTTGGGCCCGCGCTGCGGCAAGCGCGCGTACATGCCGCGGAGACTCAATACCTGGTCCAAGTAGAGCGACGCGAAGTTCGCGCGCGTGGCCGTGCGCAGGTCGCCGCCCGATCCCTTCACCCACAGCACCCGCACCGTGTCGCCGCTGAGCGGGTCGGTCGCGGCGATCTTCGACGACGTGTTGCCGCCACCGGTGTTCGTGATCCGTGCGTCGGCGCCGAGCAGGTTCGATCGGTAGACCAGCCGCGCGACCGGGTCGAGCGGGCCGGCGACGGCCTCGTCCCACCGGCTGCGCAGGTAGTCGTCGGACGCGCCGCGAGCGTGCGCGGCAGCGTCGCGGGCGACGGTGCGGGGCGGGGTCGTCGTCATCGCGCCGGCACAGCCGCCGGCAGGAATTCGCTCAACGTGGCGCTCGCGCGGGCCACGTCGCGGATCGCCACGCTGCGCGGCAGGTCGCCGAGCGCGCGCGCCTGCACGAGGAGGTTCCCCAGGGCGGTGGCTTCTTGAGGACCGGCCACCACACGGCGTGCACACGCGTCCGCCGTGAGCTGGTTGAGGAGCCGGTTCCGGGCGCCGCCCCCCACGATGTGCACGACTCGGGCGCGGGCGCCGGTGAGCACCTCGAGCTCGTCGAGCGTGCGCCGATAGCCGTCGGCCAGGGTGTCGAGCACGAGGCGGCACGTCTCGCCGCGCGTCGCCGGCGCCGGAGCCCCGGTGCCGCGGCAGGCGGCCGCCACTTTCGCCACCATGCCGCCGCGCTCGCCGAACTGAGGCGCGTCGAGATCGATCACGTGGCCCGAGGTGAAGACCGTAGCTTCGTCGAACAGGGTTTCCCACGCGAGCCCGGAGTCATCGGCCCGCCACTCGCGCAGGCACTCCTCGAGCACCCACATGCCGGTGCGGTTCTTGAGGAAGCGGATCGTCCCGTCGAGCCCGACCTCGTTTGTGAACCCCGCCTGGCGCGCCGCCGCCGTCAACACCGGGGCCTGCAATTCCGCGCCCACGAGCGACCACGTGCCGGAGCTGATGTACGCCCAGGGCTCGTCTCCTGACGCCGGCACCGCCGCGATGGCGGCCGCGGTATCGTGCGAACACGACGCGACCGCGAGGGGACGGCGCCCCGTACCGCGGACCGCGGCAGGCAGCACCTCGGGGAGCACCGGACCGAGGACCGTACCCGGGTCCACGATCGCCGGCCAGCGGGCGGGATCGTCCCCGGCCGCCCGGATCACTGCTTGCGACCACGCGCCGGCCCGCACGTCGACCAGCTGCGTCGTGCTCGCCATCGTCCGTTCGGCGACGGGGCGGCCGCTCAGGCGGTAGAGGAAGTAGTCGGCGATCAGCAGCCGCGTCTGCGTCCGTGCCACGAGTGCGGGCTCGTCCATCAGGTCCGACACGACTTGGGGGAGGGTATTGAATTCGAGGAACTGGATCCCGGTTACGCCGAACAGCACGTCGGCGTCGATGCGACGGAACACCTCGGCCAACCGCCCCCGGGTGCGCGGGTCGCGGTACGAGTACGGGAGCCGCAGCCGCGCGCCGTCCGCACCGAGTGGGACGTAGTCGACCGCCCAACTGTCGACGGATACGGACTGGAGCGTCGGCGCCATCTCGAGCGCCGCGGCGAGCGCACTGCGCAGCTCATCCCACAGCCTCTCGACATCCCAGTAGAGGTGGCCCGCTTGCTCGATCATTGGGACGGAGAAGCGATGCACCTCACGGGTCGCG
>DASPXE010000024.1:0-4430 GCA_035637455.1 Gemmatimonadales bacterium
CGAGGGCATCGCGGAACTTGGCATACTGGGTCGGCGCGTCGAGCCCCTCCGAGTTGCACCAATCCTCCTTGACGTAGTCCACGCCCCACTCGGCGAACGTGCGCGCATCGATCTCTTCTGAGCCGTAGGTCCCGGGGCGGCCTTGGCACGTGAGGCGACCGGCATCGGTGTAGATCCCGAACTTGAGCCCCTTGGAATGCACGTAGTCGGCGAGCGGCTTGATTCCACCCGGGAAGCGGGCGGAGTCGGCCACGAGCCGGTCAGCGCGGTCGCGCGCGACTTGCCAGCAGTCGTCGATTACGACGTACTGGTATCCCGCGTCGCGCAACCCGCCCGAGACCATCGCGTCCGCCGTTTCCCTGATCAACTGGGCGCTCACGTTGCAATGAAAGTGATTCCAGCTGTTCCATCCCATCGGGGGCGTGCGGGCGAGGCCATTATCGAGTGCGGGCGCGGCGCGGGGAACGTAGCGGGCGCCGAGCGCGAGTGCACAGCAGAGCAGCGTCACGAATCGCGCGGACATGATCGCGTTGAAAGTGCGGGCCGCCAGGGGCGCTTGCAAGCAGGGCGGGGTGGAGACTGTCGCGCGCGCGCCACACTCACCAACTTGACGTCGCTCAGGTGCGCGTCAAATTCGCGCCAAGGCACCATGACACGTTTCGTGTTCAACCTGGTCGTCGTGTGCGCGATAGCGTGCGGAGGCGCGCGGACTCCGCCGAAGGCGCCAGGCGCAGCGACGATCATCCCCAGCGAAACCGATGCGCGGGTCACGCGGGTCGAAGAGATGCTGCGCGGCGTGCCGGGCGTCGACGTGACCCGGTTGCCGGACGGAAATTATCGGCTGCGTATCCGTGGGCAACGCAGCATCCGGGGGAATCCGACGGACGACAATCCCCTCGTCGTGATCGACGGTATCTCCATTCCGAACGAATCCATGGGCAGCATGCTGGCGGATCTCTCGCCCGGCGACGTCGCGCGGATCGAGGTGCTCAAGGATGCCTCGGCGATCAGCATGTACGGATCGCGCGGCGCCAATGGCGTGATCGTGATTACCACCAAACGCGGACGAGGGGAGAGATCACCATGACGGCCGGCATGGCTCGGTGCATGGCGTTATCGGTGGTGGCGCTCCTGCTCGCGGCGGCCGCGTCGGCCCAGCGACCCGGCGCTGTCGAGATCGGTGCGCTCGCGCGGTTTACGGATTTCGACAACAACCTGGGCATGAGCAATGCCGTGGGCGCTGGTGGGCGCCTGGCCGTGTACGTGCGGCCCCGGCTCGCGTTCGAGCTCGATATGTCGCGGACCTCGAGCAATCGGAGCGCCGGCTCCGCCACCTACACCCCGCTGCATGCCCGTCTTGTCTTGGGCGTTGGACGCCCCGGTCGCGTCGAGGGCCTGCTGGGCGCCGGATATATCCACAATGCATACCGTGGCTCACTGGACGCGACTGACGGAGGTTTCTCGGGGCTCATCGGTATGCGCTATCAGCTTAACAGCCGCGTGTGGGTGCGCATCGGGACCGACCTCGATCTCATGTTCCACCCGTCGTCGGATAGTCCCTTCACCTTTTACCACGGCAACTGGGGGCTCCACCTCGGCGCCGGAGCCCGGCTCAACGGCGGCCCATAGGGAGCGTGGCAATCATGGCGTCTCCTTGAACCGAGCCGGCTCGAGCCGCGGTGCGAGAATGTGAATGAGGGTCCAGGCGGTGACGTACGCGAATCCGCACACCGCGAATATCGACGCATAGTTGCTCCCCGTCGCATCGAGAATGTGCCCGGTCAGCCACTGGAACAGCACGCCGCCCATCGCGCCCGCGAACCCGCCGATCCCGGAGATTGAGGCCACCGCCGTCGGCGGGAACATGTCGCTCGCCAGCGTATAGACGTTGGCCGACCACCCCTGGTGCGCCGCGGCCGCCACGCTGACGATCAGCACGGCCGTCCACATGCTGCCCGCGTGCGGCGCGAACGCCGTCGGCACGATCAGGAGCGCCATGAGCAGCATCGCCGTCTTGCGGGCGCGGTTCGCCGTCCACCCGCGCTTCATGAGGCCGCTCGAGAGCCAGCCTCCCGCGATCGAGCCGACGTCGGCCACGAGGTAGACGACGATGAGCGGCAGTGCGACCTGCGCCAGCTTGATGCCGTACTTGGCGTCCAGAAACTTGGGCAGCCAATACAAGTAGAACCACCAGATGGGGTCCGCCATCAGCTTGCCGACCACGATTGCCCACGTTTGCCGCACGCCGAGGAGGCGGATCCACGGGACGCGGGCTCCATCGGGTTCGGTCGAGTGTGTGTCCGCGGGCGGACTGCGGTACAGGGCGAGCCACAGCAGCAGCCACAGGAAGCCGAGCGCCCCGACGGCGACGAACGCCCAGCGCCAGCCCCACGTCAGCGCGATCCAGGGAACGACGAGGGGCGTGACGATCGCGCCCGTGTTCGTGCCGGCGTTGAAAATACCCGTGGCGAGCGCGCGTTCGTCCTTCGGGAACCACTCCCCCACGCTCTTGATCGAACCGGGAAAGTTGGCGGACTCGCCCAATCCGAGCATCCCGCGCGCGGCCGCGAAGGCGGCGGTGGTGCGGGCGAACGCCGTGCTCATCGCGGCGACGCTCCAGAGGATCACCGCCGTCGCGAAGCCGCGCCGCACGCCCACGCGGTCCAGCCAGCGTCCCGCGATCAGGAAGCCGAAGGCGTATACGAGGGTGAACGAATAGACCACGGCGGCGTACTGCGACTCCGACCAGGTCAGCTCGCGCTGCAACGTGGGCGCGAGGATGCTCAGGACCTGCCGATCCATGTAGTTGATCGTGGTGACAGCAAACAGCAGGGCGCAAATCGTCCAGCGGTAGCCGAGGCGGGGCGTTGGGGGGGCGGCCGTGGACGTCACAGTGTGACGCCTTCTTTCCAGATCGCGATCTCGCGGTACCCGTGCTTCTCGTTGTTCGCGAGCGCTCGTCCCGACGCCACGTCGAGGATCAGCGCGAACAGGTCGTCCGCGAGCTGGTCCATCGTCGCGGTACCGTCAAGGAACGCTCCCGCGTTGAGGTCGATCCAATGCGGCTTCTTCTCGGCAATCGCGGTGTTGGACGAGATCTTGAGCGTGGGCACGGGGAAACCGAGCGGGGTGCCGCGGCCTGTCGTGAAGA
Organism: Gemmatimonadales bacterium; assembly: GCA_035637455.1. GTDB lineage: Bacteria > Gemmatimonadota > Gemmatimonadetes > Gemmatimonadales > GWC2-71-9 > 20CM-4-69-16. The sequence continues at coordinate 3,152 of DASPXE010000024.1, forward strand.
GGAGCACGGTCGCGCCGCTCGCGACCAGGGCCGTGGACGACACGCCGTCGTTCCCTGGCGATTCGAGCAGCGCCAGACCTCCCGCTCCCGTCGCCGCGGGCGCGCCGTACCGCAGCACCTGCGTCACGGTGGCTTGGCCGCCTTTCTGGATCGCGCCCAGGGATTTCTCCTCGAGCGTGGTCAGGCCCCCCGCAACGTTGCCCGGCGACGGGTTCTCGTAGATGGGCTGCCCGTGGCGGATGAAGTAAGCCTTGAAATCGTTGATCAGGGTAACGATCTGCCGAAACACGGTCTCGTCGACCGCCCGGTTCATCAGCAGCCGCTCGGCCCCGAACATCTCGGGCACTTCGGTGAGGATCACCCCGCCGCCCAGCGCGGTCACCCGGTCGGCGATGCGCCCGACGAGCGGGTTCGCCGTGATGCCGCTCAACCCGTCTGAGCCGCCGCATTTGTGGCCGAGGATGAGATCGGACGCGGGGCACTCCTCGCGGCGGTCGTCCGTCATTGCGGCGACGAGCTGCGCCAGGGCCTCCAGCCCCGCGTCCACCTCGTCGGTGACGTCCTGCGAATTGAAAAACCGGAGGCGGTCGCGGTCGACGTTGCCCGCGAGTTCGAGGAGCGCGTCCATCTGGTTGTTCTCGCAGCCGAGGCCGAGGACCAGGACGCCACCCGCGTTGGGATGGCGCAGCAGGCCGGCGAGGGTCCGCTGGGTGTTGCGGAGGTCGTCGCCCAGCTGGCCGCATCCGTAGGGGTGCGAGAAGCTGTAGACGCCGTCAATGCGTCCCTGGAACCGCGCCGCGCCTTCGCGCGCAATGCGCTCTGCCGCATGGTTCACGCAGCCGACCGTGTTGAGGATCCACACCTCGTTGCGCGTACCGACGCGGCCGTTGGGGCGCCGATAGCCCATGAACGTGGGCCTCACCCCCTGACCCCCTCTCCCTTCGGGAGAGGGGGAACGTTGGGGTGAGATCGGCTCGTATGAGTACTCCAGCACGCCCTCCAGGCACGTCTTGAGATTGTGCGAGTGGACCCACCCGCCGCAGGCGATCGGCGCAGTCGCGGCGCCGATGGGGAAGCCGTATTTGACGACCGTCTGCCCGCGGGCGAGGGGGCGCAGCGCGAGTTTGTGACCGGTGGGGACGTCGTCGGCGAGCACGACGCGCTCGCCCTCGACCATCAGTTCGTCCCCTGCGGTGAGCGCCTGAACCGCCACCGCGACGTCGTCCGCCGGGTGGATCTTGACGGCCCGGGCAGCCACGGTCACCGCGTGAAGTCCCGG
>DASPXE010000025.1:0-7571 GCA_035637455.1 Gemmatimonadales bacterium
CACCACCCGCCACCACCCGGCGCCGACCCGCATCCGGTCGGCGCCGCGGCATCTCCCCACGCCTCATGCACATCAACCGTTGCCAAACGATGCCCACGCATTCATGCCGAACGATCTCCACACAGCCCTGCCGGCAACACCCGGCCAACAAACCGGACCGGCTCGGGGGGGAAGCCGGCCAGCTTGGTCACCATGGTGTCAAACACCAGCGGCCCGCCCGCCGGCGGCGCCAAGCGCAGCTCGACCGCGCGGGCGCCAAACAGCGCCGGGGTCGCCACCGACAGCGCCGGCACGGCGGCCGTGGGCGCCTGGCCGACCACCCGGGGCAGGGCCAGCTGCAGCGCCCGAGCCAGCGGCTGCCCCTTGCCCAACAGCAGGTCGTACAGCTGACCGGCCAGCGCGACCGCGAAATCGTCGATGACCGGGTAGCGCATCGCCAGCACCGCGCAGTCCAGTCGCCGCACCAGCTCGACCGCCAGCGCTGGCAACGGCTCTGCTTCCGTTGATGCCCCGTCCGGGGTCGGCTGGCCGGGCGGGGTGATGCCGAGTAGCCGCAGCTGCTCGGCTGCGGTCACCGCCGCCGAGTCACACGACGACATCACCACCAGCTTGATGTGCTCGACGGCCGGCTCCAGCAGCTCCACCAGCTCGGGGCCGGCCACCAGGTCCCGCCGCCCGTCCTCACGCTCCAGCAGTAGCCCGGCCGGCAGCCCGTGCCCGGAGATGTGCACCAGGTCCCACCCGTCGGCCTCCAGCAGCACCTCCCCCAGCCGCGCCCGGGTCACCCCGTACTGCAGCACCCGCAACTCCACCGCCTTGGCGTTGGTCTGGGCGATCTGGTGGACCAGGCGGGCCAGCGCGTACCGCTCGTGGCGCAGGTTCAACGCGGATGCGTCGATCGGCAGGCTGAACACCGCCAGCATCCGCAGCCACTCCCCCACCCCAGCCTTGCTGCCGCCGTCGGTCGCGGTCCCGGCCGGCTGCACCACCAGGCTGACCTGCTGCACCGCCAGCGGCCGGCCCTCCACATACGCCAGCTCCAACGGCCGGTAGGCCAGCACCGCCGCCTCCGGGGGCTCCGGGGGTAGGACCAGCCGCACCGTGGACGGCCGCCGCTTGAGGATCGCCGGGCCGACCGGGCCCAGCACCCGCTCGCCGATCCAGCCGCCCACCTGCGCGATGAGCTCGGCTTCGCTTTGGAGGCGCCGGTCCGGCGCGGCGTTCCAACGCAGATAGCCGTCCAGGTCGGTGAACGCCTCGTACTCGGCGTTGGTTTGGTCGAGGTCGACCTGGTGGTCGGCCAGGAACCCGCCACCCGGCTGCTCGGTCAGCCGCCACCGCCACCGGGTCGGCCCCTCGAAGTCCAGGACCTCAAGCTGCACCAGCCCCACGGCAGCCCTCCCCATACCGGCCGCAGCCGGCACTCACCCACAACACCCATTCAAGCCAGCAACCCTCTCATAGGTACAACCAGAACGGAAGCGACACCAAAACCAGGTACGGCGGTCCAGCTCCCGCTTGGAGAACCGAACCCCATCCAGCGGCAGCCGGCGGCTCGCTCTCTGGTACGGCCACCACCCCCTCACCGGCGTGCTCGCCACCGTCCGCTGGGAGGCCGCCGTGCTTACCCAGGCTCTCGGTACCACCGTCACCTCGATGCTGTGTGTCCACGGCGCCCATCTCCCCTGGGCTGAGCTGATGGCCGAGGACATCCCGATGCTTGTCACCGGCCGGGTGACCACGACGCCGCGCGCCCTGCCCCTACTCCTGGACGAGGTCCAAGTCGTGCTCCTAACCGAGCTGGTGCGCCGACAGCTCCAGGCTGCCGTCTGACTTCACACAGGCAGAAGCCCCTGCAGGACGATCCTGCAGGAGCTTTCTGGTGGTGAGATCGGTTTGGAGGCTACGTGGCCTGAGAAGCCCACGCACTGGGAGTCGTAATCAATCCGCTAAGAACTCACGCAGCGCCTTGCCCAGCTCGTATGGCGGCTCGGCAATTGCCTTTGCAATCGCGGTCCCGTCTCGCTGTTTGTCGTATTTGATCCCATAGGTGGCCCACAGGGCGACGAGCAAGTCATGTCCGGGAGCGAGGGACGACCACTGGTCTTCCCACGCGCTCGCGATGGCGTCCTCCGCATTCCTCCACAGCTCGCCGATGTGACCTGTGAGATCATCTCGTTCGGGAAGGCGGCCAAGCACGATATCCTGGAACTGTTCAAGTGGGGGTTTCGTGCGGCCAAGCTCATCACGGAGCTTGTGGTCAACGAAGGTGATCGGTGCCAGCTCCCAACCGACCCGCTTGACAAGGACTGTCGCCTTCAGCCCATCAGCGATCTGCCGCATGGCGACCGCGACCGCGGCAGGGTCGAGATCGAACCTGCCAAGGCGCTCGGAAAGCACCTTCTGGATCGCCTCGGCATCGAGCAGGTAATTCTCAAGTTCGCGGCGTTCAAGGACATGGACGGCACCTGACTGTTGGAGACGTTCTAGAAGCCGTCTTGGCAGCTCGTCGCGATCACGCAAGTAAAGCACACGACGGCCGTGCAGGGCGTCCGCCGCTTCAATCCAAGCAGCGAGCCGATGCGCGTGCAAGGCGTTGTCCCCACCTTGCCCGTCAATCACCGCCATACGAGGATTGCGCATCTCCGAAGGAAACCAGACGGTTAGTAGGACTCTGTCAGGTCGGCGCGCGTGGTCGTCCCGTTCGACGGAGCCACCGTGGCGCGGGACGCTGGCACAGCGGACAGGCGCCGGCCCAACAGGCCAGCAGGACCTGCAGCTGCTCCAGCAGCTGCCACAAGCTCAGGCCGACGCCGCTGGTTTTGGGTGACGCAGCCGCTCCAGGGTCAGGAAGCCGTGCGCGGCTGAGACCAGGGTCACGTGGTGGTGCCAGCCAGGCCAGGAGCGCCCCTCGAAGTGGTCCAGCCCGAGCGCGCCTTTGCATTCGCGGTCATCCTGCTCCACTCGCCACCGCGACCTGGCCAGCCGGACCAGCTCCACGATCGGGGTGGTCTCGGGCAGGTTGGCCAGCCAGTACTTGGTCGGTTCGGGCTTGCCCTTGGGCCACTCGGCCAGCAGCCAGCACACCGGCAGCTCGCCGCCGGCCTGCCGTGCCAGCCGGCGCGGGGTAACCCCGGCCGGACGCACCCGCAGCGCCAGGAACCGGCCGCGTTGCAGGCCCCTGCTCCCACGCCGCCAGACAAGCTCGACCCAGGCCTGCTGTCCGGCCGCCATGGCCAGCTCGGCCAGCGAGGCCGGCTGGTGGTGGTAGCGCGGCCGGGGACGGCGGCCCCGGCCCTTGGACGGCGCGGCCGTCGGGCGCGCCTGCTCGGGGTAGGCCGAGGTGTCGGAGCGGACCTCCACCACGTAGTCGATCTGGCGGCCCTCCAGCCCCCAGCGGAACTCGCCCACCTCCCCATAGCCGCAGTCGGCCACCAGTACCGGCGGCACCAGGCCCCAGCCGGCCAGCTCGTCCAGCATGTCCAACACCAGCTGCCACTTGGGCCGATGCCGCACCCCCTCGGGCAGGTGGCAGGCCGCCCGCCGCGCCGCCATCACCTCCTCGTCCCAGGACTCGGGCACAAACAGCCGCCAGTCCAGCGGGCAGGAGGCGTGCTCGGTGATGGCGTTGACCGACACGCCCAGCTGGCAGTTGGCCCGCTTGCCCAGCGTGCCGCAGTACTGGCGCTGCACCCCCACCGAGCAGGGGCCGTCCTTGGGAAAGCCGGTGTCGTCCACCACCTGGGAATGACAGCCTGATCTGGCCCCAGTAGAGGCCGGAGTGATGGCCAGAGATGGCCCCACCCCCGAGCACCAGCCCCTACGCTCCGTGGTTGCCACACCGTCGGAGCGAGGGAGAAGGAGTTGTCGAGGGTGGAGCTGTTCGAGAGTATCCGCCGCCAGCACCGCGATGAAGGGCTGAGCATCCGGGAGTTGGCCGAGCGGCACCATGTGCACCGGCGGACGGTCCGCCAGGCGCTCATCAATGCGGTCCCGCCTCAGCGCAAGGCGCCTGAGCGTGCCGCGCCGGCGTTGGGCGCCCACGAGGCGACGGTCCGGGCGTGGTTGGAGGCTGACCTGGAGGTGCCGCGCAAGCAGCGGCACACGGCCCGGCGGGTGTGGCAGCGGCTGTGTGAGGAGGTGGACGCTGAGGTCGCGGAGTCGACGGTGCGGGCGCTGGTGGGTCGGATCAGGGCGGAGCTGGGGCTGGACGCCGCGGCCTGTGGTGTGACGATCCCCCAGGACCACCGGCCTGGGGAGGAGGCCGAGTGTGACTTCGGGGAGTTCTACGCCTGGATCGCCGGGGCGCAGCTGCGGCTGTACCTGTTTGTCATGCGGCTGTCGTTTTCAGGCCGGGGGTTTGTGGTGGCTTTCGCCAACCAGGCCCAAGAGGCGTTCCTTGAAGGCCACGTGCTGGCGTTCGAGCACTTCGGCGGGGTCCCGGCCGGCCAGATCCGCTACGACAACCTCAAAGACGCGGTGCGCCGGATCCTGGTGGGCCGCGACCGAGTCGAGACCGAGCGGTTCATCGCGCTGCGCTCCCATTATGGGTTCGACTCGTTTTTCTGCGAGCCTGGCATCAAGGGCGCGCACGAGAAGGGTGGGGTGGAGGGCGAGGTCGGCCGGTTCCGCCGCAACTGGCTGGTCCCCGTCCCGGTCGTGGGCTCGCTTGCCGAGCTGAACGGGCTGCTGGTGGGCTGGATGGCCGCCGACGATGCTCGGCATGTGGGCCGCCGGGCCCAGACGGTCGCCGAGGCGTTCGCGCTCGAGCAGGGCGTGTTGCATCCCTTGCCCGACGAGCCGTTCGACTCCGCCAGGCTGCTGGGCGCCAAGGCCGACGCCAAGGCCAGGGTGTGTGTGCTGGGGTCGTGGTATTCGGTGCCGGCTCGGCTGGCGCGGCGCCGGGTCCAGGTCCGCCTTGGCGCCAGCCAGCTCGAGGTCCTCGACGGTGGCACGGTCGTCGCGGTCCACCCCCGCAGCCTCCACAAGGGCACCCAGGACCTGGTGCTGGACCACTACCTGGAGATCCTGGTCCGCAAGCCCGGCGCGTTCGCCGGCTCGGCCACGCTTGCCCAAGCCCGCGCCGGCGGCGTCTTCACTGCCGGCCACCAGAGGTTTTGGGACTCGGCTCGCCGCGCCCGTGGCGACGGGGCGGGCACCCGCGCGCTGATCGAGGTCCTCCTCGCCCACCGGCAGCTGCCCGCCGAGGCGGTCCTGGCCGGGATCGACGCCGCGCTCAAGGTCGGCTCGACCGACCCGGCGCTGGTCTGTATCGAGGCTCGCCGCATCATCGACACTCCCGCATGTCCGGTCATCCCGATCACCCAGGCGCTCCAACGCTACGACCGGCCCGCGCCCACCCTCGGCGGCTACGACACCCTGCTCGACGCCACCCCCACTGGAGCCCAGCCATGACCACAGGCCCCGTGCTGTCGGAGCCGGCCGCCGAGGCTGCCATCGGCGCGGCCTGCCAGGTGCTGCACCTGCCCACCGTGGGTGCTCAGGCGGTCGAGCTCGCCGACCAAGCCGCCCGCGACCGGCTCACCCACCGCGCCTACCTCGCCGAGCTGCTCAGCGCCGAGACCGACACCCGCGACGCCCGCCGCCGCGACCGGCGTGTCAAGGAGGCCAAGTTCCCACGGGTCAAACGCCTCGCCGACTTCGACCTTTCGGCTGCCCCCGGCGTGGCCGCGGCGACCCTGGCCGCGCTCGCTTCGGGCACCTGGATCGACCACGGCACCCCGCTGGTCCTGCTCGGCGACTCCGGAACCGGCAAGTCGCACCTGCTGATCGGCGTGGGAGTGGCCGCCTGCGAGCAAGGCCGCGCCGTGCGCTATGTCACCTGCGCCGCGCTGGTCAACGAGCTGGTCGAGGCCGCCGACGAACGCACCCTGGCCAAGACCATCGGCCGCTACGCCCGCCTGGACCTGCTGTGCTGCGACGAGCTCGGCTACCTGCACCTCGACCCACGCGGCGCCGAGCTGCTGTTCCAGGTCATTACCGAACGTGAAGAGCGCGCCTCCATCGCGGTGGCCTCCAACGCCCCGTTCAGTGAGTGGGGTCAGACCTTCACCGATCCCCGACTGGCCGCCGCCGTCGTCGACCGGCTCACCTTCAACGCCCACATCATCCAGACCGGCACCCAGTCCTACCGGCTCCGCGCCACCACCAGCCGCAAGAAGGGAGCCGCCACCAACTGACCACAACTCCATACGCGGTCCCGCGCCCGCCGGCCGAGCCCCCACACCACCACCCGCCACGCCACCAAAGGAGCCGCCCAACCCTGACCCGCCGTCAACTCGAGCCGACCTACTGACCACCCAGTGTGGTTGGGAGATTGCTCCCGCACGCCTAGGTGGGGCCAAATCAAGCCATCACAGTGGGGCCACTTCTAGTTGACATTCCCAACCACCCACGCGGTCGGTGAAAGCGCCGCGGTCAGCACCTCGGCGAGCCGCCGGCGGACCGGCCGCCAGTCCCAAGGGCTGCTGGCGACGAAGTGGTGCAGCGCCTGGTAGTGGACCTCGCCGAGCCGGGCGGCCATCGGCTGGATCGACTTGCGGCGGCCGTCCAGCAGCAGCCCGCGCAGGTAGCACTCGCCGCGGCCACGCTGATCCCTACGGGGCAACGACTCGAAGACGTCGGCGGCGAACCCCTCCAGGCGGTCACCGATGGCGGCCAGCTCGGCCGGTGTGATGCCCCCCATGGCGTCTCCCTTGCTCGGACCGGGAGGACGGCCCCTTACACCCTACCGTCAACCGCCGACCTGACAGAGTCCTCCTAAGCAGGTGACCAGAATTGTTGCTCGTATCTGGAGCCAGCTCCCTTGGGTAGCTGTCCCCAGGCTGTGGGCAGAACTTCATGGAAGCTGTGGATAGAAGAAGGTGGTCGCCGCCTGTGCGACCGTGCCGGGACGCCCCGGGAGGCACTGTGGCACAGCAGGCTCAGGCGCCGGCAAACAGGCGCAGGATCTCCGGGGGGCAGGCGCTGGTGTTGCTGGCCGTCTGGACAGCGATCCTCCCGTTCACCTGGGTCAGCGTCGCCCCCGGAGTGGACCGGGCCGGGGTGGACCCTGCCGTGGTCGTCGTGCACGGATGCATCGTCGCGGTCACGGCCACCCCACTGGTGTTCGCCCGGTTGGGCAGGGCCGCGTTGCGACGGGCCAGCCTGGTCGCGTCCCTGCTGCTGTTCGTCGCCATCCTGCCGCTTGGCCCACTCATGGCCGTTGACCCAGAGCTTGATCGGGTAGGGAAACCAGGAGCAGAGCTTGATGAATGCGGGGCCGAAGTCATCGTCCCACAGGTACACGTAGAAGACCGTGACCCGGCGCTGCTGCTTGGTGAAGGAGAACTGCGGGGGCTTGGCCGGGTCGGTGTCGCGTTTGCGGGCGGTCCACACCGAGGCGAACTCCTGGGCCACCCCGATCGCGACGACCTGCGACCGGCCGGTCCTGGCCGCCCGATCCAGGTGTGGCCCCATCACCTCGACTTTGCGGTCATCGCGCCCAAACCGCACCACCGGGATGTGGTTGTCCTCGGCGAAGCGCCGCATGCCGTCACGGAACCGGCTGC
>DASPXE010000026.1:0-35112 GCA_035637455.1 Gemmatimonadales bacterium
AGCTTGACGCGCCGCTCCGGCGCCTGCGGCACCTCGGTCCAGGGTTCGAGCAGCCGGGGCAGCACGGTAGGCAGGTCAAAGGCCAGCTCCAGGAGCACCGTTCCTTCCACGAGCTCCGGCGGCGCCCCCTTCCCCCGTTCCCCTTCCCCTTTCCACGTTTCTCGCCATACCCTCGGGCCTGCTTCCGCGATCATCATCGCCTGCTCGTACCGCAGCAGGTCGCTCAGGTAGGGGATCGGCGGCGCAGGGGTAGCCGCTTGCACGTGGCGCACGACCGTGCCGGCGACGGCGCGCGCCGTCTCGCGGCTGCCTAGCACCGCCGTCGCGAGCAGCGCGTCGAAGCCGGCGCTGCGCAGCACCGCCTCAGGGCGCCGCCGCGTGACCGCCGCCAGCGACCGGGAGTACTTGAAGAAGTGGACGGTGCGCTCGTAGTAGAAGTGCCGGGCCAGAAAGCGCGCGAACCGCTCCAGCCGCCCCGCATCGGCGAGCTCGCGGTCCCGCCACTCGCGGGACGCGCGAAACGGTGCGTCTGCGAGCGCGCGCAGCACCAGGTCCTGCAAGCCGCGGTCGCTCACAACGCCCGACGGATCCGCTCGACGCTGCGGAGCAGCACGTCGGCCGTGAGCGACGGGGAGAAGGCGTCGAAGGTCACGGCCCTCGCTCGCGGGCACCGGCTCACCGCCAGCGCCATGAAGTCGAGCATCACCTCCGTGGGCTCGGTCGGCGCGATCCACGGCCCCTGCAGGTCTTCGTCCTGTGCTACTCCCGCTACGTGGAGCTCGACGACCTGCTCCAGGGGGAACTCCGCCAGCCACGCGGCCGGGTTCACGCCGCGGTAGTGCGCCTCCAGCCAAACGTGCGGCAGGTCGAGCAGAAACCCGGCCGCGGTCTCGTCGAAGAAGCGGCGCAGCCATACCGGCTCGGGGAGTTGGCTCGCCTTGACGTCGAAGAACCCCGGGATGTTCTCCATCACCAGCGGCTGGTCCAGCCGTGCCTGCAGCGCCTTCGCATTGGCGACGAAGCGGCGCAGGAACTCCTCGGTGTACAGCGGCGGGAAGACGTAGTTGATGTTGTAGCGGCCGTCCTCGGTGTGCAGACACTGGAAGTGCTCGGCCACCCAGGGGGTGCCGTACAGCTCGGCGAGGGCACGGGCGCGCGCGATGGAGCGCTCGTCCAGCGGCTCCGACAGCTGGCCCAGGTAATCGTGCAGCAGCAGCGTGTAACGCTGTTTGATGGCCGGCCAGTGCGGGTCGGACGGCGCGGGCGGGTCGGCCATCGCGAGATGGTCGATACCCGTCGCGCGAGCGAGATCGGCGCCGAGGTGCGGGTTGTAGAAGGCACCGACCCAGATGGCGGACATCAGACGTCAGACCTCAGACCTCAGACCTCAGACCTAAGACCTCAGCAAGTCCCTGTTCAACGAGCTGGTCGACGAACACCTTGACCTGGGCCGCGATCATCGGCTGGTCACCCCGGTCTGTCCATGCGGCGGCGACCGACTCGTAACGGGTCTGCCCGTCCAGCCGCGCCGCGATGAACCGCTCGCGCTCCCCCCAAGTGCGGGCGGCCGCGCCGAGCTGTGGCGTCCCGGTGGCGGGTCGAAAGACGTCCGCGACGATAGAGTCGATGTGCCCCACGGTGTCGGGGGCCAAGGGTCTGGGGTCAGGGGCGAAGACTTGGTCGACCTGCGTGGCGTTTCGAGCTCCGGCCAGGACGATACTCACTCCGGGCCGGGCGCGCAGCCAGCCCAACGCCAACCCGAGGAGCGATGTCCCTTCTCGTTGCGCGATCGGTCGCAGCCGCTCGATGATGCACTGTCGCCGCTCGAACTCCTTGCCCTTGAACCAGTAGATCTGGCGGCGGTGGTCGTGCTCGGCGAACTGCGGCGGCGCGGCGTACTTCCCGGTGAGCAGCCCGGCGGCGAGCGGTCGGTAGGCGAGGAAGGCGAGGCCGCGGTCGCGGCACAGCGGCAGCTCGCGCTCCTCGACGTCGCGGTCGAACAGGTTGTAAGGGGCTTGATAAGTCGCGAGCGGCGCGATGCTGAGGGCCCGCTCGAGCTGCAAGTGGGTCGCGTTGCACAGGCCGAGCGCGAGCGCCTTCCCCTCGACCTGGAGCGTCTGGAGCTTCTCGAGCTGCCACTCCCAGCGCTCCAGCGCCTCGTGCAGCTGGGCAACGTCCACGTAGTCGGTGTCGAGCCGACGCAGCGAGGCCTCGAGCGATGCGCGCGGGTCGTCGCGGGGACCGACCTTGGTGGCGATAGCCACATCTTCCCGATGGGCGTGGAGCGCGCGACCCAACAGCCGCTCCGACTCGCCCCCGCCGTAGATCGGTGCAGTGTCGAAGAAGGTGACGCCGCACTCCACGGCGCGCCGGATCGCCGCCTCGCGCTCGCGCTCCGCTCCCGCCGTCCCCCAGCCGGCGCCGCCCACCGCCCATCCTCCGAACCCCAGTCGCGGCTCCGCACCCAGGAAACGCGAAAGGGGCCCGAGATCGGTCCGGGCCCCTTCGTGCATCCAGCCGATCTCCCTCAGGAGTGGCAGGTGGGCTGCAGCTCGCTCGTCTCGACGATCTCGGGACGATGACAGCTGGGCACCAGTTCCTGCGTCTCGACGATCTGCATTGGTAAATCCTCCCTGCTTGGGGAAACAGAACGACGGCTGGTCAGCTTACCATAACGGGTTGCCGTCGCACCCGTCAACCGATAACTCTGAGCCGTGATCGCGATCCACGCGTTGCTCACCGAGAACGATCTCGCCGACGAATTCGTCGCGGCGTTTCGGGCGCGCCGCTTCGCCGAGAAATTCTTCTATTGGTTTCCCTTGTCCGTGCGGGCCTGGCTGGCCCTCTGCTCGGACGGAGCCTACCGCAACTACGTGCGGTCGCGGTCCCTCATCGCGCAGTCCGCGGACGACCTGGCGCGCCTCGTCCGTCCCGGTCCGCTCGAAGTCTTGAGCCTGGGCTCGGGCCAGGGGGACAAGGATCTGCTTCTCATGAACGCGCTGCAGGCTCACGGAGTTCGCGTCTCCTACGTTCCCGTCGACACGAGCCAGGCGCTGCTGGAACTGGCCTGCCTGGGAGCCATCGGGGCGGGACTCCCGGTGCAGGGGATCAAGGCCGATTTCACCCGCCCCGATCACCTCGCCGCGCTCGCCCCCGACCCCGACACGCCCCCGCGGCTGGTCCTGCTGCTCGGCAACACGCTGGGTGCCTTCGACCCACTCGCCGCGGCGCGCCAGCTGCGCGCGCTGCTGCGACCGCACGACTCACTGCTCGTGGACGGCGAGATCTACGCCGCTCAGCAGACCGTCGCGGGCTACGACAACCCGCTCAACCGCCGTTTCGCCTGGGCACCGCTCGTCGCGGTCGGCATCACCGAGCAAGACGGCGAGCTCGTTTTCGAGGACGGCGTGGACGTTCGGCTCCCCGGCCTGCACCCGCTCGCCAAACACTTCCGCGCGACGCGCGACGTCGCGGCCCATGTGGGCGGCGAGTCGCTGATGCTGTCCGCCGGAGAGCGGCTCGAGATGAACCACTCCTACAAGTACGACGCCGACACCTTCCGGCGGATTCTCACCGACGCCGGCCTCGCGGCACGGTGGCACGGCACGAGCGACGACGCCCGCTTCCTGATGGTCCTTGCGGGGCCGGCGTGACAGCGACTCTCGAGGTGCGGGGGCTCGGGTACGCGCTGCCGGCGAGCGGCCGGAACCTGGTGCAAAACGTATCCTTTACCGTGGGCGTCGGCGAGACCCTCGTCTTGCTGGGCCGCAGCGGGTCGGGAAAGACGACCACCTTGAAGCTCATCAACCGGTTGCTCGAGCCGACCACCGGGGAAGTGCTCGTGGCGGGTGAGCGCGCCGCGGGTCTCGAGCCGACGCGGCTGCGGCGTCGCATCGGCTACGTGATCCAAGAGGTGGGGCTGTTTCCCCACTTTACCGTGGCGCAAAATGTCGGGCTGGTGCCGCGGCTCGAAGGATGGCCCGCCGAGCGCATCGCCGCACGGGTGCGGGAGCTGCTCGCCCTCGTGGGGCTCGACCCTGGGGCGTTCCTGGCGCGCTACCCGCACCAGCTCTCGGGAGGCCAGCGCCAACGGGTCGGCGTGGCCCGTGCTCTCGCCGCCGATCCCCCGCTGCTGCTGCTCGACGAGCCGTTCGGCGCGCTCGACCCCATCACGCGGGTGGAGCTGCAGCGCGAGTTCCGCAGCCTCGAGGGCCGGCTCGGGAAGGGAATGGTGTTCGTGACGCACGACGTGCGGGAAGGCCTGCTACTAGGCACACGGCTCGGGCTGATGCAGGAAGGGCGGCTCGTGTTCCTGGGGACGCCGCAAGAGTTCCGGGGGTCGACGCAGCCGGAAGCCGTGGCGTTCATGAGCGCGGCTGACCCCGGGCCGGCGGCCCGGGGTTAGCCGAGGAACGATGAGCCTCCTGTCCTTCTACGCCCGCAACACGGCCGAGCTGCTGGGGCTCACCTGGCAGCACGTCTATCTGGTCGCCGTCTCGACGGGCGCCGCGATCGTCGTGGGCGTGCCGCTCGGCATCGTACTCACGCGCCGTCCGGCGTGGCGGGCGCCGGTGCTCGGGCTGGCGAACGTGTTTCAGACGATTCCCAGCCTCGCGCTGTTCGGGTTTCTCATCCCGGTCTTCGGGATCGGGGCCTGGACCGCGATCACCGCCCTCATCGTCTACGCGCTGCTGCCGATCATCCGGAACACGTATACGGGCATCGCCGGCGTGGACCCGGCGGTGCGCGAGGCGGGCCGGGGTATGGGCATGACCGATGGCGAGCTGCTGCGCTTGGTGGAGCTGCCGCTCGCCGCGGGCGTGATCCTCGCCGGGATTCGGGTCGCGACCGTGGTGAGCGTGGGCGTGGCGACGATCGGGGCGGCGATCGGCGCGGGCGGGCTCGGCGTCTACATCTTCCGCGGCGTGGCGACGGTGGACGACACGCTGATCATGGCGGGCGCGCTGCCCGCCGCGCTCATGGCTCTGGCGGCGGACGGGGCGCTCGGGTTCGTGGAACGGAGAGTGGCGTGGGGGGCGAAGTGAGGGACGCGGGTCGACGCGCCGTCACGGTCGCACTGTCGCTCGTGCCGTTGCTCGCCGGCTGCAAGTCGCACGACCGCATCGTTGTGGGCGCGAAGAACTTCACCGAGTCCGACCTGCTGGCGGAGATCGTGGCGCAACAGATCGAGCGTCGGCTGCACGTGCCAGTGCAGCGGCGGCTGCACCTGGGCGGCACGTTCGTGTGTCATCAGGCGATCACGGCGGGGCAGATCGATCTGTACGTCGAATACTCGGGCACCGCGTTCACGGCGGTGCTCAAGCAGCCACCGATTGCCGACCGCGACAGCGTGTTCCGCTGGGTCGCGAGCGCGTACAGCCGCGAGTTCGGGCTGCGCTGGCTCGCGCCCTTTGGGTTCGACAACACCTTCGCCATCCTGGTGCGCGGGGCCGACGCCGAGCGGTACGGGCTGAAGACCATCGCCGACTTGCGCAGGGTGGCCCCGCGCTGGCACGCGGGCTTCGGCTACGAGTTCCTCGAGCGTGCCGACGGCTTCCAGGGGTTGGCGCGAGCCTACGGGCTGCGCTTCGCCGCGCCCCCGACGGCGATGGACCTGGGCCTCACCTACCGCGCGCTGGCGGACGGGAAGGTGGATGTGATCGCCGGGAATTCGACGGACGGGCAGATCGCGGCGCTGCACCTCGTCGCGCTGCGGGACGAGCAGCACTATTTCCCGCCCTACGAAGCGGCACCGGTGGTGCGGTTTGGGACCCTCGCGCGCTACGCCGGCTTGGCGTCGGCGCTGGACGAGCTAGGGGGGAAGATCTCGGACGACGAGATGCGCCGCCTCAACGCGGCCGCGGACGTGGAGCACCGGGACATCCGGACCATCGCGCAGCAATGGCTCGAGGCGCACGTTCCGTGAGCGCCCGCATCATCCGCACCTATCTCCTCATCACAGGCCTGTTCAACCTGGCGATGTCTCTCATCTGGGGCATCGACACGCTGTTCAAGCTCCACGCCGGCCTCGACATCTTCCAGGTGATGCTGACGAACGCCGCGTTCACGCTCGGGAACGTACTGTTTGAGATCCCGACCGGCGTCGTGGCGGATACGCTGGGCCGGCGGGTGTCGCTGCTGCTGTGCCTCGGGACGCTGTTCGTCACGACGTTGCTGTACGTGGCGATCGCGCGCTTCGGCTGGGGATTCTGGCCGTTCGTGTGGGTGTCGGTGTTCCTCGGGCTCGGCTACACCTTCTACACGGGGGCGGTGGATGCCTGGTTGGTGGATGCGCTCAAAGCGACGGGCCACACCGGGCCGCTCGAGCCGGTGTTCGCGCGCGGCCAGATGACGTTCGGGGCGGCGATGCTGGTCGGCACCCTCGGCGGCGGCCTGCTCGGCCAGCTCGACTTGGCCGCGCCGTATCTCGTGCGCGCCGCGGTCGTGGTGCCCCTGTTCGGGCTCGCATGGTGGGGCATGCCGGAGCCCGGGTTCACGCGTCGCGCGCTCACGCTGGCGCGCGTGCCGGCCGAGATGCGCCGCGTGTTCGTGGAAGGGATGCGGTACGGGCTGCACCATCCCGTGGTGCGTCCCGTGATGCTGGCTTCGCTCGTCTCGATGAGCTTCATGATCTTCGGGTTCTACAGCTGGCAGCGCTACTTTCTCGACCTGCTCGGGCGTGAGGCGGTGTGGGTGTCGGGCGTGATCGCCGCGCTCACATCGCTCACGTTGATCGCCGGCAACGCGCTGGTCACGCCGCTCACGCGGGTGCTGCGCACGCGCACGGGGCTGCTGATCGGGTCCGTTGTCGTGCAGACCGCAGCCATCGTGTTGTGCGGCCTGCTGCGCAACTTCTACGTCGTGGTGGCGCTGTATCTCGTGTACGGTATCGCGCTCGGCGTGCTGATGCCGGTCAAGCAGGGTTACCTGAACGCTCACATCCCATCGGCTCAGCGCGCGACCATCATTTCGCTCGATTCGTTCTTCGCGAACCTGGGCGGCGTGGCGGGGCAGACGGGGTGGGGCTGGCTGGCGCGGATGCGGAGCATCGCCGACGCGTGGGTCGCCGCGGGGGCCGCGCTCATGCTGGGCGTGCCGCTGTACTGGGTAGCGCGACGGAGGGACCGGGTGCTGGACCGGTTCTAGGGGTCCCCTGCCGGCGTTCCCCATCTTGAAGGATGGGCTCGGCGCGGCCCAACGCTAAAGCGTGGTGTGTGCTTTAGCACAGTGCTTCGCCGAGCCCACGCTTTAGCGTGGGAACTGCGCCGCGAACTTCGGCAGCTCCCTCTGGTGCCGGGTCAGGAACTCTTCGTAGATGTGAGAGTCGGTATAATCCCGCATCTCGCAGATGTTGTCCCCCCGGAACCGGATCACCACGCAGGTGCGCTGGTCCATCACGTCCTCCGGGGCGCTCTTGAGCCAGCTCCGTTCCCGGATTTCCACGATCACGCGCTCCTCGGCGTCGTACCAGTCGCGCCACACGTCCTCATAGCCCCACTCGGCCGCCCCCAGGCCGGGCTCGCGGTTCCACAGCGCATCGAGCACCCGCTCCCGACCCCGCCACTCGCCGCCAATCGGCGGCACCCCGGCCACCCAGTACGCGATGTCGTCGTGAAAGATCTTTCCCACCGCCGCGCGATCACCGGCGACCAACGCCTTCTCGTACCCCTTGGCGATATCCATCCGCCTGCTCATACGATCGCCTCTTCCGGGTTGGCCAGGGGGTTCGCCTTGCGGCCGGCCCGCTCCATCGGCTTCTCCATCATCGCGTGGTTCTGCTCCAGGATCTTCCAGAAGTCCACCGCCCGCTCCACCAGCTCACGCGCCGCTTCGCGCAGCGCCTCGCTCGCTTGCACCTGCCGGACGTTGTTTTGCATGTCTTCGGCGTCCCAGCCGCGCGAGTGGGCAATGAAGGGGAACGGCGGGAACACGAAGCCGAGCTCGGACCAAAAGGTGAGCATGCCGCCGGCCACCGCCTGGATGTTGTCCTGTCCGCCCGTGATGATGAACGCCGCGACCTTGTTCTTGATGAGCCGGTTGTTGTGGATGGTGATTTGGTTTTGCACGCAGTTCAGCCGCTCCGCGAGCTTGTAGTACAGCGACGACGCATTGCCCCAGCGGATCGGGGTGGAGATGATCACCACGTCCGCCCAGTGCACCAGGCCTTCGTACACGGCGGAGAGCTGGTCGTCGGGGTCGCGCTCGGTGATGGCGCACGGCCAGGTGCAGGCGTGTGACGCCTTGGAATAGTTGCCCTCGCAATGCTGAAACTTGAGGGTGCGCAGCTTGATCAGCTGCGTGTCGGTCTGGAGGTCGCGCGCCCTCGTCATGGCGTGCTCGAGCAGCGCATCGGACGTCGAGAAGCGCGGGTTGGCTTCGTCCATCGCGGTCGTCGAAATGCCGAGCACGCGCGGCGGCGCGCCGGGGGGCTTGGAGTGGGTTTCCAGCAGGTGCGACGGCTTGTGCTTGACGAGCTTACGCGGCATCACGGGCGGGGTCTGAACGTACACCCCGTCCTGACGCTCCTCGACGGCGAACGACGGCACCTGCTCCTCGTCGTAGCCCGCGGGCCCCTTTCCGGTGACCACGCTGTACTCCCAACCGTGCCAGGGGCACATCACGAACTCCCCCCGCACGCGGCCCTCGCACAGCGGCCCGCCCTTGTGGTTGCAGATGTTGGAAATCGCCGTGAAACGGCCGTCGTGCAGGAACACCGCGATCTGATGACGTTCGAGCTTGACGGAGAACGGAACGCGCGCGAGCAGCTCGTCGCGTAGCCCGAGTCGGTGCCAGGTGGCCATGAGTGCTCCCTGGATGGGTAGAGGTGTCGAACCTACGGCCGTAGTTACGCTGCGGAACCGGCGGTCGGGTTTGTGGCGGCCGGCGCGAGCTGCGGCGCCGCCCTGCGCGCGGCGAGGGTTGCGGTCGCTAGCGCCCCGGCGCTGCCGTCGCGCTCGACAGCTCGGTGAGCGCCACGGCGCGGATCTGCCCCGCTTGTCCCGTGAGCAGGCGGCGGTGGTAGTCGACTTGGCCCAGGTGATAGGTGAAATGCGCCGCGAGATGGAGCAGGAAGTCCCCCGTCGTCACGTTCATCCCACCCACCGGCTGCGGGTATGGCTGCGCGAGATCCCGCTCGCTCAGGCGCGCCATGGCGCGCGCCACCGCATCGAGCGCCGCATCGATCCCCCGCAGCACTTCGACACGCGGCACGTCGCGCCGCTGGAATTCGGCGTCGCGGTCGCGCACGTACCCGGTTTCGCCCAGCACGGCGCCGAGGAAGTACTGGAGGTTGCCCGCCAGGTGGAGTGCCAGGTTCCCCGCGGAGTTCGAGATGCCGGGCTGAACCCGCCACAAGTCCCGCTCGTTGGGATACGCTTCGATCTCGCGCCGCAGGGCCCGGAGGTCGCGGGCGAGGATGCCGCCGATCCATGAAGTGAGCATCGCGAGAGAACCTAGCCCTGGAGCAGCCCTGCGGCGAGGACCGAGACAAAGACCTGAAGCCCGGCAGCGCAAATGCGCGCTACCGGGCTTCACAGGGCGTCGGACTCGTGCTTGCGACTGGAGTCGAGGCTACGCGGAACCAGCTGGTTGCAGGCTCCGCTTGCGGGCACTCGCCTCGGGGAGGGCGGGGAGCTGCCCGGCCTTCTGCATCCACCCCTCCCGCTGGTTCACCTCGACCCAGAATATTACGCCGTCGGTGCCGCAGTGCTCACAGGCGCCGTGAAGCATGTACACGCCCCACTCGAGGGTGAACCCAGCCACCTTGCTCGGCCACACTCTGTGGGACCGCTTCGCGCCGCACGCGCGGCACAGCACCTCCACCACCTGCGGCCAGTCGCCGTTCCACCACACCGACTTGTGGGGCTGGAATCTGGTGTACAGATCGTAGCTTTCTAGGAACTCCCTCACGTCCGTCGCCACAGGGCACCTCCGCGCGAGCGTCCCGACGGTAAGCCTATCAACCGTTCGTGTGGCGGCGAAGCTACGGGGCGAGTTTTCACTCGTCAAGGCTCTAGTGTGTCATCCCCGCGACATAGCGCATGCGCAACAGTGACCACCATTATCTTGCATGACCGCCGCCGCTCCCCGGGCCCCACAGCGCTGGCCGCCCTCCGTCATCCCGCTCCTCCTCGTCAACGCCATCCCCTTGGTCGGGGTCCTTGCCCATCACTGGACGGTCTTTGTCGTCTTGCTCCTGTACTGGTGCGAGAACGTAGTCGTCGGCGCGTTCAACGTGCTCCGCATGGTGTGCGCGTATCCGCAGGTGAGCATCGCGTGGGTGGGGAAGCTCTTTGTGATCCCTTTCTTCATGGTGCACTACGGGATGTTCACGTTCGTACACGGCATCTTCGTTCTCAGCCTGTTCGGCGGAGGGCAGACCCACGGAGGCGGGGGCGGCGCATCGGGCGTGCCCGGGCTGATCGAAGCGGTTCGGCAGGCCCAGCTCGGCGTCGCGGTGGCGGCGCTCGTCGGGAGCCACGGGGTTTCCTTCGTTCACAACTATCTCGCGAACGGCGAGTACCGTCGCGTCCAGCTCACACAGCTCATGACGCTACCGTACCGGCGTGTGGCCGTGCTGCACATCACGATTCTCGGTGGCGGCCTCCTCGTGACTGCCCTCGGGTCGCCGCTGCCGGCGCTCGTGGTCCTGATCCTGGGGAAGACGGCCATCGACGTAGCGACCCACAGGGCCGAGCGAAACAACCTCGCAGAGACGTCGATCGCCCCGGCTCACGGGAACTAACCCCTTACTGCCGGCACGGGGCGGTCGGATCCGGCTTGGGATGGTCCACGACCACTCGGTGGTCCAGGTCGGCCACATGGACCGCGACGTCCTCCACCAGACTCGCGACCCGGGCCATGTGATCGTAGTCGATATACTCGGGCTCGTCGGTCACCTGGTGGTAGTCGGAGTGCAGCCCCGTCGTGAAGAACGTGATCGGGATGCCGTAGCGCGCATACTCATAGTGGTCCGAGCGGCAATAGATGTTCGACGGGTGGCCGTCCGCGTCCATCGCGTAGTCGAACGCGAGGCCGTGGTGGCCGTCCTTGTTCACCGTCTCGATCAAGTCGCCCAGCTCGGTCGAGAGGCGGCGGGAGCCGACCAGCTGCACGTAGCCGGGCGCGCCGTGGAGCGGCACGGAGTCCTTGGTGCGTCCGGTCTCGTCGTCCGCACTCCCGCGGCCCACCATATCCATGTTGAGCTGCGCCACGATCGAGTCCCGCGGCAGGGTGGGATGGTCGGTGAAGTAGCGCGAGCCGAGTAGCCCCTTCTCCTCGCCGGTGTGCCACACGAACAGGATCGAGCGTTTCGGCTTTCGCTTGAGCGCCGCGATCTGCTCCGCGATCTCGAGGGCCGCGACGGAGCCGGAGCCGTCGTCGTCCGCGCCGTTCGAGATCGAGTCGCGGCGATCGGCCGCCGCCGCGGAGTGCCGGGCGCGGAACGCGGCGAGCGCCGAGTCGACCCGCGCCTGTAGCTGCGGCGTGGCGCGCTTGGCGGCGTCGTCCGCTCCTTCGGGACGCACGATGTGGTTCCAGATGCGGATGGAGTCGTGGTCCACGGGGGCATGGTTGAATCCGATGTGGTCGTTGTGGCCGCCGATCGCGACGTACTCGCCCCTGAGCTTCGGGTCGCCGCCGGGGACGATGCCTACGACGTTCCGGGCCGGGTATGCGGCGGGCTCGACCGAGTACCGCAGGCTCAGCGCGGCGGTCCCGCCCGCCGCCCCGACGGTGAGCTGCTCCAGCGGCGTGCTGAACATCTTCGCGGCAGCGGCGTGCCCGATCAGCAGTACGGGCGTCGGCCGCTCCCCCCCCGCCGGAGCGTCGTCGAGAAACGATTGCGGGCGCCGGAAGAAGCCGAGGAAGGGTGGTGGCAGGCTGTCCAGGCCCACGAGCGCGACGGCCACGGCGCCCTTGATCCGCGGCGCGGCGCGCAGCGCGCGCAACCCGCCGAAGCCACCGGCCACGGCGAGCACGACGAGCTTGCCGCTCGCCTGTTCCGCTGCGATCAGGTGCGTCGTGTCCCGCGCCTCGCCCCCGTACACGATCGGCACCGCGTGGTTGTCGAGACGCTCGCGGGTGAGGGGCACGTAGTCGCCGAACGGGACGAGCGCTGCACCGCCGACGGCGAACGTCGAGGTCGTGTCAAACGTGCGCGCCTTGAGCGGGATTGTCTGGAAGTACGTTCCGCTGTCGCCCGCCGGGACGAGCCCCATCCGCCTCGCCTCCCGGGCGATGTACTCCGTCCCCTTGAAGTTGCCGACTGTCCCCGCCTCGCGCCCCTCGAGCGAATCGTCCGCCAGGATGTAGAGCCGGGTCATGAGGTCACCGGCCGTGATCGCCGGGACCGTGCGTTGGGGGGAGTGCTTCAAGGGGAGCGGAGTCTGTGCCAGGGCGGCGGGAGCAAGCAGCAGCGCGAGCGGGGCAAGACGATAATGGCGCATGGAGTCTCCGATGGAGAGCGTCGCGGCGCTCAGGGTGTCGGCGGCAGCACGTCGACCTCGACGTTCGACGGATACTGTGCCGTGCGATACACCCGATGCACGCGGGCCTTGTAGTCCTCGGCCCGCGCCTGGAAGATGTTGGGCACGAAGGTCTGCGGGTTCCGATCGTACAGCGGGAACCAGGTGCTCTGCACCTGGACCATGATGCGGTGGCCCTTCTGGAACGTGTACGCCTGCTGGTGCAGGTCCACCGTGAATGGCTGGACGGTGTTCGGCGGGATCGCCTCCGGACGCTCCCAGCTCTTGCGGTACCGCCCGCGCATGATGTCTGCCGTCACCATCAGCTCGTAGCCCTGCATCTCCGGCCGGCCCGCCACGGTGTCGGGATAGACGTCGATGAGCTTCGCCACCCAATCGGCATCGCTGCCGGTGGTCGCGGCGTAGAGGTGCGCCACAACGTCGCCCGCCACCGCCACATCCTCGGTGAGCGGGGCGGTCTGCCAGGTGAGCACGTCGGGCCGCCCGTCCACGAAGCGTTGATCTTCGGTCTCCCAGCGCCGCCAGCGCGAGGTGCGCGAGTAGGTGAGCTCGACCGGTCGCGGGCGGTACGGCACGGGATGCGCCGGGTCGGACGTGAACTGGTCGCTCCCCTCGGCCGCCGTCGGCGCATCGAACGACAGCGCGCCGTCGGCGCGGCAGTACAGCCGCCGCGGCACGGCGTTCGCGGGGGGCCACGTGTCGAAGCTGCGCCAGGTGTTGGTGCCGGCGTCGAACAGCCACGCCTTAGGGAACCGCCCGTCTCCTTCGCCCTTAAGCCAGTACGCGAACCAGCGGGACTGGAGCTCCCGGTACTCGACCCCCGTAGGGCGGCCGAAGCGGACGTTGCCCAGCGCCGTGCCGGAATCGCCAGACCACTGGCCGTGGTACCACGGACCCATCACCAGGTGCGCGAGGCGCGCGGTGTCGGTGCGCTCGATCGCCGCGTAATGGGCGAGCGGACCGTACTCGTCCTCCTGGTCCCACCATCCTCCCACCACGAGCGTCGGTACGGTCGCGTGACTCATATAGCGCGGCAGCGCGCGGGCCCGCCACGCTGAATCGTACGCCGGATGCTCCGAGAAGCGGTGCCAGCTCGGCCACCGATCGGCGCGTGCGGTGCGGGCGAGCGCGCCCAGGGTCGGAAACGAGCGGTACCACTCGTACAGGTCGTAACGGGACGGCGACGGATCTTCGCTCTGGTCGGACGAGGACTCCATGCTCCAGGTGTACTCGGTGCCGTAGCTCAACCGAAACGCCCCCTGGTGGAAGAAATCGTCGCCCATCCAGGTGTCGCCCATCGGCGCCTGGGGTGAGATCGCCTTGAGGGCGGGGTGCGGGCCCATCCCCGTGACGGCCGTGAGCCACCCCGGGTACGAGACACCGAATGTGCCGACCTTACCGTTGTTGTTCGGCACGTTCTTCACGAGCCAGTCGATCGTGTCGTAGGCGTCGGTGCTCTCGTCGATCGCCCGAGATCCCCCGCGCGGCGGGCGATTCATGTCGAACGTGCCTTCGGAGCCGAACCGACCGCGGATGTCACCGAAGACGATGATGTAACCCTCCAGGCCGAGTTCCTTGGCGCGGCGCGCCAGGCCGATCGCGCCGTTGGCGTTGTATGGCGTGCGTTGGAGCAAAATGGGGAGCGGCGCGGCGCTACGCGGCGCCAGGATGACGACGCGCAGTTTGACGCCGTCGCGCATCGGGATCATCGCCTCGCTCTTGGCGTACCCCGTGTCGACGGCCTGTTGGGCCGCGCCGGGCCGAGGCAGGGCGGCAGCCAACGTGCCGGCAATCAAGACGAGCGAATGGCGCATGACTCCTCCGAGAGAGCAGCGACGGCCGGGAACGATGCCGTCTGCGGTGCGTGACGGCAACTGCGCCACATTTAAGGGCGCGCGAGGACCGCGGCTGCACCCGAATTGGGCCCTGAAGGTCCTGCCAGCACGCCGATTGTGTCGCCTAACCCGCGACTTCGTCGCTCCAGTCCTTACCAGATCTGCGCCCTGAGGCTGTCCGGCCGCACCATCGGGTCGCCGGCCTGACAGTGGAACGCCCGGGCGAACTCGGGGAGGTTCGAGAGCGGCCCCATGACGCGCCACCGCGCCGGCGCGTGCGGGTCCACGGTCACCTGGTTGCGCAGGGACTGGTCGGTCGCCTTGGCGCGCCAGATCTGGGCCCAGGCGAGGAAGAAGCGCTGCTCCGGCGTGAGCCCGTCGATGTCGGGCGGGCGGGCAAGCCCCGCGAGCGAGCGCTGGAACGCGGCGTAGGCGACTTTGAGCCCGCCCAGGTCCGCGATGTCCTCACCTAGCGTCAGCCGGCCGTTCACGTGGGTCGCGCTGTCCACCACCGTGTATGAATCGAACTGCTGCACCACCAGGCCGGCGCGCCCCTTGAAGCGCTCCGCGTCGTCGGCCGTCCACCAGTCGCGCAGGTTGCCGACGGCGTCGAACTGACGCCCCTGGTCGTCGAACCCATGGGTCATCTCGTGCCCGATCACGGCCCCCATCCCACCATAGTTCACCGCGTCGTCGGCCGCGGGGTCGAAGAACGGCGGCTGGAGGATGCCCGCCGGGAAGGTGATGTCGTTGAGCGACGGGTTGTAAGACGCGTTGACCGTCGGTGTGGTCATGCGCCATTCGTCACGCTCCACGGGTTTGCCGATGCGGTCGAGGTTGCGCCGGGTGGCGAACGCCTGGGCACGCAGCACGTTGCCCAGGAACGGCCCGCGATCGACCACCAGCGTGGAGTAGTCCCGCCACTTGTCGGGGTAGCCGATTTTTTTCCGGATGGCGCGCAGCTTGGTGAGCGCCTGGGCGCGGGTCGAGTCGCCCATCCACTCGAGCGTGTGCAGCCGGTCGTCGAGGGCGCTGATGAGGTTGTCCACCATCTGGAGCGCCCGGCGGCGCGCGTCGGGGCCGAACGTCTCCTTCACGTACGCCTGCCCGATCGCGTCGCCCATCAGGAAGTTCGCCGCCTGGAGACAGCGCTTCCAGCGCGGCTGTTGCTCCTTCACGCCGGTGAGTGCGCTCTGGAACCGGAAGCTCTCGTTCACGAACGGACGCGAGAGCCACTGGGCCGATTGACGCACCAGGTGCCACCGCAGGTAGGCGCGCCAGTCGGCGAGCGGCACGGCGGTGAGCAGGCTGTCGACCGCGTGGAAGAAGCGGGGCTGGCCCACGTTGATGGCGTCGGTCTTGGGGGCGCCGGCGTCGCGCAGGAACGAGGCCCACGTCACGTGGGGCGTAATCGAGTCGGCGGCGGCGAGCGGCATCTTGTGGTAGTTGGCGCTCGGGTCGCGGCGCTCGACCCGCGTGAGCGACGCGCGGGCGAGCGCGGTCTCGAGGGTCAGGACGCGCTGGGCGGTCGAATCCGCCGCGACCGGCTGGTCGCCGAGCAGCTGCAGCGTGGCCGACACGTAGCGCAGGTAGGCAGCGCGCAGCGCCGTCGCGGTCGAGTCGGAGCGCACGTAATAGTCGCGGTCGGGGAGACCGAGGCCGCCCTGGGAAGTGGAGGCGATCGTCATGGTGCTGTTTTTAAAGTCCGGCGTGCCGCCGAAGTTGAAGAGCGCTTCTCGGCCGCTGCCGTGCAGCCGCGCCACGGCGCTCACCAGCTCACCGGTCGACTTGATCGCCGCGAGGCGGCCCAGCTCCGCTTGCAGCGGACCGGCGCCGGCCCGCTCGACGGCGCTCGAGTCCATGCACGATGCATAGAAGGCGCCGAGCTTGCCGTCGGTTGTCTTCGGCGTGGAGGGCGCGGCGGCGGCGAGCCGGTCGGCGATACGGTGCAGCGTCTCGTTGTTGCGCTCGACCAGCTCGGTAAAGCTGCCGTAGCTCGCATATTCGGGCGGCAGCGAGGTGCGGGCCAACCAGCCGCCGTTCGCGTAGCGGTAGAAGTCCTGGCAGGGAGCGCACGTCGTGTCGAGGTTCGCGGGGTCGAGCCCGTGGTGAACGCCCTGGGCTGGAAGCGCCGTGACGGCGCCGCAAGCGAGGGCCGCGGCGAGCAAACGGGGAGTCGCGGACAAGGGAAAGCCTCCGATGGGAGTCCTGTAGGCTACGCGCGCGGACGCGGGCCCGTTTACCGCGTCCGCCACAGCGCGAACGTGCCGTGCTCGGGCGGGCCGCCGCCGCACGACCCCGTCACCTCCACGTCCCCCTCGAGCAGGCGGGCGCCGTTCCACTGGTCCCCCGTCGCCGTGAGGATCCCGGCACACTGTTTCGCGGGGTAGTCAAACGGCACCCGCACCGTGACGCTTCGTCCTGCGCGTCGCACCGTAACCGCTCCCGCCACCCGGAGCGAATCGATCCGTGCGATGGATGCCGTGAGCGAGTCGCCCACCGCCTGGATCGTCAGGTCGAATCCGATGCGCGCGCCCCCAACCCGGGTCTCACCGGCGTACGCCCCTTCGACCGGAGCGGCGGCCGTGTCGGGAAGGGGCACACCGGCACCCGGCAGCGTGAACGCCAGCACGTAATCGCCCATCGTGGTGCGCAGGCGGTCGTGGCCGCCGGCGCTGACGACCACGTACTGGCGGCCCTCGGCGCGATAGCTGATGGGGAGCGCCTGTGCGCCCGCGGGGAGGCTCGTGCTCCACAGCTCGCGTCCACTCTCCTCGTCGAACGCTCGGAGGTGCTGGTCGTACGTGCCGGCGATGAAGACCAATCCTCCGGCGGTAACGATGGCGCCGCCGAGGTTAATCGAGCCGGGGGCGACCCCGGGGACGGCTCCGAGCGGCACCTCCCACTTCACGCGGGCGCTGTTCAGGTCGACAGCGGTGAGCGCTCCCCACGGTGGCGGATTGCAGGGCACGCCCGCGGAGTCGACCAGCACGTCGCGCATCATCCCGTAAGGTGTGCCGCGCTGGGAGCTGATCTCCGTGTGCGGGTGGGCGTGGCGCGTCGCGCCCAGGCTGTCGCGCGGAATGAGGGTGACGACCATCGCGAGCCGGTTGGTCGGGGCAATCAGCACGCCGCGCCGCTCGTCCACTGCGACTCCTGACCAGTTCATCCCGCCGATGTTGCCGGGAAAGATGATGGTGCCTCGGAGCGAGGGGGGCGTGAACACCCCCTCGTAGCGCAGCGCCGCGATGCGGTCGCGGCACTGCGCGCGCGCCGCGGCCGTCACGCCGAACGCATCAGCCGGCGCGAGACGCTGCGGCGCGAGCCGGAAGGCGGCGGGAGGGAACGGCTGCGTCGGCCAGGCTTCCTCCCCCGGGACGTCGCTCGCGGGGACGGCACGCTCCTCCACAGGCGTGAGCGGCGCTCCGGTGCGGCGATCGAGCAAGTACAGGTGCCCCATCTTCGTCGCGACGGCCACGGCCGGAATCGCTCGGCCGGCGCGACGCAGCGTGAACAGCACGGGCTGCGCGGGGATGTCGTAGTCCCACAGATCGTGGTGCACGACCTGGAACGACCACACGACGCGGCCCGTCGCGGCCTCGAGCGCCACCACCGAGTTGGCGTAGCGGTTGTCGCCGCGGCGCTCGCCGCCGTAGAAGTCCGGGCTTGCGCTCCCCGTGGGTATGAACACCAGGTTGCGCGCCGGGTCGGCCGAGAGGATCGACCATGCGTTAGCCGCGCCGGCGGTCAGCGCTCGCGGGATCGGGTCCCAGCTCCAGCGCTCCTCACCGGTGCGCGCGTCGAACGCCCGCACCACGCCCTCCGGCGCGTCCACGCGCTGGTTGTCGCTCACCGCCGAGCCGACGACGACGAGACCAGCGACCACCGCGGGCGGCGACGTGACCCCGTACTCCCAATGGTAGGCCGGCGCGTGGCGCAAGCCGCTGGCGAGGTCCACCGTCCCGCCCGCGCCGAAAGCGGTGCAGGGCCGCCCGGTCCCACCGTCGAGCGCGATGAGGCGGGCATCCACGGTCGCCAGGAAGATCCGGCGGCGGCACGGCGTGTCGGGTCGCGCCGCCGGGTCGAGCCAGGTCGACACGCCGCGGTTCGCGAAGTCGCCGTAGTCGCCCTCGAGCGAGACCCGGGCGTCGTAGCGCCACCGCTCCGTGCCACGCGCCGGGTCGAGCGCGATCACACGCCCGACCGGCGTCGAGAGGTAGAGCGTCCCGTCCACCACGAGGGGGGCGGCCTCGAAGCGGCCGCGATCGCGCAGGTAGTCGCCGGTGCGGTACACCCAGGCGAGCCGGAGGCCAGCGACATTGCCGCGGGTGATCTGTGCGAGCGGGGAATAGCGTGAGCCCCCCGCGTCCCGGCCATACGCGCTCCACTCGTCGGCACTCGGCGCGGTTTGCGCGGCCGCCTGGGGAATCGGGGCGGCGGTGGCGGTGAGCCACAGAAATGGACGCAGCGCGTTCACGTGAGCTACTCGAGGGAACCGGCTCAGCGCCCCGCCTGCGCCGCCATGATGCGGATCAGGTCGGCGTTGGTCCACGGCTGCCAGCCGTGCGGCTTCAACGGGCGCCCGTACCGGAACTCGGCATCCGCGGCCGGACGCGCATTCTGGAGGAACTCCTCCAACCGGTACACGGCCAGGTTGAGGTAGAACGTGTCCATGTCGCCCGTGAATAGATGGAGCTTCCCCCGGAGCTTGGGCCCGAGCGTCGCCCAGTTGCGCTCGAGGTAGTCCCGCAGGTCGTAGTCGTGGGCCTTGAAGTACTCGGCCACGTCGCGCCGGATGTGCCCGGTGAGGAGGTCCCACAGCTCGGCCGGATAGCCGTCCTCCCCCGCCGGCCCGAAAGTCGCTTCCCAGATCGCGAACTGCTCGCCGGACCGCGCGTGGCTGCCCAGCACCGCCTCGAACTGGCTCTCCATCCGCACGCTGATGCGCCCTTGACCCGTGACCTCCCGTTCAGCGGGCACTTCGTAACTCATCCACTCCGTCACCGGGTACACGAACGCGCTCGTATCGCTGTAGATGTTGACGAGCTCGTAGGCGCGAAAGTCCACGGGATCGGGGTACAGCACCCAGGTGCCGCCGAAGAAGTCGGGATGATAGACCTGGAGCGCGAGCGCCTCCCAGCCCCCCGTCGAGCCTCCGGTGAGAAACCGCGCTCTGGACTCCCGCCTCATGCGGAAGTGCTCCTCGAGATACGGGATCAACTCCAGCATGATCGCGTCGCCGTACGGTCCGTTGTTCGCCGAGTTCACGGCGTACGAATCGTCGAAGTACGGCGTCGCGTGCTGGAAGGTCACCGCGATCAGTCGCGGGAAATTGGCCGAGCTCCAAGCCTTGTAGAACTCGAATCCCGGCTCGCGCAGCGTTCGCTTGAGACGCGCCGAGCGCTGCGCCGGCGCTTCGGCGACGCTGTCGGTCGAGAACCCGAACGGCGGGTTGAGCGTGAAGTGGCCCTGCTGGTACACGGTGGCGTAGCGCCGCGTCGTGTCGCGGTCGTAGTCGCGCGGCAACAGCAGCGTCGCGCCCAGGTACATCGGATGGCCCCACCAGGCGGTGAGCATCTTGCTCTGGATCTTGACGTGCTTCACCCACTTCGTGTCGGGCGGTGGCTCGATCGGCGGCAGGGCGCGCCCGAGCTCGAGGCGGACCGTGTATCCCGCGCGCGGGTCGAGGTGCACGCGCTCGACCTCGCTCACCAGGTTTCCCGGTGACTTGTTGAACTGCTGCCCTTCCCACTGATCGTCGTGCAGCCAGAGGGTGTGTCCATCGGCGCGGTGGAACTCGGTGTACACGCTGAGGAGCGCCTGGACCCGATAATCGCCGGCCGGAATGTCCGTGAGGCTCGCTACTGGGTAGCCGAGCGTGGAGCCGTCGATCACGGCCACCGTGCCGGGCGCGAGGGCGCTCACGTCCACGCCGAAGAAGGGCGTGCAGTCGCTCTCGTGATGCACCTGGAGACGGGGCTCCTCGTCGTCGCGGCGGGTCACGAAGACATACGCGCGGCCGGTGACCGGTGTGTTCCGGAGCTCGGCCCGTACGCTGATCTCAAAGCGCGGCCCCTGCGCGGCAAGCGGGGAGACGGCCACGGCGGCCGCTACGGTCAAGTTGCAGAATCGCACGGGCGCTCCGAAGCAAAGAGTCCGATAGTGTGACTGGGAACCCGCCGCGCCGCAAGAACGGGGGCGCCCAGTCGGGGCGACGCGCCCGTAGCTGCGCCTGGCGGGAGGCGCAATGCACGATGCAGCTTAATCGACCGATATGTCCTATCGCCCGGCGGATCACCGGTACGATGCCATGACCTACCAGCGCTGCGGCAAGAGCGGCGTGAAGCTTCCCGCCATCTCGCTGGGGCTGTGGCACAACTTCGGCGGCGTGGATCGTTTCAGCAACTCGCGCGCGATGGTGCGTCGAGCGTTCGACCTCGGCATCACGCATTTCGACCTGGCGAACAACTATGGTCCCCCGCCGGGCTCCGCTGAGGAGACGTTCGGCCGCCTGTTACGGCGCGATCTCGCGCCGTACCGCGACGAGCTGATCATCTCGACGAAGGCCGGCTGGCCGATGTGGCGCGGCCCGTACGGCGACTGGGGCTCTCGGAAATACCTCATCGCGAGCCTCGAGCAGAGCCTGCGCCGCATGGGGCTCGACTACGTCGACATCTTCTATCACCATCGGCCCGACCCGGAGACGCCGCTAGAGGAGACCGTGGGCGCGCTCGATCACGCCGTGCGCAGCGGGCGGGCGCTGTACGCCGGGATTTCGTCATACACGCCCGAGCAGACAAGGGAGGCCGCGCGGCTGCTGCAGTCCCTGGGAACACCGTGTCTGATCCATCAACCCAAGTACAGCATGCTGAACCGCGGCATCGAGCGCGGCCTGCTCGCCGTGCTGCGCGAGGAGGGGATCGGCTGCATCGCGTTTTCACCGCTCGCTCAAGGGTTGCTCACGGACCGGTACCTGTCCGGTATTCCGACCGATTCTCGGGCCGCCAAGCCGCACGGCTTCCTGAAGCGCGAGGAGGTCACGGAGGACGTGGTGGCGAGAGTTCGCCGCTTGACCGAATGCGCCCGCGCCCGGGGCCAGACGCTGGCGCAGATGGCGCTGGCCTGGGTGCTGCGTCACCCCGAAGTCACGTCGGTGCTGGTCGGCGCGAGCCGGCCGCAGCACGTCGAGGACGCCGTGGCAGCGCTCGCGCACCGGAGCTTCGCCAGCGACGAGCTCCGAGCCATCGACCAGATCCTCGCCTAGATCGCACCCGTGCCTCCGAGCTGGACGCTCCGGTTCCAAAGCGCTACGGCGGGCGGCCGTGGGCGCACGGGTCACAGGAACCGGCGGACAGAGGGGGGGGTCTTAACGTTACCGCTCGGGGTCCGTCCACACTCTTCAATGATGATACCACCCGATCCCGACCGCTCAGGAGGATGAGTCATGCCGCCCACCCGCCACCTCCGCCGGCTTGCGGCCGGCGTCGCGGCCGTCGCGCTCGCTGTCGTAGCCGCGTGCACCAACGAAACCACCTCGCCCGCCTCTTCCAACTCGAACAATCCGGCGTTGAGCGTCCCCGAGGCCAGCCTGCTCGGCGAGGCCGTCGTCGCCGACGCGCAGAGCGAACTCGATGGCGCGACCCTATCGAGCGGGATGTTCCTCCCCGGGCTGGGCGCGCCGATCACCCCGTTCGGGTCCGGTGACGGGTTCTGCATGCCCACCCGCAGCCCAGCGTCGCCGGCGAACGCGGACGGGGACCGGGTGCCCGACTCGGTGCGCATCGCGTTCACCGACTGCGGCTTCTCGATGGGGACCGAGGCCGACACCGTGCGCGGGACGATCGACATCGTCGACCCCACCCCGGCGGTCGCGGACCGCTCGGTGAAGACCGTGTTCACCGACCTCACCTGGGTGCACGTGCGGGACGGCAAAGTCCGTTCTCTCGTGGTGAACGGCACGCGTGAGACCGATCGCGACGCGTCGGTGATCTCGCAGACCGAGACGGACTTCAAGAGCACCTACACCTTCCCCGACGGCAGCACAGCGAGCCACGACCGCTCGTGGAACAGCACGTTCACCGCGGACGTTCCGGGCTCGATCCAGCCCGACGCGCGGTTGCCGAGCGGTACGCTCAGCATTGACGGCACGTCCACTTGGACACG
This sequence comes from Gemmatimonadales bacterium, assembly GCA_035637455.1. Lineage (GTDB taxonomy): Bacteria > Gemmatimonadota > Gemmatimonadetes > Gemmatimonadales > GWC2-71-9 > 20CM-4-69-16. The sequence goes on from DASPXE010000026.1 coordinate 22,484, forward strand.
TGGCACGAACACGTACTCGCTGGTCGTGTCGACCGATCCGGTGCTCCACTACAACGCGAGCTGCACCGTCGGGCCGAAGTTCGATGCCGGGACGTTGCACGTAACCGTCACACGCAACGGGACCGCTTCGAACGTGACCGTCGCATTCACGGCCTGCGGGCAATACACAGTGACGCGGTCCTAGGGCCGCACCAGTCCCTGCCGCTCGGTCGACGAGCCCCGCGATCGCCTTGCGATCGCGGGGCTTTGCGTGTCACGTGGCAGCGGTGCAGTTTATCGGACCCCCCCTCCGAGGATTGCAATGACGCAGGCCGATCACGACCGGCAGGTCGACTATATCGAGTTCGGCGCGACGGACATCGGCCGGACCAAGCAATTCTATCAACAGGTCTTCGGCTGGCGGTTCGAGGATTACGGACCCGACTACACGAGCTTCCAGGACGGCCGCCTGAGCGGCGGCTTCACGAAGGACGCGCCCGTCCGGCCCGCCAATCCGCTCGTGGTGATCTACGCCGCCCGTTTGGAAGACGTCGAGGCGAAGCTCAAGCAGGCGGGTGGGAAGATCGTCCGCACGACCTACGCATTCCCTGGCGGCCGCCGGTTCCACTTCACCGATCCGAGCGGGAACGAGCTGGCCGTGTGGACGGACCGGTAGGTCACCCGCTCGCCCCGGTGTACCGCTTCAGCGCCGTCCGCCACACGAGGCGCGCCAGTGCGAGCGCCGCGCCGGCGACGAGGGCGGCGACGAGCCCGATCTCGGGCCCCAGCCGGCCGGTGAGCGCGGACGCGGGGATCGTCGTGGTCCACGCGATCGGGATCAGGTACACGAACAGGAACCGCAACGCCTCGGGATACGCCGAGACGGGATAGCGCGCGCCCTCGTACACCGCGTCGAACAGCACCGACAGGTTCTCGACCGACACGAACCAGAACGCCAGGCTCATCAGCACGACCCAGAGGGCGTACACCACCACAGCGGCAGCCGCCAGGGCCAAGCCGAAGGCCGCAAGTTGTGCGAATGACGGCACGCGCCCCAGCCGGTGCAGCGCGTAGCCCGCGAGCGCGAGCCCGAGCACGACGTCGGTGAGCCGCCAGATGTCGAGCCGCCGGAACGAGACGAACGCTTGGGGGTCCACCGGCTTCGCGAGCACGAGATCCAGGCCCCCGCTGCGTACCTCGCCCGCCAGCCGGCCGATCCCCGGCCGCAGCACCGCCTCGATCACGCCGGTGAGCGCGTTGAACACACCCAACAGCACGACGACCTCCCAGTAGTCCCAGCCGCCCAGGCGCGTCGTGTGGGAGAAAAACACCGCCAGCGTGAGCAGAGCCGTGACGATCCAGAACAGGGTACCGAGCACGCTCGCCACGAAGTTGGCGCGGTATTGGAGCTCCTCCGCGAGGTTGAGACGCCAGAGGGCGGCGAGAATGCGCAATGCGGAGTGCGGAATGCGGAATGTCATGATGGGTTTCGTGCCTCGGGCTTGGCCTCGTGGCACGACCCTCCACTGAAATTCCGCATTCCGCATTCCGCACTCCGCACTTGTCTCATCCTCCCACCGCTCCGTAGCGGCGCAGCCCCCGGGTCCACGTGAGGTGATACGCCGCGATCCAGACCCCGAGCCACGCGAGCTGCCCGGCGAAGCCTTTCACGATCGCCGTGCTCTGCGCGGCGCCGGTCAGGAGCTCGACCGGAAACGCGAGCATGTAGGGGAACCACGAGAGCGCCGCCGCGCTGGCGACCGCGGGCGGGAGCAGCGCGAGCGGCGCGAGCCGGCCCGAGAGAAACAACGACACGCCGGCGTGGAGCTCCATGATCGCGGTTGCGCGGGTGGTCCAGAACGCGAGCAGTCCCGTCGTGAAACTGATGAAGAAGCGCATCGCCGCAGCGAGCAGCACCGCGGCAGCGGTGAGCGCCCACCGGCCCGGCGCGAGCGGCAGCCGGACCGCCGGCCACACCAGCGACACGACCAGCCATACCACGAGGATCATCCCCGCGGTGCGCGCCTTGTAGGCGATGTTCTCGGCGACCGCCTCGTGCGCGGGGTGCAGCGGCCGCGCCAGCCGGAAGTTGAGCTCGCCCTCGCGGATCCAGCCGTCCAGGTACCAGGAGTCCCACGCGATGGTCAGCTGGTTCACCAGCATCAGGGCGAAGAAGTAGCGAGCGAAATCAGCGCGCGCGTAGCCGGCGACCTGACCGTCCCCCGCGATCGCCCACCAGATGCCGAGCGCCACCGCCGGCTCCGTTACGCCCCACAACAGCCACAGCACGATGGACGCGCGGTATTGCAGATCCACGAGCCAGGCGTTGCGGATCAGCGCCGCGTAGCGGCGCCCCCACTCGGCGACCCGGCTCAATCGTCCTCCGCGACGCCGTGGGCGAACGCCAGCCGGATCACGTCTTCGATCGGCGGGTCTTCGATCGACAGGTCGGCGACGGGGAGGGCGGCGAGCAGGCGCGCGCTCGTCGCGGCCGCCTCCTCACGCGGCACCTCGAGCACGGCATTGGGGAACCGGAACTCCTTCACGTCGCCGAACGCGGCGAGCGCGTCCGCCGTGACGCCGTCGGCGAGGACGAGCTCGATCCGCTTGGTGCGGGCGATCCGTGCCACCAGCGCCGCCAGCGCCCCGTCGTACAGCAGCTGGCCGCGGTTGATGATGAGGACCCGCGTCGCGAGCGCCGTGACGTCCTGCATGTAGTGGGACGTGAGCAGCACCGTGGCGCCGTGGCGGTCGCGGTACTGCGTGAGGAAACGCCGGATCGCCTCCTGCGCGGTGACGTCGAGCCCGAGCGTCGGCTCGTCGAGAAACAGGATCGGCGGGCGGTGCAGCAGGGCGGCCGCGAGCTCGCACTTCATGCGCTCGCCGAGCGACAGCTGGCGCACCGGCTTCGCGAGCAGGTCGCCCAACTCGAGCAGCGCGACCAGCTCCGCGAGGCGCTCCCGGTAATCGGGCTCGGCGATGTCGTAGATCGCGCGGTTCAGCTGGAAGGTTTCCTCGGGCGGGAGATCCCACACCAGCTGTTGACGGTTGCCGAGCACCAGGGCGATCCGCCGCTTGAACTCGGACCCACTGCCCCACGGCGTGAAGCCGGCGACGGCGACGCGGCCGCTCGTGGGGTAGAGCAGGCCGGCGAGCATCTTGAGGGTGGTGGTCTTGCCTGCGCCGTTGGGGCCCAGGAACGCGACGATCTCCCCCGGGTCGATGTTGAACGTCACTTCGCGCACCGCGTGGACGTCGCGGTAGCGGGGCTTGAGTAGCGCCTGCAGCGCACCCCTGAGCCCGGGGTCCCGCACCTTGACCTGGAAGGTCTTGCTGAGCCGATCGGCCGTGATGGCGGGTGGCATGGCTCGAGAAATTTAGCGGCTTGTTATGAGCGACTAAGAGTCCTCCTCGGCGGCGGCGCGGGTCTCTACCCTTGCCGGCCGAAAGTCCCGCGACTACGTTGCACGACGATGATCGGATCTGTCACGCTGGCCCTGGGGTGTTGTCGCTCGCCGCTCATGTGTCGTGAGCGGGAGCGGACGATCTCGCCGTAAGGCCCTCGGGGGGCGGAGGCGCTCGAAGCGCCAAGCATGCGAGATCGGCCGCGATCCCTCACTGGGTGTCGCGGCCGATTCGATTCTTACCGTGCGGCAGGAGGGGACCCGGTGAGCGTGACACCCGTGAGGCTGCGCGCGGTCGGCATCTCCGGCAGCCCTTCGGCGACGTCCAAGTCCCGCGTGCTGGTCGCGCACGCCCTCGCGCAGCTCGAGGCGAGCGGCGCCGCCATCCGGCTCGTGGACCTGGCGACGCTGCCAGGGGACGCGTTGCTCGGCCGGGCATTGGCGGCCCAGGTCACGGACGCGCTCGCCCGAGTGGCGGAGGCACGGATCGTTGTGGCCGGGACACCGGTGTACCGCGCTACCTACAGCGGCCTGCTCAAGGTCTTCTTCGACCTCCTGCCGCAGGACGGGCTGGTGGGCAAGGTCGGGTTCCCGATCGTGACCGGCCACGGGGTGGCCCATTCGCTCGCGCTCGATCACGGGCTGCGCCCGCTGTTCGCGAGCGTCGGCGCGACGGTGGTGGCGAACGGCGTGTATGCGACGAGCGAGCAGTTCCGGGACGGGAAGCCCGACCCAGAGCTCTGTGCCGCCGTGGAGCGCGCGGTGCGGGAAGCGATGGCGCTGGCCAGTGCCGCTATCGACTGAGGAGACGAAATCACCAGTGAGTGCGACCACACACCGTCCCATCGCGATCTACTACGAGCACCCCGACTGGTTCCGGCCGCTGTTCCAGGAGCTCGACCGCCGGCGGGTGCCGTACGTGCGGCTCGACGCCGCGAGCCACCGCTTCGATGCAGGCGACGGGCGTCCGCCATACTCGCTCGTCTTCAACCGCATGAGCCCGTCGGCGTATCTGCGCGGGCACGGGAACGCGATCTTCTACACGCTGCACTACCTGGCGTACCTGAAGCGCCACGGCGTGCGCGTGATCAACGGCTACGACGCCTACGTCACCGAGACCTCGAAGGCGTTGCAGCTGTCATTGCTCCATCACGTCGGCCTGCCGTACCCCCGCGCGCGCGTGATCAACCACGCGGCGCAGGCGGTCGATGCGGCGCAAGGACTCCGCTTTCCGGTAGTCGTGAAGCCCAACATCGGGGGGTCGGGGGCGGGCGTGCGGCTGTTCGCAGCGCCGGTCGAGCTCGAGCAGGCGGCGCTCGCCGGTGCGCTGGATCTCGGGATCGATCACACGGCGCTCGTACAGGAGTACATCCCGGCCGACGCGCAGCGCATCGTGCGCGTGGAAGTGCTCGGCGGGCGCTACCTGTACGCCATCCGGATCTACACGCCGGGCGACAGCTTCAACCTCTGCCCCGCGGACGTGTGCCAGACCGTCGCGGGTGCCGAGCTGGTGCGAGCGGCCTGCCCGGTGGACGCGCCGAAGAACAACCTGCGCGTGGAGGGCTACGAGCCGGCGCCCGAGATCGTGGACCAGGTCGAGTGCATCATGCAGGCGGCGCACATCGACGTGGGTGGCGTCGAGTACCTGATCGACGCGCGCGACGGGCGGCGTTACTACTACGACATCAACGCGCTCTCGAACTTCGTGGCCGACGCGCCGCGCGTGGTGGGGTTCGATCCCTTCACGCGGCTCGTCGACTACCTCGAGCGCGAGGCGGAGTGACGATGCGCTTCGGCTATTGGCTCCCGGTGTTCGGCGGCTGGCTTCGCAACGTGCCCGACGAGGGAATGGAGGCGAGCTGGGACTACGTCAGCCGGCTGGCGCGGCGCAGCGAGCAGCTCGGCTTCGACGTGACGCTCATCGCCGAGCTCAACCTGAACGACATCAAGGGACCGGAGGCGCCCTCGCTCGATGCCTGGACGACCACGGCGGCGCTGGCGGCGGTCACCGAGCGGCTCGAGTTGATGATCGCCGTGCGGCCGACGTTTCATCCGCCGGCGCTCGCCGCCAAACAGGCGGCCAACATCGACCAGATCAGCGGGGGACGCGTTACGCTGAACGTCGTGTCGTCATGGTGGGCCGACGAGGCGCGCCAGTACGGCGTCGAGTTCGACCAGCACGACGCGCGCTACGCCCGCACCGCCGAGTGGCTGGCGGTGGTGAGCGGGATGTGGGCCGAGCCGCGGTTCAGTTTCGCGGGGAAGTACTATCGCGTGGAGCAAGCGATCCTCGAGCCGAAGCCCGTGTCCCGGCCGCGGCCCACCCTGTACGCCGGCGGCGAGTCGGAGGCCGCGAAGGAGCTCATCGCGCGCGCGTGCGACGCGTACCTGATGCATGGCGATCCCCCGGAGCGGATCGCGCCCAAGGTCGCGGACCTGCGCGCGCGACGCGAGCGGTGGCCGCTTCCGCCCCTTAAGTTCGGCGTGGCGGCGTATGTCGTGTGCCGGTCGACCGAGGCCGCTGCCCACCGCGAGGTGGCGCGGATCACGGACGTGCGGCAGAGCGCGGCGGGCTACGCCAACTACCAGGAGTGGATCGCCAACACGCAGCTCGAGCAGCGGGTCAGCCTCGAGGACTACTCGGTCTCGAACCGTGGGCTCAAGGCGGGCCTGGTGGGGACGCCGGAGCAGGTCGCCGAGCGCATCGCGGAATTCGAGCGGGCCGGCGTCGACCTGCTGCTGCTCCAGTTCAGCCCGCAAGACGAGGAGATGGAGCGGTTCGCCGCCGAGGTGATGCCGCTCGTGGGGGGAGTCTTGACAACTCCGGGCCCGCGGGGGTAACCTAGCTGGCCACGACCCACATCCGGACAGACATACTCGTGATGCCGTTCGCGCTCGTGCTGGTCCTGCTGATCGTCCTGCTGCTGAGCATTCTTGCTCAGCAGGGGGGCCAGCGGCGCGCGCGCATCGATGACATGAGCAGCTAAGCGACTAGAGCAGGGCAGCACCACCGCCGCGGACCCCGACAGGCCCGCGGCTTTTTGTTGTCACCTCGTTGATCGGGAAAGGGAACGGAGCGGCCGCTATGGCGAGAGACGTCATCATCTTCGATACCACGCTGCGGGACGGCGAACAAGCGCCGGGCAATTCCATGACGCCGGAGGCGAAGCTGCGCCTCGCCGGCCAGCTCGACGCGCTGGGCGTGGACGTCATCGAAGCCGGGTTCCCCAGCGCGTCCCAGGGCGATCAGCAGGCGGTGCGCGCCGTGGCCGAAACGGTGCGGCGCTCCGCCGTGGCAGCGCTGGCGCGGTGCCACGACCGCGACATCGATCTGGCCGGGGAGGCATTGCGGCCCGCCGCGCGGTCGCGCGTCCATGTCTTCATCGCCACATCGGACCTGCACCTCGAGCACAAGCTCAAGATCAGCCGCGAGGACTGCGTCGCCCGCGCCGAGGCGGCGATCCGCCGCGCCCGGCGCTACACCGACGATGTCGAGTTCTCGGCCGAGGACGCGACGCGCACCGATCTGGAATTCCTGTGCCGCGTGGTGGAGGCCGCCATCGCGGCGGGGGCGACGACCATCAACCTTCCCGACACGGTGGGCTACGCACTGCCCGACGAGTACGGGGCGATGTTCCGCGCCGTGCGCGAGCGGGTGCCGACGAGCGACCGGGCGGTGTTCAGCGCCCACTGCCACGACGATCTCGGCCTGGCCGTGGCCAACTCGCTCGCTGCGATCGAGGCCGGCGCCGGCCAGGTGGAGTGTACCATCAACGGTATCGGCGAGCGTGCCGGCAACGCCGCGCTGGAGGAGATCGTCATGGCGGGCCGGGTGCGCTCGCACGCGGTGGCGTTCAAGTGCGGGGTGAACCCGAAGGAGATCTTCCGCACCAGCCAGCTGCTGTCGCACGTGATCGGGGTGTTCCCCCAGCCGAACAAGGCCGTCGTCGGCCGCAACGCCTTCGCCCACGAGGCGGGCATCCACCAGCACGGCCTGCTCCAGAACGGCCTCACCTACGAAATCATCCGGCCGGAGGAGGTGGGCGTGCCCCGCTCCACGCTGGTGCTGGGGAAACACTCCGGCCGGCACGCGCTGGAGCGGCGCTACCAGGAGCTCGGCTACGAGCTCGACGAGGCGACGCTCGGCAAGCTGTACGACGAGTTCACGGCCCTGGCGGACCGCAAGCGCGAGGTGCTCGACGAAGATCTCCTGGCGCTGCTGCACGGCCGCTTTCACGACGCGCCCGAGGTCTACGGGCTCGCGCACCTGGAGGTGACGTGTGGCTCGGCGCCCGCCGCCGCGCAGGTGCGGCTCACCGGCCCGTGGCCCGGCGAGCGCAGCGCGGCGGCCACCGGCAACGGACCGATCGCCGCGGCCATCGCCGCGATCGGCGCGGTCGTCGAGCGCCGCATCGAGGTGTTGAACCTCGCGATCCAGTCGGTCACACCGGGCGGCGACAGCCTGGGCCAGGTGCTGGTGCAGGTCCGCGTGGCGGGGAAGTCGCTGTCGGGCCACGGCGCGTCGACAGACATCGTCGAAGCGAGCGCCCGCGCGGTCGTGCACGCCATCAACAAGGCGAGCTACGCCGACGAGCTCGAGGACCGCTCGCTCAACGCCATCTATCTCTGGGGAGTCTGAGCCGATGACGGAAACACTCACGGGCGCCCAGATCCTCTGCCGCAGTCTGGTCGAGGCCGGGGTCGAAGTGATCTTCGGGTATCCGGGCGGCGCGATCATGCCGTTCTACCACGCGCTGGGAGACCACCCCCGGCTCCGCCACATCCTGGTGCGGCACGAGCAGGCGGCGGCCCACGCGGCGGACGGGTATGCCCGCGCCAGCGGGCGCGTGGGTGTGTGCGTGGCCACGTCCGGTCCGGGGGCCACGAACCTCGTGACCGGGCTCGCGACGGCGCACATGGACAGCTCGCCGGTCGTGGCGATCACCGGCCAGGTGCCTCGCGCCATGATCGGGCGCGACGCCTTCCAGGAGACCGACATCATCGGCATGACGCTGCCGATCACGAAGCAGAATTACCTGGTGCAGGACGTCGCCGAGCTGGCGGGGGTCGTGGCCGAGGCGCTGGCGATCGCGCGGGAGGGGCGGCCCGGCCCGGTCTTGATCGACGTGCCCAAGGACGTGCAGAACCAGAAGACCGCTTTCACGCCCGGTCCGATGGACGGGGGCTCCCTGCGCGACAAAAAGACGCAGTCGCTGCGGGAGCCCCCGGCCACCGGACCGGGCATGACGCCCTCGCTCGAGGACGGAGTCCGCGAGGCCGCCCGGCTCATCGCCGCCGCGGAGCGCCCGTTGCTGATGATCGGGCACGGCGTGATTCTCAGCAGCGCCTACCCTGAAGTACGGGCCCTCGCCGAAAAGACCGGCATCCCGGTGATCACCACGCTGCTCGGCATCAGCGGGTTCCCCGAAGGCCACCCGCTCTTCCTCGGCATGCCGGGGATGCACGGCGAGGTGCGGGTGAACCGCGCCATCCAGCACGCCGACCTGATCGTCGGCATCGGGCTGCGGTTCGACGACCGCGTCACCGGAAACACCGCCGGGTTCGCCCCCCGCGCGCGCATCGTGCACATCGACTTGGACCGCGCGGAGATCGGGAAGAACGTCCCCGTCGCGGTGGGGATCGTGGGCGACGCTCGCGACGTGACGCGCCGGCTCGCCGCGGAGGTAAGCTCGCGGACGTGCGAGCGCTGGCTCGAGGAGATCCACGAGTTCACGCGGCCGCGGCCGGCGGCGTTCCGCGGCGACCTGGCGCCCGAGACGATTCTCGCTTCGCTTTACGAGGCGACGGGCGGGCGGTGCACCATCGTGACGGACGTGGGGCAGCACCAGATGTGGGTCGCCAAGCTCTATCCGTACCGGCGGCCTAACACGCACATCACGTCGGGCGGTCTCGGCACCATGGGGTTCGCGGTCCCCGCTGCCATGGGCGTGCACTTGGCGCGCCCGGGTGAAACGGTGTGGGCCATCTCGGGCGACGGGGGCTTCCAGATGAACATGGCGGAGATCGCGACCATGGTGCAGGAGAAGCTGCCCGTGAAGATGGCGGTGTTCAACAACGGGTATCTCGGGATGGTGCGCCAGTGGCAGCAGTTCTTCCACGGCAAGCGCTACTCGTGCACCCCCATCTGGAGCCCCGACTACATCAAGCTCGCCGAGGCCTACGGTATCCCCGGGTGGCGGGTGAAGCAGGCAGCGGAGCTGTGGGATGTCGTCGCGCAAGCCAACGACCACCCGGGGCCGGCGCTGGTCGAGTTCGTGATCGAGCAGGAGGCGAACGTGTATCCGATGATTCCCCCCGGCGGCTCGCTCTCCGAGCCGATCGAGGCGGAGCCGGCCACGGCGGCCGGCGACTGAGCGTCCCTCCAATGCCGGCCTCGCACAACGTGGCGGTGCTGCTCGAAGACGGGCTGCTCACCTTGAACCGCGCGGTCGGCGTGCTCCGCCGGCGCAACGTCCCGATCGAGTGCCTCGCGCTCAAGCCCAGCGGCACCGCTGGGGTATCGGAGCTGACGTTCGTGCTGAAGGCCGACGCCGCCACCGCCGGTCGAGTCGTGCAGCAGATTCACAAGATCATAGGCGTGCGCGACGTCGTGCTGGTCGCGACCGAAGATTCCACTACGGAGGTGCAACCATGAGTCCGTCAGGAGTGCGCGTCTTCTACGACGCGGACGCCGACCCGGCCCGGCTGCGGGACCGCGTGGTCGCCGTCATCGGATACGGCAGCCAGGGCCACGCGCACTCGCTCAACCTGCGCGACAGCGGGGTGCGCGTGATCGTGGGGCTGCGCCCGGGCGGCGCATCGTGGGAGCGTGCCCGATCGGAGAAGCTGGAGGTGCGGCCGGTCGCCGACGCGGCGGCCGCCGCCGACGTCGTGATGATGCTCGTCCCCGACCAGGAGGCGCGAGCCGTGTACGAGGCGGGCGTCGCCGGCGCGCTCGGCCGCGGCAAGACGCTGCTGTTCGCGCACGGCTTCAACATCCATTTCGGGGAGATCGTGCCCCCGCCCACCGTCGACGTCGCGATGATCGCGCCTAAGTCGCCCGGTCACATGGTGCGGAGCGAGTACCAGGCGGGTCGCGGCGTGCCGGCGCTGGTGGCGGTCCAGCGGGACGCGAGCGGTCACGCGCTCGACGACGCCCTCGCGTACGCCGCGGGTATCGGCTGCACCCGCGCAGGCGTGCTCGAAACGTCGTTCCGGGAGGAGACCGAGACTGATCTGTTCGGAGAGCAGGCGGTGTTGTGCGGCGGCGTGACTGCGTTGGTCCAGGCCGGCTTCGAGACGCTCACGGAGGCGGGCTACGCGCCCGAGATCGCCTACTTCGAGTGTCTGCACGAGCTGAAGCTGATCGTGGACCTGATGTATCGCGGTGGGATGGGGTTCATGCGGCGCTCGATCAGTGACACCGCCGAATACGGCGACTACACGCGCGGCCCCAAGATCGTCACGGACGACGTGCGGGCTGCCATGCGGCGCATGCTGGCGGACATCCAGTCCGGGAGCTTCGCGCGCGAGTGGATCGGCGAGTGCCGCGGCGGCGCGGTGCGCTTCCAGGCACTGCGCCGGGCCGAGGCCGACCATCCCATCGAACGGATCGGCGCCCGGTTGCGTGCCATGATGCCGTGGACGGAAGAAGGGGCTCGGGGTTCGGGCCTCGGGACTCGGAAAGGACAGACGACCCCCGAGCCCCGAGTCCCGAGGCCCGAGCCCCCAAAGCCCAAGCCCCTCAGGGCATGACGCCTCGCACCCTCTTCGAGAAGCTGTGGGACGCGCACGTCGTCCACCGGTTCCCCGAGGGACCGGCGTTGCTGTACGTGGACCTGCACCTCGTGCACGAGGTCACCTCGCCCCAGGCCTTCGCGGGCTTGCGGCAGGCCGGCCGGCGCGTGCGCCGGCCGGAGCTCACGGTCGCGACGGTGGATCACAACGTGCCGACGGGCGACCGCGCGCTCCCGATCGAGGACCCCGTGGCCGCGCGGCAGCTCGACGCGTTGGCCGAGAACGTGCGCGACTTCGGGGTGGAGCTGTTCGATCTGCAGTCACCTCACCAGGGCATCGTGCACGTGATCGGCCCCGAGCTGGGTCTCACCCAGCCGGGGATGGTCATCGTGTGCGGCGACTCGCACACGTCGACGCACGGAGCCTTCGGGGCGCTGGCCCTCGGGATCGGCACGAGCGAGGTCGAGCACGTCCTGGCGACCCAGTGCCTGGTGTGGTCCAAGCCGCAGACGATGGAGGCACGCATCAGCGGCGCTCCCCCGCCCGGCGTCACCGCCAAGGATCTCATCCTCGCCCTGATCGGCCGGATCGGGACGGCCGGCGCGACCGGGCACGTCATCGAGTACACCGGGGACGCGATCCGCGCGCTCACGATGGAAGAGCGGATGACGGTGTGCAACATGTCGATCGAGGCGGGCGCGCGGGCGGGCATGATCGCCCCGGACGAGACGACCTTCGCGTATCTGGCCGGTCGGCCCCGGGCTCCGGCCGGAGGGGCATGGACGCGTGCGGTGGAGACGTGGCACGAGCTCCGCACCGACCCGGGCGCCACCTACGACAGCAGCGTCATGCTGGATGCGGTCGCCGTCGCGCCCCAGGTGACGTGGGGAACGAGCCCCGGCATGGTCACCGACATCACCGGCTCGGTGCCCGATCCCGCCGGTTTTCCGTCCGACGACGAGCGGCGCGCCGCCGCCCGCGCGCTCGAGTACATGGGGCTCGCGCCCGGCACCGCTCTCGCGGGTCTGCCGATCGACCGGGTGTTCCTGGGCTCCTGCACCAACGCGCGGATCGAGGACCTCCGCGCCGCCGCCCGCGTAGTGCGGGGCCGGCGCGTGGCCTCCGGCGTGCGCGCGCTGGTGGTCCCGGGATCGCAGCAGGTGCGGGCCCAGGCCGAGCGCGAGGGGCTGGACCGCGTGTTCCGTGAGGCGGGGTTCGAATGGCGCAACGCCGGGTGCTCGATGTGCCTGGGGATGAACGCTGATATCCTCCAGTCCGGCGAGCGCTGCGCCTCCACGTCCAACCGCAACTTCGAAGGGCGCCAGGGGCGCGGCGGTCGCACCCATCTGATGAGCCCGCCGATGGCCGCGGCCGCCGCGGTCGCCGGCCGGCTCGTCGACGTGCGGGAATGGGCGTGGGAGAGGGAGGAGGAGCTCGCCGCGCCGTGATCGAGCCCTTTGTGCGTCACACCGGCAGTGTGGCCTCGCTGCCGCGCGCCGACGTCGACAC
>DASPXE010000027.1:0-9022 GCA_035637455.1 Gemmatimonadales bacterium
GCGGCCGCCCAGTTCGGCTATTTCGGTCAGAACAAGATCCAGTACCGCGGCTTCGACTGGCACGTGCTGCGCGGCGAGCACGTCGACCTCTACTACTATCCCGAGGAGCAGGAGCTCGCGCGCGTCGCGCTCACGTACGCCGAGGAGAGCTACGGCGCGCTGGAGCGGCGCTTCAATCATCACCCGCACCGCCGCATCCCGCTCATCATCTATGCCTCGCACTCCGATTTCGAGCAGACGAACGTCCTGCCGTTCGTGCCGCCCGAGGGGCTGCTCGGTGTCACCGAGTTCCTGAAGCAGCGCGTGGCCCTGCCGTTCACCGGCAGTTATTTCGATTTTCGTCACACGCTGCGCCACGAGCTGGTGCACGTGTTCCAGCTGAGCCTCACGAACCAGGCGTTCGCGCGCTATCCCCGGGTGCGCCACGTCGACCCGCCGCTGTGGTGGACCGAGGGCCTGGCGGAGTACTTCTCCGCCGGGGAGGACTCGCGGGACGAGATGATCCTCCGCGACCTGACGGTCTCGGGGCGGCTGCCGGCGCTGCGGGACCTCACGTACGCCTCGGGCGGGATCGTGTATCCGCTGGGAGGGGCGATTCATCACTTCCTCGCGTCCACCTACGGCGAGTGGCGCATCGATGAGGTGTACCGCGACGTGTGGAAGTACGGCGGGTTCGAGGACGAGGTGCACGCCGTGTACGGCCGCACGCTCGAGCAGCTCTCGGACGAGTGGCAGTACTGGATGCGGCAGCGCTACTACCCCGCCGTCGTGGCGGCGGAGCCGCTGTCGATCACCGCTCGTGTCCTGACCAAGCTCGCGATCAAGCCGGCGTTGTACGGCGCGCCCGATGGGGCCGACAGCGCGCGCGGCGTGCTGTACTTCTCGCCGTCGACCGGGTACACGAACATCTACGCGCAGTCGTTCGCCGGTGCCCGGCCGCGCGCCGTCGTCAAGGGCGAGCGCAGCGCGGAGTTCGAATCGTTCCACTTCTTCGAGTCGCGGATCGGCGTCTCGAGCGACGGCATCGTGGCGTTCTCGAGCAAGTACTTCGACCGCGACGCGCTGTTCTTCTGGAGCCTCGAGAAAGGGCGGGTCGTCGGCCGCTACCAGTTCCCGGGACTGGTCTCGATCCTGTCGCCCGCGTGGGTGCCGGACCGCCAGAGCGTGGTGTTTTCGGGGCTGGCGGTCTCGGGCTACTCGGACCTGTATCGCCTCTGGCTCGGCGACGGCCGGCTCGAGCGCCTCACCTCCGACCGGTATCAGGACCTGGATCCCACGGTGAGCCCCGATGGGCGCACCGTGGTGTTCTCGTCCGACCGCACGCCGTTCGGGCCGCAGGGAGGCCGGAATCTCTTCACCCTCGATCTCGCCACGGGCACGGTCGCCTACCTCACCTACGGCGACTGGCGCGACGACCAGCCGCGCTGGGCCCCGGGCCCGGACGGCCGCATCTTCTTCGCGTCGGACCGCGACGGCACCTACCAGATCTACTCCGTGGACGCCACCGGCGCCGGCCGCCGGGAGACCAACACCCTCAACGGAGCGTTCGATCCGGAGTGGGTGGACGCGGAGCACGGCCTCGTGTTCGGGGGGTTCGCCGACCTGAGCTACAACATTTATGTCGCGCAGCCGGTGCCGCAGGACACCGCGCGGCGCGTGGCGCTGGCCGCCGACCGGCGCGCGCCCGAGTGGACGTGGCCCGAGCTGGCGAGTCCGCAGTACGCTCGCGCCAGCGCGGCTCCGTACGAGCGCAAGTTCTCACTCGATTTCGCGGCGGGGGACGCGGTGGTGGCGCCGGGGGTCGGGTCCGCGCAAGGCGCCGTCTTCGTCTTCAGCGATCTGCTGAGCGACCACCAGCTGTATCTGCTCGTGTCGTCGTTCTCCGGCTCGGGCTTCGGCAACCTGCTCGACAACTTCAGCGGCACTGCCTTCTATCTGAACCAGTCGCACCGCGTCAACTGGGGCGTCGGCGCCTTCCGGTTGCGCGGCCTGTTCTACGAGGGCGACTTCAGCACCCTGTACGACGAGACCTCCGGCGGGGTCTTCGGGGAAATCCGCTATCCGCTGTCCCGGTTCACGCGCATCGAAGCGGAGTATCGGGTCGAGCACTCCAACCGGTTCGACGTCACCCGGCCGGACTTGATCGAGAACGGCCCGACCGAGTTCCACCGCGTCGGCTGGCTCGCGTCGAACTACCTGAGCTACGTGCGCGACAACACCCTCTGGCTCCCCACCGGGCCGATCGACGGCGGCCGCATGAACCTGACCGGCGGTTTGGTGAACGACATCAGTCACGGGCGCTTCGACACGTGGGTCGTCGCGGCGGATTACCGCCGCTACTTCCGGACGTCGCTGCGCAGCGCGTTCGCCGTCCGCCTGCTCGGTTATTACGCGGGCGGGGAGCGCCCCCGCCGCGTGAACATCGGCGGCTCGTGGGGCCTGCGTGGCTACCCGCGCTATGGCTATGTGGCCGGCACCCGCGCCTGGCTGTTCAACTCGGAGTGGCGTTTTCCGATCACGGACTTCCTCTCCATCGGCTTCCCATTCGGCGTGGCGCGGTTCCCAGGGGTGCAGGGCGCGCTGTTCTGTGACCTCGGGAACGCCGCGACGGCGACGTCGCTCAGCCGGGGGACGCTCGGCAGCACGGGGCTCGGCCTGCGGATGCCGCTCGGGCCGCCGCTCGTCTTGCGGCTCGACCTCGGGTACCGGTTTCATTCTGGGAACATCGACGGCTATGCGCTCCCGTCGGGCAGCCGAGGATCCCGCTTCGTCGACTTTTTCTTCGGGTTTAACTATTGAGCCGGCAAGGCTTTTTGCTTGACCGGCGGGTGACGCTCTCCTACATTGGCGCCTGTTGGCTGCTCGCCGCATGTCCCGGGCGGCCGGCGCCGCTCGTCCCGCTGCCGCTCCCGCCCGCCGATGGCGCCGCGGCGACGGCGTGGGCGCGCGCTACGTTGCCAGCACGCCGCACTGCGATCCGGTTCCACTGGAAGTACCAGGACTCGGACAAGCGCTGGGGCGGCCGCGGCCAGGCGCGCATCGCGCCGCCCGACTCGCTGCGGTTCGACTACGTGGGACCGCTCGGGCTGGGCGCAGGAGCCGCGGTGGTGGTGGGGGATTCGGCAATTTGGGCGGACCCGGAGCGGAACTTCCGCTCCCTCGTTCCGGCGGCGCGCATGCTGTGGGCGGGGCTCGGCATAGTGCGGCCGCCGCCGGCGGACGCGGGCGTGTTTGGGGTGCAAGCGCCGCCGGTCGCGATCTGGCGGTTCGTGGCCGCGCCGGACACGTTCGATTACCGCGTGACCGACAACGCCGGCGGGGATCGCCTGCTCGAGGCGGAATGGCGACGCGAGGGCAAGGTCGTGGCGCGCTCCCGCACGCAGTTCGACATTCACGCGATGCCGGCCAGCGCGCGCATCGATTTCCCGGAGGTCCCGGCTCGTTTTGAGCTCTCGGTGGTGGCGGTGGACACCGCGGCGGTCATCGATCCGGCGCTGTGGCGCCGTCGCCGCTAGCGCCTGCAGCCTGGCGCTCGCAGCCTGCCTCTACGGCTTCGCCGGCGGCGGCCTGCCCAACATCAAGACCGTCGCCATCCTGCCGTTCGACAACCAGACGCCGGAGCCGGCCTTGACCAAAGAGGTCAACGACGCCGTGCTCGAGGCCTTTCAGGGGCGGCTGGGCTTGCGCCCCGCCGCCGAAGCCAACGCCGACGCGGTGGTGCGCGGGCGCGTGGTGCGCTACGATCCGGACGTGCCGCTCGCGTTCACGCCCGGCCAGGGACGCACGGACGTGACCCGGCGGCAGGTGCAAATCACGGTCGACGTCGAGCTCGTCGATCAGCGCGAAGGGAAGACGCTGTGGCAGAAGCAGGGCCTGACGGTGCTGGGCGAATACCCGCCACCGCAGGAGGCGGCGGGCCGCAAGGTCGCCCTGCAAAAACTGGTCAACGACCTGGTCGACGGCGCGCAATCCCAATGGTGAGGCGCCTGGCGCGATCGCGGCCGTTGGGCCGGCGCGGGGCGAGTTCCACAGGGTGCCTCTTCTCGCTGCTGATCTTCGTCGCGGTGCTCTACTACGGTGTCAATATCGGCGAGGTGTACTTCCGCTATTACCGCTTGCTGGACGAGATGCAGACCCAGGCGCAGCTGGCCGCCGCGTTGGATGACGGAACGATTCGGCGGCGTATCCAGGCGACGGCGCAGGACATCGGCCTGCCGGACCAGGCGCAGAACATCAAGATCATCCGTCATGGCTCGCCCCGTGAGATCATCATCGAGAGCGAGTACAGCGAGGCCGTCCATCTCCCGCTCTTCAACCATACCTTCACCTTCCACCCCAAGGCGACGCAGCCGCTGTAGCCCCGCCCCTGAACACCGCCACCAAGCTCCGCATGCCCGATGCAGCCGCCGCCTGGCGGCAGCGCCAGTCCGGTCCGGTCGTCTTCACGAACGGCGTGTTCGATCTGCTCCACGTCGGGCACGTGAGCCTGCTGGAGGCGGCGCGCGCCGAGGGCACGGCGCTGGTGGTCGGGGTGAACAGCGACGCTTCCGTGCGCCGGCTGGGCAAGGGGGACGACCGCCCGCTCGTCCCCGAGGGAGCGCGCGCCCGGCTGCTCGCGGCGCTCGCCTGCGTGGATTGTGTCGTCGTGTTCGACGCCGAGACGCCGCTGACGCTCATCACACAGCTGCGGCCCGACGTGCTGGTGAAGGGCGCGGACTACGCGCGCGACGCGATCGTGGGCGCCGAGCAGGTGGAGAGCTGGGGCGGGCGCGTGGTGCGCGTGGCGCTCGTCCCGGGCTACTCGACCAGCGACCTGCTGGAGCGGCTGCGGCGCCGCGCGCGCCCATGAAACTGCTGATCGCGACGCGCAACGACGGCAAGGCCCGGGAGATCCGCGATATCTTCGCCGGGCTTCCGTTCCAGCTGGTGTTTCCAGCCGACCAGTTCCTCGAGCGACTACCCGACGAGCAGGACCTGGAGCGCGGCACCAGCTTCGCGGAGAACGCCGTCTCCAAAGCGCGCTACTTCGCGAGCCGCAGCCAGCTCCCGACGCTCGCCGAGGACTCGGGCCTCGAGGTGGACGCGCTCGAGGGAGCGCCGGGGGTGTTTTCGGCGCGGTGGTCGCTGCTGCACGGGGCCGAGGGAGGACAGCGGGAAGGGGGGATCGATGCGGCCAACAACGCGCTGCTGCTCGAGCGCCTCGCCGACGTCCCCGACGAGGGCCGCACCGCCCGCTATCGCTGCGTCGTGGCGTACATCGAGTCGGCGACCGCCAAGCCGGAGCTCGTGGAGGCGACGTGCGAGGGCCGGATCCTCACGGCGCCGCGCGGCAACGGCGGGTTCGGCTATGATCCACTGTTCCTGTCGACCGAGCTGGGCGTGACCTTCGCCGAAGCGGCGCTCCCGGCCAAGCAGCGCGTCTCACATCGGGGACGCGCCATCCGGGCGCTGATCGAGGTGCTGGTGCGCCGCAGCAAGTAAAGGAGGGGCTGCCTGTGACCGTGCCGACCATGCTCGTCTTACTCTTCGCGCAGGGCGCCGCGCCGGGTGCGCCCGACAACCAATGGCCCATGCCCGCCAAGGACTACGCCGCCACCCGCTTCTCCGGCCTGGCACAGATCAGTGCGGCGAACGTGCCGCGGCTGCGGGCGGTGTGGAGCTTCTCCACCGGGGTCCTCGCCGGGCACGAGGGACAGCCGTTGGTCGTGAACAAGACGATGTACGTGGTCACGCCCTACCCGAACGTGCTGTACGCCTTCGACCTCACCCAGGACGGCTACCCCCTCAAGTGGAAATACCGCCCCAACGTGGACGCGGCGGCCATGGGGATCGCGTGCTGTGACGTGGTGAACCGCGGGGCGTTCTTCGCCGACGGCAAGATCGTCTACAACCTGCTCGATGGGCATACCGTGGCGATCGATGCGGCGACGGGCAGAGAGGTGTGGAGCACCCCAGTCGCGGATGTGCGGCAGGGGGAGTCGACTCCTATGGCTCCCCTCGTCGTCCGGGACAGGGTCATCGTGGGGACGGCGGGCGGTGAGTTCGGCGTGCGCGGCTGGGTGAAGGGTCTCGACCTCGCCACCGGCCGGGTCCTCTGGACTGGGTACAACGCCGGCCCCGACGCCGAGCTGCTGGCGCGACCGGGTACGTTTCGGCCGTTCTACGACAAGGGTCCGGATCTGGGACAGACGACCTGGCCGCCCGACGGGTGGAAGCACGGCGGGGCGCCGGTCTGGGGTTGGCTCTCCTACGATCCCGTGCTCGATCTCTTCTACTACGGCACCGGCAACCCAGCCCCCTACAACGCCGACCAGCGACCCGGCGACAACAAGTGGGCGACGAGCGTCCTGGCCCGCCGCCCCGGTGACGGGACGCTCGTGTGGGCGTATCAGTTCACGCCGGCCGACAACTGGGACTACGACGCGGTTCAGGAGATGATTCTCGCGGACGTGACTGTCACGGGCCGGAGGCGCAAGGTGCTCGTGCACTTCGACAAGAACGGCTTTGCCTACACGATCGACCGCGCCACGGGAGAAGTGCTGGTCGCAGAGCCGTACGTCGTCGTGAACTGGGCGAAACGGGTGGACCTCACGACCGGCCGCCCCGAAGTCGATCCCACGAAGCTCACTGGCGCGTCACACGGCAGCGTGAAGGACATCTGTCCCACGCTCGAGGGCGGGAAGAACCAGCAGCCCGCGGCCTATTCGCCGCGCACCGGCCTGTTCTACGTTCCCACCAACAACATGTGCATGGACTACCAGACGACGCCCGTCAACTACCTCACCGGGACGCCGTTCATCGGCTTGAACGCCCCCTACAAGCCGGGCCCGGGCGGGAACCTGGGCGCGCTGATCGCGTGGGACGCGGGAGCCGGGAAAAAGATCTGGGAGATCAAGGAGAAGTATCCCGTCTGGAGCGGCGCCCTCGCCACCGCCGGCGGCGTTGTGTTCTACGGTACGCTCGACGGCTGGTTCAAGGCCGTCGATGCGAGCAGCGGCCGCGCGCTGTGGAGATTCAAAGTGGGGTCCGGCGTCGTCGGCAACCCGATCACATTCACCGGCCCCGACGGCAAGCAATACGTGGCCGTGTACGCGGGCATCGGCGGTGACTGGGCGCTGCTGGCGGGTGACGTCCGCTCCGACGATCCGGCGGACGTGCGTCCACCAGCGAGTTTCATGCCGGACATTGCGAGGCACACCAGCCTGGGAGGTATTGTATGGCTGTTCGCGCTATAGCAGCCGCGCCGCTGCTCGCGCTGCTCGTGACGTCGGCGCAGCAGTCGGTACCGCCCTCGGTGCGCTACGAGCAGCACGTCTTCGCCGGCGGCAATCCACCCCCGGCCGGGAGCCTCGAGAACCCGCTCAAGGGCGACAAACGGTCGGCGGCGGACGGGGAGAAGCTGTTCAGTGCGTTCAACTGCGACGGCTGTCACTCGCTGGGAGCGGTCGGGGGGCAGGGGCCGAGCCTGGCGGACGGGCGCTGGCGCTATGGCGGCGCCGACGGCGCGATCTTCCACTCCATCTATTATGGCCGGCCGCGCGGCATGCCGGCGTTCGGCGGCGTGTTGCCGCCCGAGGCGATCTGGAGGCTCGTGACGTACTTGCAGGGGCTCGCACCGGCGGCGGACGTCTCTACCGAGTCGTGGTGACGCCGCGCACAGGCGCCGCGGGGTCCCGGGTGTTTCGGGGAGCTTCGGGAAGCGGTAACTTGGTCGCGGGAAGGGGGGCCTGGCGGGGCGGCACGAGGGAGATGCGCCGGGCGACGCGCGCCCCGGTGGGAGAGAGAGAGGCCAATGATGACCCAAGCATGTTCGGAACGGGACAGTTTGCCGCACGCGGCGTTCCTCCAGCGGCTCGCGGGGGCACCTGCGGCGACCTCGCTCGACGCGCGGCTCGGCAACGGAGCGTTTCTCGCGCTCCGGCTGGTGGATCTGCTGCGTCCCGGCGGCGAGGCGGCTCATCCCGACGCGTTTCGCTATCAGCATGCGGCCACGGAACGGATGTGCCGCGAGCTCCCCACAGCCGGCACCGAGACCGGCCATCTTAACGGACTCGTCCGCAGTACCGCGGAGGCGTTCCGGAGCCGCAATCCTCGACAGGTAGTGCCCGCGCTGCTTGCGTACGCCCACTACCTGGAAGACGAGTTGCGACTCGAAGAGGCGCTGGATGTATTGGAAACCCTGGTCGCCGTCGGCGCTGACCAGCTGGGATGCTCGGACGCCATCGCTGCGCAGCTGCGGATCGGCCGTGTCAACCGGAAGCTGAATCGATTCGACGAAGCTGACATGGCGTACGCGCTGGCCGGGTTGCTGGGGGAGGCTGCGGGCGATGTTCACTCCGTCTTCCTCAGCCGTGTCGGGCGCGCACTCTCCGTGCAGGCGCGCGGCAATTTGGCGATGGCCGAGCAGTCTTTCCGCGAGATTGCCGCCGAGGCGCGAGGAAGTCAAGAACGGGAAATCGAGGCACATTCAGAGCATGCACTGGGAACCACTCTGCTGCTTCGTGGACAAGTTGCCGAAGCCATCATCCACGTTTGGCGCGCCTTCGAGTTCTACGAGGACGAGGCGTCGCGTCTCCGCACGCTCAACGACTTGGGAGTGATGCTGCTCGCACTGGGACGCGTTGACGATGCGGAGCGTGCACTCACAGAGGTCGTGCGTGACGGTGGAGCCCGGGACAACGTGAGCAACGCGCTGATTGAGCTAATGCACTGTGCGTCCTATCGTAGAGACCGCATGGGATTCGAACGGCGTCGGGTGGAATGCGAGTCGCGCAGCGAGGAAATGCCGCCCAACATTCTCGCCGATTTTTGCCTAAAGGCGGGAATCGGAAGTGCGCGCTTTGGCAACTTCCGTAAAGCGCGCGCGCAGTTGGGCGAGGCCCTGAAGGTCGCGACGAAGAGCGGGTTGCACGAATTGGTATTTCGTATCGAGCGGATCATGGCCGGGCTCCGCGACTGCGCGACGGAATGCGAAACCAAACCGCACACTGGCGCGGAGCCGGCCATCTCGACCGAAGCGCTT
>DASPXE010000028.1:0-1911 GCA_035637455.1 Gemmatimonadales bacterium
TTTTCTATATAGCCAATGCATTTTCTTTACGGAGAAGAACACACACACATGCAGGCACACACGCACAAAAACATGTACACACACATAGGCATGTGCACAAACACGCACACGCACACGCTGAATCACAAGCACACACACACACATACACAAACACAGGAATGAATAGACACGAACACACTCCCACATAGCCAAACACACTCTCGCACACGCACATACACACTCACACACACACATGCAAACACACACACATAGGCGCCGACTTCACGGGGCGAGTGGGCACTCGCCCCGGTAGTCTCTAGGGTACCGGGGCGAGAGTATCATTTCGCCCCGGTAGAATTTGCTTTAATATTAATTTTATCAGCACTAAGTCTACAGATCTGACGTCATAATGCTTGCAAAAAAGCATGAAATCTATATAAATCTAAATAATTAGGCCTAGATTCTTTTTTGACACCACTTTCTGACCGTCATCCTTCTTATATTAAAAACTCGTTTGACTTAGTTTAGAAAATTAATTGTTTTCTCGCTATCTGGAATTCTGGATTATATCTAGGCTATAGTCTTTTTAGGACAACCTTGAGAGCTATTTTAGATTTTGAATCATATCTTAATTCTTTGATTTTCAATCTAAATTTAACATTCAACCATAGTTTAGTTTCAGGTGATTTTTCGATGTCACAATTTTTTTATTTTTTTCCCGTGGTGGATGTACGTTGCAAACAAATAAAGAAAAACTGATTCTCATGCATTGTTGCACATGGATTCTTATCATCCGATTCACATGTTTAGTTCTAAAAAAATTTCACAAATTTCACGTTTAAACGCCTTAGCTCTTTTAAAACCGATGTCGATGCTACTTGCCAAATTTTGTTATCTGATTTGGTTACTAGAGGGTATTCTGCTTCGAAGGTCAAAGTTATCAAAAGTAAAGTCTGGTATGAACATTGAACATCATCTAAAAAACCAGATTCCCAAACCAAGTCCTCCAAAATATGACCAATCATCGTTGATTATTCACAGTTTGATCAAATATTATCTAAATTATATGAACAAACTGTTGCTTCCAGTGGCGGATCCATGCGAACCAGTAGAGGGAGACGATTTTTTTCACCTCAAATTTTTTTCGAAACTCAATCATTTTAATCCCCTTCTCCTGGACAGGAATTTTTCAAATCGATGGGGCAGAAACGGAGGATTCACAAGGATAATTTTTACAACTCAGGCATTTTTTTATCTCCTTCTCCTGGACAGACATTTTTCAAACCAAGGGGATAGAGACGAAAGATTTTAAAGGAAAATTGTTTGCAACTCGAGCAGTTTCCAACCCCTTGCTCCTGGATAGGAATGTTTGAAATCGATGGGGATAGAGACGGAGAATTTTCAAGAAATTTTCTCACAACTTAGTCATTTTTAAACACCTTATCCTGGTCAGGAATTTTGAAAGCGAGGGGATACTGACGGAGGATTTTAAAGGAAATTTTTTCGAGACTCGGTCATTTTTTAACCCCGTTCTCCTGGACAGTAATTTTTCGAATCGATGAGGCTAGAGACAACTCAGTCATTATGTAACTACTCCTTCTATTGAACAGAAATTGTATTTTTCAATTCAAGGGGCGTTAGGGACGGAAGATTTTCAAAAAAAAATTTCATAAAAGTAGGCCTAGGCATTTTTATAACTTGAAAATCTCATAAAAATTTCTCAAAATTTTCAAGCTCATGAAATATTTTTTATTCTTGCCCTGGTACTCAAAACGAAAAGTCGGCGCCTATGGCGGACACCATTGTCAGTTTTGAAAAGAGTTTTATGTAGATACCCGTTGTAGACTAAACCGATCTCGCTGATTCTGAATATGAAACCGGTTTCGTTCTATCACGTACCGTTTCTGAGAAACAGCCTCATCTCCTCCCCCT
>DASPXE010000029.1:0-12756 GCA_035637455.1 Gemmatimonadales bacterium
CAACAAGTCCGAAACCGTCCCTACGCCACTTTCCGCCTCTGCAACGCCTGCCGCATCGCGTCCACCACGGCCGGCATGCCTTCCGACTTGTTCACGATCACCTTCACGCCCATGTCCTTGAGCTGCGCCGTCGCCGTCTGCGGCATCCCGCCCGTCACCACGATGATCTCGGCGGCGAGCTTGCGCCCCGGCTCGAGCAGGCGCTGCAGCACTTGCGTCGCGTTCAAGTCCGGCAGCGTGTAATCGAGCACGATCAGCGACGGCTGCACCCGCCCGATCTCGAGCAGCCCGTCCACCCCGTTCGTCGCCTCGACCAGCTCGACGTCCAAGGCCGAGTTCTCGATGGTCAGCACCAGCGCCCGCAGGTAGCCGGGATCGTCCTCCACCACCACCACCGTGTCGGTGCCGTTGCCGAACTCCAGCTCCCGCGGCACAGACATATCGTGCTCCCGCAGGAAAGCCGCAAGGTCCTCCGCCTCGACCCGGCGCCGGCCGGTGGGCGTCTTGTGCCCCTTGAGCATGCCCTGGTCGATCCAGCTCGCGACCGTCGCGGGCGTGACCTGACACGCTCGCGCGACCCGCTGGGTGCCCCAATACCTGGTCCTAGTGGAACTCACGGAACCCAAAGAACCACCAAAACAGGAAACACGCAAGGGTCTGTTGTAGAGTGAGCGCAACAGTCTTCGGGAGAGTGATGCTCAACTGCCGGTATTACAATATGTTAGCTAAACGGTGCAAGCGATTGGCACTAGCGCGGCTGTCCTATTGGGATGAGCCTTTTCGCTCCCCGGGCTGTTGCTCGCATCCAGCACTAGCGCCGAGCATCGGCCCACCGGTTGGTGGCATCCAGCACCGCCAGCACGGCGCTGCGCTCGGCGCTCTCCTTGATCTCGCACGTTCCGGTCAGCAACTGCGCCTCCCGCCCACCCAACCCGTGCACCGCCACCAGCACGAACTTGCGATCGAACGCGTCGATGATCTGCGCCCCTTCGATCGCGACGGAGTTGTCGGGCAGCAGGATGTCGAGACACAGCGACGCGGCGCGCGCCGCCGCTTCCACCCGGTTCCGCATCGTGTCGGTCCCCTGCTCCTCCGCCGTCGCGTCCCGCCCCTCGAACGACAGCTTCACCCGCACCATCACCCGCTGCGGCCGCTCGGACGGCCGCACCTCGAGCCCCTGGAAGATGACGACGCGCCGCTTGGCGCGCGTCTTCACGGCCTCCTCCTGCAGCTGCTCGATCGGCCGCACGTCGGCGGTCTGGGCCACGCTGATCTTGCGGTGGTCGATCTTGAGGCCGAGCTGCGCCATCAGCGCCGACTCGATGTTCCGCACCACCTGCTTCGGCTGCGTGTCGGCCATGGTGAGCACATGGATCTCGCTCACCTCCCCTAGCGGCGTCACCACCACCCGCGCCGACAACACCCCGGTCAGGCTCGAGATCAGGTTCTCGGCGCGTTTGACCCCCCACGGGTCGGGAATCTGCCCGGCCACGAACTCGTGGTCGGACGGCCCCCCCTCCCCTGGTGTTTCTGCCGGATTAGGATCCACGCGTCACCTTTCTCCGGTCGCGACCTGATTGCGCCCCGCGGCCTTCGCCCGGTACAGGGCGCGGTCGGCCGCCACCAGCACATCCTCCGCCGCAGGGCCGACCCCCGGCGCGAACTCGGCCACCCCGATGCTCACCGTCACAAGCCCGGCCGGATAGCCGATGCGGCGCCCCACCCCCTCCACGCCGGCGCGCACCTTCTCCGCCACCCCCAACGCCCCTTCCACCCCGGTGTGCACCAGCACCATCACGAACTCGTCCCCGCCGTAGCGCGCCGCCAGGTCGGTGGTGCGGATGTGCGTGCCGCACTCGAGCGCCGCCCGCCGCAGCACCTCGTTTCCCGCCTCGTGGCCGAACTGGTCGTTCACCTGCTTGAAGTTGTCCAGGTCCACGAACAGCACCGCGAACGGCTGGCCGGTGCGGTCGCTGCGCGCCACCTCGCTCGCCAGCCGGTCGCGCAGCACCCGGAACGTGCCGAGCCCGGTCAGCGCATCCTCGGCCGCCTGCAGCTGGGCTTGCGTCGCCTGCTTGTCGAGGTAGGGCGGACACGACTTGAGCGTGGTGCGCCCCACCGCTGCCGCCTCCGCGAACGCCTGGCACGTGGCATAGCCGCACGCCCCACAATCCCACGGCCGCCCGTTGGGCGCCAGCCCGATCTGCTCCAGAATGGCTTCCGCCTGCTCCGCTTGCGCCTCATGCGCGGGGGCGCGCACAAAAAACGCCTCCCCCACCCGCACCCCCTGCGCCAGCCCCTCGTCCACCACCGGCTCGAGCGCGCGCGTCGGCTCGGTCGCCCCCACGATCTCGCGGCGCCGGAATAGCTCGTCCTTAGGCCCGAGCAGCGGGTGGTCGAGGCACCCCTCGCACGGCAGGATGTCGACGAACCCCAGCTCGATGCGGTCCACCGCTACGGCCCGCGCGATCCCCTCCAGCGCGCCCAGCCCCCGGACTTTGCGGAACCGCCGGCTTGCGTGGCTCTCCTCGCGCAGCAGCTCGAGCGGCAGCCCCCCCGCCGTGCTCCAGTGGCGGCGCCGCTCCTCGGGGAGCCGGCTGAAGTACGGGGCCTGCTGGTCGATCCGCACCCCGCGCCGCTCCAGCAGGGTCGTCAACTCGTCCAGCGTGATGGCTGCCTCCACGTCCTGCCCCCCTTCCGTGATGCACACCCCGGCGTACACCACCTGCGTCCCCGCGCCGTACATGCGCTTCAGGTAGCGCGCTTCCGCCGCGATCGGCGTTGCGATCGGCGCCAGGTACGGGATCAGCTCCGGGTACTGCGCCCGCACCGTCTCGACGATCACCGGGCAGGTGCTGCGGATCAGCGTGCCCCAGCCGTCGTCGGCCCACAGCGCCAGGTACTCCCGGGCGACCAGCTCGTCCCCCAGCACGCCACGGTGCACCGTGCGGAAGCCCGCCGCGTAGCAGGCGTTCACCACCTGCTCGGGAGTAGCCGGGTAAAAGTAGGCCGCCGACTCCACGCTGAGGATGAGCGCAGCGCGACCGCCGATCGCGAGCTCCAGGGCTCGCGTTACATCGCCTTTGGCGACGATGGCGTCGTGGGGACACGCAGGCAGGCACAACCCGCAGCGCGTACACGCCTCATCCACGATTCGGACCTGCTGACCCTCGACTGCGACGGCGTCGGCAGGGCACACCCGCACGCAGGCGAGGCATGCCACGCACAGATCCGGATCAACCCTAAAATCCACGGGAAACCAGGCCGGGGCGCTGCGGCCACCTAAAGAAAGCGGAAACAGGGCGACGTAACATGTGATGCACGTCACGGTCTGTCAATGGGCGCGCCACTGCAACCTCTTGTCTTACGACGAGTTAGGCGAGGGCGTATTCCTTGAGCTTGCGGTACAGAGTGCGCTCGCCGATCCCTAGCACTTCCGCCGCCTCGCGCCGGTTGCCTTTGGTCTGACGCAGCGCCGCCTCGATGGCGGCTCGCTCTACGTCTGCCATTGTCATGCCAGCCCGATAGACGACCTCGGCCTCGGATGCCGGCTCCGCCTCGATCGGCTGAACGGGCACGATCCCCGAGCCCGGGCCGACCTCGATGACCTCCACCCGCTGGGGCGCCCGGTCGTCCAGGCGCCGGCGCAGCTCCTCGACCTGTAGCTTAAGCTCCACAAGACTGCGGAAGATGAACTCCAGCTCCCGGCCTGCCACGTCGCGCGTGGCCCCGGTCACCCGGACCGGCAGCCCCCGGCCCCGCTCCCGGATGTCGCGCGGGATGTCGCTCGCCCGGATCTCGCCCTCGGGCGCCAGCACGACCATCGACTCCACCAGGTTGCGGAGCTGGCGCACGTTGCCAGGCCAGTCGGCGTCTACCAGGATCTGGAGCGCCTCCGGCGTGATCCCCCGGAACGGGCGCTCGTGCAGGGCGGCGAACTCGGCGATGAAGCGCCGCACCAGGAGCGGGATATCGACCTTGCGCTCGCGCAGCGGCGCGAGCGTGATGTGCAGCACGTTGAGCCGGTAAAACAGGTCGTCGCGGAACCGGCCCAGCGCGACCTCCTCCTTGAGCGACTTGTTGGTGGCCGCGATCACGCGCACGTCCACCTTGATCGCCTGCGCGCCGCCCACCCGGAAAAAGCTCCGGTCCTCGAGCACGCGCAGCAGCTTCACCTGCGTGGCCGGGGGCATCTCGCCGACTTCGTCCAGAAAGATCGTCCCGCCCTCGGCCAGCTCGAAGCGGCCCAGCCGGCGCTCAGCGGCGCCCGTGAACGCGCCCTTTTCGTGCCCGAACAGCTCGCTCTCGAGCAGCGTCTCTGGAATGGCGGCGCAGTTGACGGCGATGAACGGCTTGGCGCGCCGGGGCGAGAGGTCGTGGAGCGCGCGCGCCACCAGCTCCTTTCCCGTCCCGGACTCCCCCTCGATCAGCACCGTCGCGCTCACCGGCGCCATCTGCTCGATCTTCACGAGCACTTCCTGGATCGCCGGGGATTCGCCCAGGATCCCGGTGCGCGCCTGCAGCCGGCGGCGCTCGATCAGCCGCCGCACCGTCGCGGTCACCTCCGCCGGGTCGGCGGGCTTCACGAGGAAGGCGGTGAGCCCCAGCCGGCGGGCTGCCTCCTTCGGGTCGGGCTCCGTCGGCTCCATCAGACCGAGTGTGGAGATCGAGCGGTCGTGCGCGATGCGCAACAGCTGCGCGGCCGACGACTCGTGCAGCCCGCCGGTCAGGACGATGCAATCCAGTCCGGGGGCGGTGTCGCTCCCCTCTACCCCTCCCGCCCCCCCCACCGCCCGGCGCACGTCGTCGAACGACGAGACGAGCGTCGTGTGGAAGCCCGCGGTCTCGAGATGCGCGTTGATCCGGACCGCGTGCTCCAGGTCGTCGGTGGTGATTAGAACGCGATCAGCCATGGGAGCGGTCAGACATCAGACGTCAGTCATCAGTGGGTCACCTTTTCGCCGCTCAGCAGATCCACTGCATGGTCCAGGAATCCTTCCAGCACCGCGAGCCCGTCCGTCACGCCGCCGGTCGAGCCCGGGAGGTTCACGATCAGCGTCTTGCCGCGCGTGCCGGCGACGCCGCGCGAGAGCCACGCGCGCGGAAACCGCGGCGCGGCCGTGGCCCGCAGCGCCTCCGCGATCCCCGGCGCGGCGCGCTCCAGCACCGCCTGCGTCGCTTCGGGTGTCACGTCCCGGCTGGTGAGCCCCGTGCCGCCGGTCGTGAGGATCACGTCGACTTCGCCCGAGTCGGCCCAGCGCGCGAGCTTCCCCGCGATTCGGTCCGACTCGTCCGGCACCACGCTGCGCACCGCGACTTCGTAGCCCCGCTCGGTGGCCCACGTGAGAATCGCGTCGCCCGAAGTATCGGCCCGCTGTCCCACCGCGCCCAAGTCGCTGATCGTCAGAATCCCGATGCGCATTCTCTTGACCGCCCTCGCCCGTCTTTGACCGCCCTCGACCGCCCTATTTTTTCGTTCTCCGCGCCACGAACGGCAGCCGCGCCACTTCCGCCGGGGCGCGTTTGCCCCGCACGTCGATGTCGAATCGGGCGCCCGGTTGGACAGACTCGACCGGCAGGTAGGTGATCCCGATGGCCCAGTTGGCAGTCGGGGTCACGGTGCCGCTCCGCACCACGTCCACCTGCGCCCCGTCCACGTATACGCCGTAGCCGTGCCGAGCGACGGTGCGCGGCGCCGCCATTTTGAAGCCGACCAGCCGGCGCTTCACACCCTCCAGCTTCTGCCGCTTCAGCGCCGCGAGGCCGGTGAAGTCCGCGCCCTTCTCGAGCTTCACGATCCAGCCGAGGCCGGCTTCGTACGGCGTCACCGTGTCGTCGATGTCGTTGCCGTACAGCGGATAGCCGGCCTCGAGCCGCAGCGTGTCCCGGGCGCCCAGCCCGCACGGCTCGGCGCGGCCCGCGCCTACGAGCGCGTGCCACAGCGTCTCGAGATCGCCCGCGCGGCAATACAGCTCGAAGCCGTCCTCACCGGTGTACCCGGTGCGCGAGATGAAGCACTGCACTCCGGCGACCTTCCCCTCGGCGAAATGATAGTAGGGGATCATTGCGATGCCCACCGGCGTGAGGGGCGCGAGTAGCGCCTCTGCCTTCGGCCCCTGCACCGCCAGCAGGCCGGTCTCGTCCGAGACGTTGCGCAGCCGCACGTTGGCGCCGCGCTTCTGCTCGACGACGTGCTCCCAGTCCCGCGGGATGTTGGCGGCGTTGACGACCATCATCACCCGGTCCTCGAACCGATAGATCAGACAGTCGTCCACGAAGGTGCCTGCGGGGGTGAGAATCGCCGAGTACTGAGCCTGCCCGGGGCGCAAGGCCCCGACGTCGTTGCACGTCACACGTTGCACGAAGGCGTTGCGGTCCGGACCCGTGACCTCGAATTCGCCCATGTGGGAGACGTCGAACACGCCTACCGTCTCGCGCACCGCCTTGTGCTCGGCCGCGATGCCGGCCGGGTACGTGACGGGCATCTCATACCCGCCGAACGGCACCATCTTGGCGCCGAGGCTCACGTGGATGTCGTGGAGCGGAGTCCGCTTCAGGGCTGGCTCGGCCATTCAGCCCATCAGCGTGACGAGCAGCGCCTTCTGGACATGCAGCCGGTTTTCGGCCTCGTCCCACACGCGCGACTGCGGCCCCTCGATCACCTCGGTCGTGACTTCCTCGCCCCGATGCGCCGGCAGGCAGTGCAGGAAGATGGCCTTGGAATCGGCGAGCTTCATCAGCTCGGGGTCCACCGTGTAGCCTCGGAACGCGTTGCGGCGCGCCTCCGCGTCGCCCTCTTGCCCCATCGAGGCCCAGACGTCGGTGTTGACGACGTGGGCGCCCTCCACCGCTTCCTCGGGCACTTCCGTCACCTCGACGCACGCCCCGGCCTGCTTCGCCCGATCGAAGATGCCGCGGCTCGGCTCGTACCCTTCCGGGCACGCCAGCCGCAGCTCGAAGCCGAGCAGCTGCGCCGCCTCGATCCAGCTGTTCGCCATGTTGTTTCCGTCACCCACCCAGGCGATCCGCTTCCCCTCCCAGCCGCCCAGCGCCTCCCGCACGGTGAACAGGTCGGCCAGCACCTGGCACGGGTGGGACAGGTCGGAGAGGCCGTTGATGACCGGCACGGTCGCGTGGCGGGCCAGCTCCTCCACCTCGGCGTGATCGAAGGTGCGGATCATGATGCCGTCCACATAGCGGGACAGCACGCGCGCCGTGTCCGGGATCGGCTCGCCGCGACCGATCTGGATGTCGCGGGAGGAGAGGAACAGCGCATGCCCCCCCAGCTGGTACGTCCCTACCTCGAAGGAAACCCGCGTCCGGGTGCTCGACTTGGCGAAGATCATGGCCAGGCTCTTCCCGGCGAGCGGCGTCTCCCGGTAGGCCCCGGTCTTCATGCGGTGAGCGAGGTCGAACAGGCGCACGACCTCGTCGCGGCTCAAGTCGGTGACGGCGAGAAAGTCGCGCTTGGCCATGGATTTTCCCATTCTACCTAGAGGATGTAGCGGCGCAAGTCTTCGTCGTCGACGACCTTGGCGAGGCGGTGGCGCACCTTGGCCGCGTCGAACAGGACGTGTTTCTCGGGGAGCTCGGGGAGCTCGAACAGCACGTCCTCGAGCAGGTTGGTCATCACGGTGTGCAGGCGGCGCGCACCGATGTTCTCCATCCGCTCGTTCGCCTTGGCGGCGATGCGCGCGATCTCCTCGATGCCGTCGCGCGTGAACTCGAGCGTCGCCCCTTCGGCCGCGCACAGGGCGGCGTACTGCTTGGTGAGGGCGTTCTCGGGCTCGGTCATGATGCGGACGAAGTCCGCTTCGGTGAGCGGCTGCAGCTCCACGCGGATCGGGAAGCGGCCCTGCAGCTCCGGGATCAGGTCCGACGGCTTGGAGATGTGGAAAGCGCCGGCGGCGATGAACAGGATGTGGTCGGTGCGGACGTAGCCATAGCGCGTCTGCACCGTGGACCCCTCGACGATGGGGAGCAGGTCGCGCTGCACGCCCTCGCGCGACACGTCGGGCCCGACGGTGCCGCGCTCGCCCGCGATCTTGTCGAGCTCGTCGATGAAGATGACGCCGTGGTTCTCGACGCGGTCCAGCGCCTCGTTCACGACGTCGTCCATGTCGACGAGCTTCTTCAGCTCCTCATCCACCAGGATGCGGCGCGCCTCGTGCAGGTGCACGGTGCGGCGCTTCTTCTTCTTCGGCAGCATCTCCTGCAGCCACTCGGTGAAGTTCACATCCGGGCCTTCCATCCCCTGCGGCGGCTGCATCATCTCGAGCATGGGGAAGCCCTGCTGCTGGACCTCGACCTCGACCTCGCGCTCCTCGAGCTTCCCCTCCTTGAGCTGCTGGCGCAGCTTCTCGCGGCTGCGGCGCCGCCGCTCCTGCGCTTCGGTGTCGGCCTCGGCGGGTTTGGTGGTGATGTCGCCTTTGGACGACACGACGAACAGCGGGGCCTTCTCCCCTCTCCCTTCTCCCTTCTCCCCCAGGGAGGGGGAAGGGGTGAGGGGTTGGGCGGGTGCGGGCGGGAGGAGTATGTCCAGCAGCCGCTCCTCCGCCCGCGCCTCCGCCTCGGGGTAGACCTCGTCCTCCCGCTCCGTGCGCACCATGTTGATCGCCACGTCCACCAGCTCGCGCACCATGGACTCGACGTCGCGCCCCACGTAGCCCACCTCGGTGAACTTCGAGGCCTCGACCTTGAGGAACGGCGCGCCCGCGAGGCGCGCCAGGCGGCGCGCGATCTCGGTCTTCCCCACGCCGGTGGGGCCGATCATGATGATGTTGTTCGGGAGGATCTCGTCCCGGATGTCGTCCGGGGCCTGGGCGCGCCGCCAGCGGTTGCGCACGGCGATGGCGACCGCCTTCTTCGCCACCTCCTGGCCGACGATGTAGCGATCCAGCTCCGCCACGATCTTGCGGGGCGGCAGCTCCTCGAGCCAGGGGAGCTGGTCTTCCGCCGGCGCCCGCGCGCCGGGCGGCGGCTCGTCTCCGGAGGGGGGCGTGCGCGTGGGCTCGGCCATTTAGAGCTCCAGAATGGAGATGTGCGTGTTGGTGTACACGCAGATCTCGGCCGCGATCTCGAGCGACCGCTGCACGATGTCCCGGGCGCCGAGGCCCGACGCGGTGGCGAGTGCCCGCGCCGCTGCGAGCGCGTAGTTGCCCCCGGAGCCGATCGCCAGGATCCCGTCGTCCGGCTCGATCAGCTCGCCCGACCCCGAAATGACGTAGCCGTGCTCCTTGTCGGCCACCACCAGCAGCGCCTCGAGGCGGCGCAGCACGCGGTCCGAGCGCCAGTCCTTGGCGAGCTCCACGGCGGCGCGCGGCAGGTTGCCGGGATAGCGCTCGAGCTTCTCCTCGAACTTCTCGAACAGCGTGAACGCGTCGGCGGACGCGCCCGCGAAGCCGGCGAGGATCTTGCCGCCCTTCAGCGCCCGCACCTTGTTGGCGTTGGCCTTCATCACCGTGTCGCCGAGCGTGACCTGGCCGTCGCCGCCCAGGGCCACATGCCCGTCGCGGCGGACGCAGAGAATCGTCGTGCTGCGGAATTGTCGTTGCCGCACCGCTTCCATCCCTTTGACTCCGTTCTCG
The DNA here is from genome assembly GCA_035637455.1 of Gemmatimonadales bacterium. GTDB lineage: Bacteria > Gemmatimonadota > Gemmatimonadetes > Gemmatimonadales > GWC2-71-9 > 20CM-4-69-16. The sequence goes on from DASPXE010000029.1 coordinate 9,588, forward strand.
TCCTCACCCCCTGTCCCCCTCTCCCTTCGGGAGAGGGGGTACTCCCGACGTGCCCCCTCTCCGCATCGCGGAGAGGGGGTCAGGGGGTGAGGACCTACGCCCGGGGGTGGGCCTGGTGATACACTTTCTTCAGGCGCTCCACCGACGTATGAGTATACACCTGCGTGGTGCTGAGCGAGGCGTGGCCCAACAGCTCCTGCACCGCCCGCAGGTCGGCGCCGGCGTCGAGCAGATGAGTCGCGAACGAGTGGCGCAACGAATGCACGTGCAAGCCCCGGTCCCCCCCCATCCCCATCCCCACCCCCCTCCCGCTGCCGGCCAGCGCGCCGAGCAACCGCTTGATCACGAGCTGCACGGCGCGCGGCGTGAGCCGCTTCCCCCGCCGGCTCACGAACAACGCCCGCCGCTCCTGTCCGGTTTCCCCCAGCACCGTGTCCCGCAGCCGGTAGTACCGCCGCAGCGCCCGACCCGCATGCTTCCCTACCGGCACGATCCGCTCCTTCTTCCCCTTACCCCGCACCTTCAACTGGTCCGAGACGAGGTCCACGTCCTGCTCGTTCAGGCCGGCGAGCTCGCCCAGCCGGATCCCCGTCGAATAGAACAGCTCGAGCATCGCGAGGTCCCGCCCCTCGCGGAAGCCGCCCGCTGCCGCGCGCCGCTCCGCTTCCTCGAACAGCAGGTCGATCTCGGCCCGGTCGAGGTGGTCCGGGAGCTTGCGCTCGAGCTTGGGAGTGCGCGCGGCCTTCGCCGGGTTCACCTCCACTCCGCGCGTCGCGTTGAGGAAGCGGTAGAAGGTGCGCAGCGCCGATAGCGCCCGGGCCGCGGAGCGCTTGGCGAGGCCGCGCTGCTGCTGCGCGCCCAGCCACGCCCGGATCGCGAGGCGGTCCACCCCGGCCCAGCTCCAAGCGCCACCGTAGTAGCGGCCGCAGAAAGCGGCGAAGTCGGCGAGATCACGACCGTACGCTTTCACGGTGTGGGGGGAATCGTTGCGCTCCTTCGCGAGGAACTCGACGAACGCCGCGATCTCGGGGACAGAAGACGCTCCGGTCACGGATGTGCGCGGCTGAAGCCGCGGCTCGGCCCTGCCCCTGAAGCGGCGCGCCCGTTTACGGGCAGGCGCCGAGCCGCGAGTTCACTCGCGCTCCTCACGCGGCCACCTCCACTCCGACCTGACTCGCATACGCATCGATGTCCCGCAGCGCCCGCTCGACCAGCATCTCCTTCTTCTTCTGCTTGTCCTTCACCGGCCGCTCCAGCGGCTCGAGCAGCCCGAAGTTGGCGTTCATCGGCTGGAAGTGCTCCGGGTCGGCCGAGTGCACGTAGCGATACAGCGCGCCGAGGATCGTCGTCGGTGGCGGGAGCAACGGCTCCTCCGCCCCGAGCAGCCGCGCGAGGTTGATCCCGGCGAGGATCCCGGTCGCCGCGGACTCGGTGTACCCCTCCACCCCCGTCAGCTGCCCGGCGAACAGGAGCAGGGGGTCGTCCTTGGCGGAGAGATGGGCCGTGAGCGCGCGCGGCGAATTGACATACGCGTTGCGGTGGATGCTCCCGAAGCGCAGGAACTCCGCCTGCTCCAGCCCCGGGATCATCCGGAACACGCGCTGCTGGTCGGGGATCTTGAGCCGCGTCTGGAAGCCGACCAGGTTCCACATCTGGCCCGCGCGATCTTCCTGGCGCAGCTGCACCACGGCGAAGGCCTCCCCTGGGAGACCCACCGGCTTCATCGGCCCGAAGCGCAGCACGTCGCGGCCGCGGGCGGCCATCTCCTCCACCGGCAGGCAGCCCTCGAAGTAGGGAGTCCGGTCGAACTCGTGGTGCGGCTGATACTGCTCGCCGGTGCGTAGCGCCGTGACGAATGCGTCGTATTGCTGCTCGGTGAGCGGCGCGTTCAGGTAATCGTCCCCGCCGCCCTTGCCGTAGCGCGAGGCGCGGAACAGGCGCGCGTGGTCGAGCGACTCGGCGGCGACGATGGGCGCGATGGCGTCGAAGAAGGCGAGCGACGCCGCGTCGAGCCGCCGCGCGATGGCCGTCGCCAGCGCGTCCGACGTGAGCGGGCCGGTCGCCACGACGCCGGGGGACGGGAGCTCGGCCGCCTCCTGGCGCACCAGCGTGATGTGCGGGTGCCGGGTCACGCGATCGTGCACGCCTTGCGCGAACGCCACGCGATCGACGGCGAGCGCCGCCCCCCCGGGAACGCGCGCGGCGTCAGCCGCCTCCAGCACGATGCTCCCGAGCCGCCGCATCTCGGCCTTGAGCAGGCCGTGGGCGTTGGTTCGCTCCACCGATTTGAAGGAGTTGCTGCAGACCAGCTCGGCGAGCCGGTCGGTCTGATGGGCCGCGGTCATGCGCACGGGCCGCATCTCGTAGAGGGTGACCGCCACCCCGCGCTCGGCCAGCGCCCAGGCGGCCTCGCTCCCCGCGAGCCCGCCGCCCACCACCGTCGCGATCAGGTCGCGACCGGCTCCGCCGGGGTGACTTCCTCCAGCGTGACTTCGTGTCCGCACTTCAGGCACTTGCGCGTCGCTCCCGCGGCCTTGGTCTGCTTCTCTTCCATCCCGACGAATCCGCAGCTGGGGCAGGCGACCGGGACCGGGCGGTTCCACGTCGAGTAGTCACAGTCCGGGTAGCGCAGGCACCCGAAGAAGTTGCGCCCTTTGCGGGTGCGCCGCTCGGCCAGCTCCCCCGTGCCGCACTTCGGGCACTTCACGCCCAGCGGCACGGGGCGAGTGTGCTTGCATTTGGGGTAGCGCGTGCACGCGAGGAACTCGCCGTAGCGCCCCGTCTTGATCACCATCGGCGCGCCGCACTCCTGGCATTTCTCGTCCGACGGCCGGTCGGGCACCTTGTTCTTCTTGAGCGGCCGGCTGAAGCGGCACTCCGGATACTTGGCGCACGCGATGTACGGCCCGAAGCGGCCGCTCTTCACGACCAGCGGGCCGCCGCAGTTGGGGCACTTCTCCTTGGGCAGCTCCGACAGGTCGTGCACGTCGTGAATGAGCCGATCGATGTCGACGGCCGCGAGCGCCTTCGAGAACGGACCCCAGAAGTCCTCGAGCACCCGCTGCCACGCCAGATCGCCCTCCTCCACCTTGTCCAGCTCGGTCTCCATCTGCGCCGTGAAGCCGACCTCGAACACGTCCGGGAAGCACCGCTTCAGCACCTGCCACAC
>DASPXE010000030.1:0-1570 GCA_035637455.1 Gemmatimonadales bacterium
TACGCCGAGGCAAACCGCCTGGTCGAAATAGGACATACCGCATCGCGCGTCGACCTGCCCATGACGGGCGTCTCCTCGGGCACTGCCGATTACTACCGTGCACACAACCGCGTTTTCGAGGATATCGGCGTCTACGTGGAGCATGTCGGGACGCTCACGGATCGCGACCAGCCTGAGCGGGTGCGTTGGGCGTTTGCGACCCCGAGCGTGTTCTCGGTGCTGCGTCCCGCCGTCACCGCCGGGCGTTTGATCAACCCGCCGGACTATGAGGCCGGGGTCGTTGGAGTCGTCCACGGGGCACTCATCAGCCACGACCTCTGGGTCCGGCGCTACGGAGCCGATCCCAGTTTGGTCGGGCGAACGGTCGAGCTGGACCGACGTCCTTATCCTGTCGTGGGAGTGTTGGAGCGCGGTTTCCATTTCCCGCACCCCGAGACCGACGTCTGGCTGGCCTTCGGGTGGCCGTCGCCGGCGAAGGCCGGCCTTGGCGCCCTCTGGGCCAGCGCGGTGGCTCGACTCAAGCCGGGGGTGTCGCTCGGCGAGGCTCGTCGAGACCTGCAGCGCCTCGTCCACTCCCTGCCAGACGCTTTCTCGGACGTGACCCAGGCGCAGCTCGACGCGATGGGGCTGCGCGGGGCGGTGGTACCGCTCAAAGACGCGATAATCGGCGACGTGAGCGTGGCGCTCTTGCTCCTGCTCGCTACCGGTGGGTTCCTGCTGCTCATCACCTGGGCGAATGCGGCCAACTTGAGCCTCGTGCGCGCCGAGGGCCTGCGGCACGAGGTCGCTGTCGCGCAGGCGCTCGGCGCGACAGACCGTAACCTCGGCCGTCGCTTCCTGACTGAGGGTGCTATTCTCGCAACCGTTGGCGGTGCCTTCGGCTCCGTCCTGGCGAGCGCGGCAATTCGGGTCCACTTCGGCTTCGCGCCGGACGACATTCCGCGCCTCCGCGAGGTGGGTGTGGATCTCACCGTCGTGGCCGTCATCTTTGGCCTCTCGCTCTCGAGTGCCGGCCTGCTTGCGGGCGTGGCATTCCTGAGCGCGCGGCGGCGGGCTGACCTGGCCGGCACGCTCGCCGGGGCGGGCGGCCGCACGACGGCCGGGCACCGCCAGCAGGTTGTCAGATCGGTTCTGGTAGCGGGGCAGGTCGCCTTTGCGCTCGCGCTCCTGATCGGTTCGGCTCTGATGGCGCAGAGCTTCTGGCGACTCAGGCACGTGCGGCTGGGATTCGATCCTGACGGTGCCGTCGCGTTCCGCCTTCCGCTCCCTCCACCGACCGGCACGAAGAATTACTACCACGCTACCGCCCGCATTCATCAGGAAGTGCTCGAGCGGCTGCGTGCCATCCCCGGCGTTGTCGCTGCGGAAGCCGCGAGCACCAGCGGCTTTCCGGTGACGCCGGTACCGTCGTTCTACAACGTTCGCCTCACGGCGGCGGACCGAGGGGCAGACAGCTCACGGGACCGGCCGTACGCCGAGTTGAGCTTCGCGACGCCGGGCTACTTCCGGGCCATGAGCATTCCGCTCCTGCAGGGTCGCACGTTTCGCTGGGAGGACACGGGCCGCGAGG
>DASPXE010000031.1:0-8695 GCA_035637455.1 Gemmatimonadales bacterium
CTTTCAGCGGTTGCTAGACGAGATCACGGCACGTTTCTTTTGTGCACGCGTTCCCACGTTCATGGACCTCTAGGAGCCGATAGCCGACGGCCGACGGCGCATTTCTATGAAGATCGCAGTCTGCATCAAGCGCGTCCCCGACTCCGAGACCCGCGTCAAGATCGCCTCCGACGGCAAATCGCTCGACGAGGCGGGCGTCAAGTTCATCCTCAACCCCTACGACGAGTTCGCGGTGGAAGAAGCGCTGCGGCGCAAGGAGCAGGCGGGCGCCGGCGAGGTCGTCATCGTGTCGGTCGGCCCCGCCGCGGCGCAGGAGACGATCCGCACCGCGCTGGCCATGGGCGCGGACCGCGGCATCCTGCTCCAGACGGACAAGATTCCCGCCGACGGTCTCGAGGTCGCCAAGGCCCTCGCCGCCGAGGTCAAGGACTCGGGCTACGACCTGATCCTGTTCGGCAAGATGGCGATTGACGACTACAACCATCAGGTCGGGCCGATGGTGGCCGACCTGCTCGACCTGCCGTGCGTGACGGCGATCGCTCATTTGGAGATCGGGGGAGGCAAGGGCACGGCCGAGCGGGAAATCGAGGGCGGTGTGGAGATCGTGGCGTTCCCACTGCCCGCCGTGCTCACCGCCGAGAAGGGGCTGAACGAGCCGCGCTATCCTGCCTTGAAGGGCATCATGGCCGCGAAAAAGAAGCCGCTCGAGGTCAAACCGGCGACCCTCGGCGCGGGCGGTCTGGAGGTGCTCGCCCTGACCCTCCCGCCCCAGCGCAAGGAAGGCAGGGTCGTGGGCGAGGGGCCGGCCGCGGTGCTGGAGCTGCTCCGCCTGTTGCGCGAAGAGGCGAAGGTGCTGTGAGCGACGTCCTCGCGGTGCTGGAGCAGCGCGAGGGCGCGCTGCGCAAGGTGTCGGCCGAGGTGGTAACGGGCGCGCGTCGCCTCGCCGACGCGCTCGCCGCCCGCGTGGATGCGCTCGTCATCGCCGCGGGCCCGGTCGAGGGTGCGGACCAGCTCGGCGGATTCGGCGCGGACAAGGTGATTACCCTGACGAACCCCGCCTTCGGGCGGTACGCACCTGAAGGATACGCTCGGGTGATCGCGGACCGCGCGCGCGCGGGCGGGTACCGAGCGGTGATGTTCGCCGCGAGCGCCGGGGGACGGGACCTGGCGCCGCGAGTGGCGGCCCGCCTGGGCGTCGCCCTGGCCCAGGATATCACCGACCTCGCCTGCGAGGGCAGCGCCGTGACGGTGATCCACCCGGTGTACGCGGGGAAAGCGCTCCTCAAGCTCAAGCTCACCGCGACGCCGGCGGTCGTGTCACTGCGGCCCAACGTGTTCACGCCGGTGCAGCGTCCCAAGGCGGCGACCGCGGAGATCGTGGCGGTGGAGGCGGCAGCGGGGCGGGTGGTGGTTACGGGCGTCAAGGCCGCTGCCGCGGGCGCGCTCGACGTGGCCGAAGCGTCGATCGTCATCTCGGGGGGTCGCGGCTTGAAGGAGCCCGCAAACTTCAAGGTGCTCGAAGAGCTCGCGGCGGCATTCGGGGGGCGTGCGGCGGTGGGGGCGTCGCGCGCGGTGGTGGACGCAGGCTGGCGGCCGCACGCCGATCAGGTGGGCCAAACCGGCAAGACCGTCAGTCCCACCCTCTATATCGCGGTCGGCATCTCCGGCGCAATCCAGCACCTCGCCGGGATGCGCACGTCGAAGGTGATCGTCGCCATCAACAAGGACAAAGACGCGCCGATCTTCAAGGTGGCCGACTACGGAGTCGTCGGCGACCTGTTCGAGGTGGTTCCCAAGCTGACCGAAGAGATCCGGAAACTGCATGGGTGAAAGGCCGGGGAAGGGGGAAGGGGGAAAGGTGATTCCGGCGCAATACCAGCCGCCCTTGCCGCTGGACACGCTCCTCGTGCCCGCGGGCACCCCGGGCGCGGGCGACCGGATGGAGCTGGACGTGGTGATCGTCGGCGCGGGGCCCGCGGGCCTCGCGGCGGCGATCGAGCTGGCGCAGCTCGCCAGGCGAGACGGCACCGAGCTCAACATCGGGGTGCTCGAGAAGGCCGGAGCGCTGGGCGAGCACTGTCTTTCCGGCGCGGTCGTCAACCCGCGGGCGTTTCGCGAGTTGTTCCCCGGTCTGCATGCTTCGGACTTTCCCTTCCGCGCGCCGGTTCGCGGCGAGGCGGTGTATCTGTTGACGGCCAACAGCCGACTGCGCCTTCCGACTCCTCCAACGATGCGCAACAAGGCCAACTACGTGGCGTCGCTGTGCGAGATCGTGCGGTGGCTGGGCGAGAAGGCCGACGCGCTCGGGGTGAACATCTTCACGGGCTTTCCGGCGGCGAGCCTGTTGGTGGACGGCGCGAGGGTGGTAGGCGTGCGCACGGCGGCCACGGGGCTCGACCGCGCTGGCCGCCCGCTCGCTAACTACCTCGCGCCGAACGACCTCGTCGCTAAAGTCACGGCCCTCGCCGAGGGGACGCGAGGGATGCTGGCGCAGGCGTGGTGCGAGTGGCAGCAGGTGACGGCGGAAAACCCCCAGATCTTCGCGCTCGGCGTCAAGGAGATCTGGGAGACCAAGCGCGCGCTGGGCACGATCGTCCACACGCTCGGCTGGCCGCTGCCGCGCGACGCTTTCGGCGGGAGCTTTATGTACCCGCTCGCGCCGAACCTCGTGGCGCTCGGCCTCGTGGTAGGCCTCGATTACCGGGACAGCGCCCTCGACGTACACGGCTTGTTCCAGCGGATGAAGCTGCACCCCTTGTTCCGCCGCTACCTGGAAGGCGGCGAGATGGTCGAATGGGGCGCGAAGACGATTCCCGAAGGGGGGTACTACTCCGTGCCGGCGCGGCGCTCGGGCGACGGCGTAGTGATGCTCGGCGACTCCGCCAGCTTCGTAGACGTACCGTCGCTCAAGGGGATCCACTACGCGATGCAGTCGGGGATGTTCGCGGCGCGGGCCGTGTTCGCCGCCCTCAAGCACGGGGACCCATCGGCCGCGCGGCTCGGTGACTACGACCGCATGGTGAACGCATCCTTCATCATGCAGGACCTGTATCGCACGCGGAACATGCGGCTCGCCTTCAAGGACGGCTTCTACACCGGCGGGCTCAAGGCCGGCCTCATGACGCTCACGGAGGGCCGTTTCCCGGGTGGGAAGATCGCGATGCCGGGCGATGTGGACGTGCCACGCCGCATAGCCCCGGGCGTCAGCCCGGGGCTACCCGTTCCCGACGGCCGTCTCACGTTCTCCAAGGTCGACGGGGTGTTCAAGTCCGGGAACGCGACCCGCGACACGATCCCCACGCACCTCATCGTCGGCCGGGACGTCTCACCTGAGGCGGCGGACTTCTACGCGCGTCTGTGTCCGGCGGGCGTCTACGAGCGGGTGGACCGCGGCCTGCGGGTGAACGCGCCCAACTGCGTCGATTGCAAGGCGACCGACGTGCTGGGGCCTCGCTGGACGCCGCGGGAAGGGGGGAGCGGGCCCAAGTACAAGCGCATGTAGGTCGCCGCCGCGACTGACGCCTCAGCGTCACTGCCTCGGCGACACTGCATCAGTGGTAGAGCCGCCCGCACACTCCTGGTGCACTGTCGTAGTGACCAGAACTTTTGGTCACATGACATCTGCAATCTTGCCAACACGATAGCGTGATGGGGGGCCAGGCTGAGGGAATGGCCCCGAACCTGCACTGCTGAGGCGCCGAAAGTGTTCTCCTCACGCCCCCGGCGTGGAAGGGGAGCAGGCTGGCGGCGACGCCAGGCACGTCATTAGAAGGCGGATAGGATGCGAAACGGCACTACCACCACACCACGCGACCAGCCCCGACGGCGCGGTTGGGACCGGCGGCAGGATCTGGGCGGCCGCCGTATGACCCGCGACCGGCGGCGCGAAACAGTCGAAGTTCCGTTCGAGCGCCGCAAGGGCGGCGATCGCCGCTCCGGCAACCAGCGGCGCGCCGGACCGGAGCGACGCATATCGGACCCCGAAGGCTTCCATCGCCTAGACCGGTAGGGCCCGGCCGTCGTGCTCCATGCCTTGGAACATCGCTGTTTTGACGGCGCTGCTGTTGGCGCTCGGCTACATTGGCGTTCTGCAGTACCGGGCGTATCGCACCCAGCGCCTGCTGACCCGCACCGACGACCTGACGCAGATCGAAAACCGTCGCGCGTTCTATGAGGGTGCCAGTCGCGAGTTCGAGCGCGCGCGGCGGCACAACCATCCCTTCACCTTGGCGTACTTCGACGTCGATGACTTCAAGGAAGTGAACACCCGCTTCGGGCGCCAGGTGGGTGACGGCGTACTGTGCATGGTGGCCGCAACGGCACGCCAATCCATTCGCTCGAGCGATCTGGTGGCGCGCCTGGGGGCGGACGAGTTCGCTCTGTTGCTTCCCGAGGCCGGCTCCGACGGCGCCAGTGCGGTGATCCGGAAGCTCCAGCAGGCGCTGCGGGACGCCTCGGAGGCGACTGGCCTGCCACTCACGGTGAGCGGGGGAGTGGTAACGTGCCTGCAACCGGCGGACAGCTTGGAGACGGCGATCGACACCGCCGACCGGCTGCTGTACGGCGCGAGGCACGCGGGGAAGGACAGTTTTTGGTTCGAGGTCGTGGCCCCGCAGCCGCTCGAGGCGTTTGAGCCGGCCCGGCTGCGACGGCCGTGCCGCCTGCCGCCCACGTTCGACCTGTCGATGCCGCCGCCCCAATACCGGCGACGGGGCTGAGTGACGCTCAGAAGGGTCGTTATCCTGTCGTCACAGTGCCACCTGCACCACGCGGTCCTTCCCGCCCCGTTTCGCCTCGTACATCGCCTGGTCGGCCTTCCGGAGCAACTCGTCGGTGCCCGCCTCGCTCCCCGTCACGGACACGACGCCGATGCTGGCCGTCACGGACGGCGTGCCACGGAACACAGTGCGGATGCCGGCGGCGAGCCGGTTGGCGGCGGCGTGCGCGACGGTGCCTTCGGTTTCAGGCATCAGGACCGCGAACTCGTCGCCCCCGAGCCGGCCGACGACGTCGGCCTGGCGCACGGCACTGCGGGTCGCGTCGGCCACGAGTCGCAGCACGGCATCGCCTGTGGCGTGGCCGTGCGCGTCGTTCACCCTCTTGAAGTCGTCCAAATCCAGATAGATCAGTGCGAGCGGGCGGCCGTAGCGGCGATTCCGGCCCAGCTCCTGCGCCAGCTCGGTAGAGAAGGCGCGGGCGTTGAAGACGTTGGTGAGCGGATCGTGCGTGGCGAGCAGCTCCAGCTGCGCCTGTGTGCGCCGCAGCTGCGACAGCCCCGCGATTGCGACCGCCACGACGGCGAGGTAGGAGAGCTCGTTCGCGAGCCGCGCCTCGAGCGGCGTGTCGGCCGGCATCTGGTCGATCCCGACGAGGTAGCGGAGCACGGAGGTCGCGCCCGCGAACACGATCCCCCATGCGAGGCCGTCGTGCCATGCCGCGAGCAGCACGGGGATCACGTACAGGATCCCGAGGCGGAACGCTGCGGGCGTGCGGAGGTTCACCCAGTAGACCAGGGCGGTGAGTGCCAGGGCGACCGCGAGGCGGAGGCCGCGGCGCAGCTCCGGGGTGAGCGTCACCTAGAAGGGGACCTCGGCGACGTGGTGTGGATCGTCCAGCACGAGCGCTCGAAGGGTCTCCCCCGCGGCCACGGCGGCACGGTCTTCCGGCACGATCAGGAGCGCGGTCGCGCGGGCCATGGAGCTGAGGATGCCGGAGCCCTGTGGGCCCGTCAAGCGCGCGACCAGCGCGCCGCCCGCACCTTCGGGGTTCACGACGGCCCGCAGGAAATGCCGCAGCCGGGGACCCAGTGTGATGGCCTCGCCCACGCATACCGGCACGGTGCGCCGGAAGGGCAGGCGGTGGCCCAGCAGTTTCCGCAGCGCAGGACGCACGAACAGCTCGAACGTCACCATCGTGCTCACGGGGTTCCCCGGCAGCCCGATCCACGGCTTCCCTGCGAGCAGGCCGAACCCGAGCGGCGCGCCCGGGCGCATCCGAATGCGCCAGAGCTTCATGTCACAGCCGAGCTCGGTGAGCACGTCGCGCACGAGGTCGTGCTCCCCGACGCTGACGCCGGCGGTTGTGACGAGCAAGTCGGCGTCCCGGGCGCGCGTGAGATGGTCGCGCAGGCTCGCCTTGCTGTCGCGGGCCACGCCGAGATCGAGCGGCACGCCGCCCGCCCGATGGATCATCCCGAACAGCGTGTACGAGTTCGACGTCGCGATCTTCCTCCCCGCGAGGATCGCGTCGGCTTCGTCGAGGTCCGCGATCTCGTCTCCGGACCCCATGAACGCGACCAGCGGCGGGCGGTGCACCAGCGGGGTGCCGTGGGCGATCGAGGCGAGCACCCCGAGCTGGGCGGGGCCGAGCGTGGCGCCCGTCGCGAGCGCGACGTCGCCCTTCCTGATATCCTCGCCGCGGCGGCGGATGTTCTTCCCGGGATCCTGACCGTCGCGCACCGCGACGCGGTCGTCGGGGAGCGGCTCGACGTCCTCTTGGCGGATCACGCAGTCGGCGCCAGCGGGGAGCGGCGCGCCGGTAAAGATCCGGGTCGCCTGGCCCGGGCCGACGGGCTGTGCGGGGAATCGGCCCGCGGGGACGGTCTCGATCACCGTCAGTGTCGCCGGGCGGTCGCTGCTCGCGCCCGCGACGTCCGCCGCCCGGACAGCGTAGCCGTCCATCGCCGAGTTGTCCCAGCCAGGCAGGTCGATCGGGCTGCGGACGTCTTCGGCGAGCACGAGGTCGAGGGCCTGCTTCAGCGCCCGCCGCTCGGTGGGGAGCGGCGTAACGTGCTGCAGTATGGTCTGAGCCGCTTCGCTGGGGGTCAGCATCTCACGGCGGCAGGATCTTGGCTCGGTCCCACGCGAGGTTCGCCAGGGTCACGAGCCACGCCGTGTCGGAGAATCGGAACACCGGGAACTCGGCGCGGTAGCGCGGATTGTCCGTGACCATCGCGACCCAGTCGGCCGGGTCGTGGGCTTTGGGGTCGAAAATGGGGTCGGGGCCCACGGCGAGGCGGTACACCTCGACCTTGGGCAGCGGCGCGCGCTTGAACCCTTCCGCCAATACGATGTCCGCCCCGTCGAGGTAGCGCCGGGCGAGCACAATCGGGTCGGATTCGTGGGCGGTGCGCTCGAACAGCACCCGCTCGCCAGGAGCCTCCATCAGCACTCGCTCGGCCTTCCCTTCGTGCCAGTGCCGCCACGTGTCCTTGCCCTGCTGGTCCATATCCGCCGGGTGCGTGCCGTGCTTGATGGTCATGACCCGGAACTGGCGACGCGCCAGCTCCGCCGCGAGCGCCACCAGGAGAGTGGTCTTGCCGGCGTTCTTGCGGCCGATGATCGAGATCATGCGCGTCGCCGCCACAGGGCCTCCGCCTGCTCCAGGTCTTCGGGGGTGTTCACGTTGAAGAACAGCCCGGCCGGGTCGCCGAACGCGCGCACCCGCTCGAGGGGTAGTGTACCGACCTTGACGTCGGCGTGGAAGCCGATCGCCTGCAAGTCGCCGCGCTCGAGCTGGCGCTCGATGGCCGCTGTGCACGCGGGGCCGTACACGGCACACAGCGGCTCCACTCCGCGGCGCGAGTCGCTCTCCGGGAGGAAGGCGTCAAAGCCCGGCGACCCGTCGAGCAGCGCGCGCAACAGCGCGGGGCTGACGAACGGCATGTCCCACGCCACGCACAGCACCGGACCGGACCCCGCGACGATGGCGGTGTAGATCCCCCCCAGACTGCCGCACCCGGGCCGCACGTCGGGAACCGTCCGGAGATCGAGGCGCCAGCTGGGGCTGTCGGGGGCGTTGGCCACGAGGAGAGGCGGCATGCCTGCGACCGCCTGCACCGCGTCCACCACGCGGTCGAGGATGCGGCGGCCGCCCAGCTCGACGAGACCTTTGGGGCGCCCGCCGTAGCGCCGGGCCGCGCCGCCGGCGAGGACGGCCGCGCGCACGCTCAGTAGCGGCGCCCGCGCTTCTGCTCGAGCACCACGTCGAGTCCCATCGTCAACACGAAGTGATGAAAGAACTTTGTGCCGGTGGGCGGCAGCAGTGACGCATCCGACGCGCCGGTCACGCGCTCGAAACGGGCGATGGCGTCCCGGGCCTCGAAGCGGAATTGATAAGCGGGCCCCAGCGCTACGGTGAATCCCGCGCCCGCGACGAAGCTCAGAGCGAGTCGTTGTGGGGAGTCGTCCACGAGGACCTGGTAGGAGTTGTCGGCGCTGTCGGCGCCGACGAGCTCGATCGTGCTGTGATCGAACGCCACGAGCCCGACGCCACCGCGCAGGTAAGGGCTGAGCTGATGGCGGGCGGCCGCACGCACGAGCGCGCTCGCCACGAACGAGATCGCGCCCGTGGAGTGCGACGCGCCTTGCATGTTCGCACACAGTTGCCGACTCTGCGTGGTGGGGGGCGGGGACGAGTTGAGCAGGGCGCACGCGTCGCGCAGCGGCAGTCCGAGATAGGCCATCTCGGCTTGGATTCCCACGCTCGGGCCCGGGAAATAGCTCACCGCCGCGCCGATCGTGATGCTCGAGCCCTGCTCGCGGGCCAGGCGGAGCGTGTCGGCGGGCGCGTTGCAGGTGCCGCCCGAGTAGACCGGGCAGAACGGTTGTCGGGGGATTGTCCACAGCGCGGCGCCGTCGACGACGCCGGCGGCGAGCGTCAGAACGAGGTTGGGCTGGGGACCGGTCTGGGCGGC
>DASPXE010000032.1:0-2883 GCA_035637455.1 Gemmatimonadales bacterium
GTCGAGGTCGGCGTCGATGTCGCTCGGCCAGAAGCGCAGGTACCTGCGCCACGTAGGGACATGCACCGTCAGGCCGGCTGCGTGGTGGCGGTGAGGAGGCGGGTGACGGTCTGCACGTAGCGCTGCCACGCCGCCGTCTCGGTCTTCAGCCGCTGCCGGCCGGCGGTGGTGAGCCGGTAGAAGCGGGCGCGCTTCCCCTTGTCGGAGAGCCCCCACTCGCTGTCCACCAGCCCGCGCTCCTCGAGGCGGTGCAGGGCGACGTACAGGGAGCCGTCGGTGACCTCGAGCGTGCCGGACGTCGAGTCGCGGATGACGCGGGCGACGCCGTGGCCGTGCCGCGGGCCCCACGAGATCGCCTTGAGAACGAGGACGTCGAGCGTGCCCTGGAGGAGGTCGACCGGGGTGGCCATGGTATGTCCTGGAGTGTCTAGGACATGATAGGCCGGTTCCCTAGAATGTCAAGGAAATAACCCCAGAATGAGTCGAGGAATTGACCCCAACGCGTTTCGTTGTGGAGTTTCCCTTATGAAGCTCTGACCCCCTGTACTTGCATCAGGCGGTTTGTTTGATGGAAGGAAGACCCCTGAACGCTGCTCAACTCACTCCACGGGACCGCCCCTTAGCAGACGGCTAGGCGGGGTATAATTCAGCGATGGGAATGCCTGCTGACTCCTCATCGGACAAGCGGCCGTCGAACACCGATACCGACTCGGGGACTCGCGGACGTAGGCTGGCGCAGCACGCGCCACGCCGAGGGAAGCTGTTCCACCTCCTGTGGCCGGTCACGTCCTATGTGGTGACGAATGTCACCGTGACCCTGCTCTGGCTCGTCTTCTTCGTGTTCAACCGAACCGTGGTCATCGGCCGCCGGAACGTCGGCGAGGAGCGGAACACGCTCCTCCTCTCGAATCACCAATCGATGCTCGATAGCTTCTTGGTGGGCCTGGCGGCGTTCTATCCCCGGTCGTGGCTCAAGCCGCAGTTGATTCCCTGGAATCCGGCGGCGGCGGAGAACTTCTATAAGAACCCGCTGCTGGCCTGGCTGGCCGACAACTGGAAATGCATTTGGGTCCGGGAAGGGCGCCGCGACCTGCACGCCCTCCACCGCATGACTCAAGTGCTTCCCCGCGGCGTGATGACGCTCTTTCCGGAGGGCACCCGGTCGCGGGACGGCGCCGTGGGCCCGGGACGACCGGGAGCGGGGCTGCTGATTCTTGCGACTCGGCCGCGGGTGATTCCCGTCGCGATCGACGGGATGCGAGCGGTGCTCCCCATCGGCCGCTACCTCCCGCGGATCTTCAAGCGCATCGCCGTGTCCTTCGGCTCGCCCGTGGACTATACGGACTTGCTCGCGATGCCGCGTACGCGGGAGACCGCTCAGGCGGTGATCGACCGCGTGATGGCAGCGATTCGGGTACAGCACGCCGAGCTCCGGCGCCTGCGGAGGCGCGACGTCGCGACCGTGGACGAGGCACGGGGCGGCGCTCGCCTGGCTGAGCGCGCGACAGTCAGGTATATCACCCCCGGCGGTCCGTCAGCACCGAGGCGCACCATGGTCGGTAACGACTCAATCCTGTTCTTCCCCATCGGCCGCGTCGGCGAACGCCGGTGCTCGCCCCTGCGGCGCAGCGGGGTGGACCGCCGCCACATGAGCGTACCCGCGCCCGCGGAGTGGCGGAGGGGCGAGCGGCGCGTGCTCGCCGATCGGCGCCGCGGGACCGAGCGGCGGCGCCACACCACGGCCGAGTGACCGGCGGCGGGGCGCTCGCTACCTTGCAATCGGGATGCATTCCCCGTTCCGGGACACGAAGAACGCCGCGGGGGGCAGAAGCCCCGGGCCGGCCGCGCTGCTACCTTTCTCGGATGCCGAGAGACATTGACGTGGTGGGAGTCTGGCACGGAACGCCGTACCAGGTCGCGTCGGTAAGCAGCACCGCCAACGTGGTGATTGTCGCCTGCGGTCCCGCGGGCAGGCACACGACGTACCCGAAGACCGGCCAACGACACACCAAGGCCCCGAGCTTAGGTACGAGCACCTGGTACGAGCGGCAGGTCCTCTCTGACGTCACACTCGCCCAGCCCTTGCAGGTCATCGCGTTCTCGGGCGCCAAGCCGCCCGTGTGGGCGAAACCGTATGCGACCCGTCCGTCGCATGACAGCTTCACCTTCCAGGCGCAGACGGACGGCCAGGTACGCCTCGCCCTCGTGGCAGTGCGGGAAGCGGACGACGCGGTCGTCGTCGTGACCAAGCAAGCTGCCACGGCGCCCCGGCTGTTTCGCCGGTACGCGCCGAACGTGCTCCTGTGGACGGTGTGATTGAGCCTGTGATGACCCGAAGGAAGCGGCCGTGGGGGCAGCAGCGGGGCTGGATCGTCCCAACGGACGGCAGCCCTGCGCAGGAGCTGCCCCGGCACATGCTCGGTCACAAGCTCATCTCCTGGCCCGGGACGATGCCCGAAAAGCAGCCCGCGGAGCCCGTGACGTACCCTGCCTCGAAGGACCACTATCATCGCTCCGTGCTGAACCCGGAGGGTGTGTACGTCTACGTGCCGGAGGGTCGCGACGCGGAATCCCTGCCAGAGTCCATCAAGAACGAAATCCGGCGCCAGGTGAAGGGAGAGTCGTAGGAGCCTCCCCCGACCTTTCCTGGGACTCGAGCTCGTTCAGCGCCGTCCCTACGGCGGCCGCGCGGACTCGCTCGGCGCTGCGGTACACATCTTCGATGCTGCTGCCCCGCACCACCCGGTATTCGCGCGCGCCAACCCCGGTGCGCCGGACGTACTCGCGCACGTCCCAGTGCTCCTTCCCCCGACACCGGGGGTAACGCTCCGCCGTGTGGGACAGCTCCTCGTCCGTAAGAACCGCGCCCTGCAGTCCCAGGAG
>DASPXE010000033.1:0-2220 GCA_035637455.1 Gemmatimonadales bacterium
GTGTAGGTCCCGTTGTTCGCATACGTGTGACTCGGCTTGGCGCCAGCGGCGGTGCTCGCATCGCCGAAGCTCCACGCATATGTAAGCGCGTCACCGTCCGCATCCGACGAGCCGCTCCCGTCGAAGCTCACGGCGGTGCCCTCCGAGCCCGAGTAGGGTCCTCCAGCGACGGCCGTGGGAGCGTGATTCACCGTCGGGGACGTACCATGGCAGGTCGCGGTCCCCGAATCGCTGGCCGCCTGCCCCGCTACCGGAATGAATTGCCAGCCGTAGGCGCCGTCAGCGAGGGTGAGCTTCAGCACGCCGTACACCTGGCTGATGAGCACCTCGCTGTTCGGGATGATGAGGGTGTTCGGCAGGTCGAGACCCCCGCCTCCCGTGCCCACGATGATCTCACGGATCCCGTTCACGGGATCTGCCGCGCCCGCAGGGGTCTGTGGGGCAAACCGCTCGTAGTCGTGCATGTGGGCGTTGATGATCAGTGTCGCATGGGCCGCGTAGAGGTCCTCCCAGAACGTCTTGACGGAGCTGGTGGGATAGAATGCGCTCGAGGTCGTCGAGTAGAAGCGCGGGTTGTGCCACATCGCGAGCACGCACTGCTTCGTCGTCGCGGCAAGATCCGCCTTGAGCCAGGTCTCCTGCGTCGAGCCCGCCGCAGTCGAGACGTACGTGTTGTTGCTGTTCAACACGATGATGTGCCAGGCGCCGAGATCGTAGCTGTAATAGCCCTTGCCGGCGTCACCCGCCGCAGCGCCGTAGTAAGTGAAGTACGGAGCCGCCGTAGCGCTCGAATCGTACTCGTGGTTTCCCAAGGCAGGATAGGTGCGGGATTTGTGCCGGCCCCAGCTGGGACCGTAGCAGTTGGTGTAGTTCGTAGTCGTCCCGTTGGGGTAAACGTTGTCGCCGATGGCGAACACGGTGCCGGGAATCGCGTCCAGCAGCGCAGCGGTGGCTTCGTCGTTCGTGCGGCTGCACCACGCGATGTTGCCAGCGCCCACCAACACGACCGAGGGTAGGGGCGTCACGTCCGCTCGGGGCGTGGCTTGGTCGCGCGGGGCCTGGCTGTCGCGGCACGTGGTCGACAAGGCACCGGCGAGCAGCACCGCCGCGGCGAGGCGGGCGAAGGAGTAGTCCCTGGACATCAGGGACGCCTCTCGCTGCGCAGCCCAGGCTCGAGCAGCCAGACGCTTCGCCACACGCGGTCTTTCGCGGCTGCCAGGAGGCGGAGCGCACCGGTGAGTGGCAGGCCGCGGGGGTCCTCCAGCAGCATCGCCTGGAGTTCTTCCAACAGACCCAAGGCGTTACGACAATGCTGTGCCGGTCCTTCGGGGAGCCGCTGGGGGCCGCGGCTCCCGGTCGCCTTGGCAAGCCGAATCGGTTTCATGTTTCTCTCGCTATCTCGCTGGCCCCGAGCGAGTTGGAATCATCGAGGGCCCCTGGGTGGGTGCACTCGCTCGCGCCGCACGCAGGGGCTAAGTTAGGAGGTTGCGGTTAGCGCCGGGTCAAATGCGGGTCAAACGGGGCCCGATTGCTGGAACTTCGGACGTTCGGCGGGCTGTCCATCAAGGGTGACGGCGTGGCGATCACGGGCGCCGCCACCCACCGCAGGACGCTTGCCCTGCTCGCGCTGCTCGCCGCCGCGGGCAAGAACGGTCTGAGCCGCGACAAAATGATGGCCTACCTCTGGCCCGAGCGCGACACCGGACACGCGCGCGCCCTCCTCAAACAGGCCTGCTACGCGCTGCGGCGCGATCTTCACACACACGAGCTGTTGCTCGGCGCGCCCGAGCTGCGGCTGAATCAAGCTGTGCTCGCCAGCGACGTGCAGGCCTTCGAGGAGGCGCTGCAACGCGGCGATATAGAAGCGGCGGTTCGGGTCTACGCGGGGCCGTTCCTCGATGGGTTCTTCGTCGGCAAGGCCCCCGAGTTCGAGCGGTGGGTGGAGGCCGAGCGCGCGCGGCTGAAGCAGCGCGCCTGCTGGGCGATCGAGACGCTGGCGACGGCAGCGGCCGCACGGGGCGAGCACGAAGCGGCGGTCACGTGGTGGCGCCACCTCTCCGCACTCGATCCGCTCAACGCGCGGATCGCGCGAGCATTGATGGGTGCGCTAGCGGCGGCGGGCGACCGAGCAGGGGCGCTGCGGCACGCGCGGATTCACGAATCGTTGCTGCGCGAAGAGCTCGACGCGGCGCCCGATCCGGCGGTGACCGACTTCGCCCG
>DASPXE010000034.1:0-10637 GCA_035637455.1 Gemmatimonadales bacterium
TCGTCGCTCGCGTTCGACACGATCTACGCCGAGGGCCAGCGGCGTTACGTCGAATCGCTCTCCGCGTACGCCCGCCAGTTTCTCGGGCTCATGGAAAAGCCCGACGTGGACGCGATCGAGGGCCTGTCCCCGGCGATCTCGATCGAGCAGAAGGCGGCCGGCCACAATCCCCGCTCCACGGTCGGCACCATCACCGAGGTCTACGACTACCTGCGCCTCCTGTGGGCGCGGCTCGGCACACCGCACTGCCCGAAGGACGGCTCGCCGATCGAGCGCCAAAGTGCATCGCAGATCACCGACCTGGTGCTCGAGTGGCCCGAGGGAACGAAGATCGAGGTTTTGGCGCCGCTGGTGCGCGGGCGCAAGGGCGAGTTTCGCGATGTGTTCGAAGCAGCGCGCAAACAGGGCTTCGTGCGCGTGCGCGTCGACGGTGTGACGTCCGACCTGGCCGAGCTGCCCAAGCTGAATCGCCGGCAGAACCACGACATCGCCGTCGTGGTCGACCGGCTGGTGGTGCGCAAGGCCGACCGCGGTCGCCTGGCGGACTCGATCGAGACGGCGCTCAAGGCTGCGGACGGCACCGTGGAAGTCGCGCGGCACGGGGGAGGGTCGGGAGGCGCGAAAGCGACCCTCTTCTCCGAGCGCTACGCCTGTCCCAAGTGCGGCCTCTCGCTGCCCGAGCTCGAGCCGCGCCAGTTCTCCTTCAACTCGCCGTTCGGCGCATGTCCCGAGTGCTCCGGGCTGGGGACTCGGCGCGAGGTGAACGCCGAGCTCTTGCTGGGCGACCCGAGCCTGTCGTTGCTCGAAGGCGTGGTGCTCCCCTGGGGCGAGCCCAGCGGCTATCTCCGCAAGGTCATTCTTCCGAGTCTCGCCCGCGCCTTCAAGTTCGATATGAACGCGGCCTGGCGGGACCTGCCCGCGGCCGCGCGCAAGGTGCTGCTCGAGGGAGCGCCGGGCCGGAAACTCACGTTCCAGTACGACAGCGAGAAGTGGCACGGCGAGTACGAATCGGGATGGGACGGGATCCTCAAGCACGTCGAGCGCCGCTACCGCGAGACGGCGTCCGACAGCGTGCGCGAGCAGCTGGGAGAGTTCATGGTGGAGCAGCCGTGCCCGACGTGCGGCGGCAAGCGACTCCAGCCTGAGAGCCTCTCGGTGCTGGTGCACGGCAAGAGCATCGGCGACGTCGTGGACCTGCCCGTTAGCGACGCCCTCGCCTTCTTCGAGAGCATCCCGCTGCGCACCAACGGGCGCGTCGGGCTCGACCCCGGCGTCGCGCGGCCGATCCTGAAGGAAGTGAATGACCGGCTTCGGTTCCTGAAGAACGTGGGGCTCGAGTACCTCACGCTCGGCCGCTCGGCCGACTCGCTGTCCGGCGGCGAGGCCCAGCGGATCCGGCTGGCCACCCAGATCGGCAGCCGACTCGTGGGAGTGCTGTACATCCTCGACGAGCCGTCGATCGGGCTCCACCAGCGCGACAACGCGCGCCTGCTCGAGACGCTGAAAGAGCTGCGCGACCTCGGCAACACGGTGCTCGTGGTGGAGCACGACGAGGAGACGATCCGGGCGGCGGACCACGTGGTGGATCTCGGACCCCGGGCGGGCCGCCATGGGGGTGAGATCGTGGTCACGGGAACGCTCGACCACGTGCTCGGGCACCCCGACTCGCTCACGGCACGCTACCTGCGCGGCGAGCTGCGCATCCCGGTGCCGCCGCGCCGCCGCATCCCCGCCTCGGAGCGGGCGCTGCGGGTGGTCGGAGCCCGGCAGCACAATCTGCGCAACCTCACCGTCGAGTTGCCGCTCGGACTGTTCATCGCGATCACCGGCGTCTCGGGCTCGGGAAAGTCGACGCTCGTCACCGACATCCTGTATCGTGCCCTGGCGCGGCACTTCTATCGGGCTAAGGTGATGCCGGGGGCGCACGACCGGATCGAGGGGCTCGACCAGGTCGACAAGGTGATCGACATCGATCAGAGTCCCATCGGCCGCACTCCCCGCTCCAACCCGGCCACCTATACGGGGCTCTTCACCCCGATCCGCGAGCTCTTCACGTTCCTCCCCGAGTCGAAGATCCGCGGCTACGGGCCCGGGCGCTTTTCTTTCAACGTGAAGGGAGGGCGCTGCGAGGCGTGCCAGGGCGACGGCCTGGTAAGGGTCGAGATGCACTTCCTCCCCGACGTGTACGTCCCGTGCGAGGTGTGCAAAGGGCGGCGCTACAATCGGGAGACGCTCGAGGTGCGCTATAAAGGAAAGTCGATCGCGGACGTGCTCGACCTGTCGGTGGGCGAAGCCCTCGACTTCTTCGAGAACCAGCCGCGCATCCGCGCGAAACTGGAGCTCTTGAACGACGTAGGGCTCGGCTATCTCCACCTCGGCCAGTCGGCTACCACCTTGTCCGGGGGCGAGGCGCAGCGAGTCAAGCTCGCGACCGAGCTGGCGAAGCGCGACACGGGGCGCACCCTCTATATCCTGGACGAGCCGACGACCGGACTGCATTTCGAAGACGTGCGGCTGCTGCTCGAAGTGCTGCATCGCCTGGTAGACAAGGGCAACACCGTGGTGGTGATCGAGCACAACCTCGATGTGGTGAAGACCGCCGATTGGGTCATCGATCTCGGTCCGGAGGGCGGTGCGGCGGGGGGGGCGGTGGTCGCTCAAGGGGCGCCGGAGCAGGTGGCGCGGGTGCCGGCCTCGTTCACCGGACGGTTTCTGCGGAAGGTGCTGGCGGTGGCGGACTAGCGGCCGGCGTGCCCTGCCCTAGACTTGGCGGAGGGGGAACACACACGCATGGAGGAGTCCTTGGAGGCCCTCATCCCGATCACGTTGTTCCTGTCGATCGCCGCCGTCTTCATCCTGCGCGGCCCGCTCGGCAAGGCGATCGCGGACCGGATCGGCGGGCGTGCCGGTGCAGACGACGCCGAGGTGCGGCGGCTCGGGGCGGAGCTGGACGAACTCCGTGCCGAGCTCACGGCACTGCAGGAACGGCTGGACTTCGCCGAGCGGCTGCTCGCCAAACAGCGCGATGCGGAGCGGCTGGCGCCGCCCGGGAGCCGGTGATGCCGAGGGAAGCGGTCGCCTTTCTCATGTTTGTCACCATGGTGGGAGGGTTTGTGCTGCTCTACCCGGTTGTCCGGGCCCTGGCCGAGCGGCTGCGACCCCATTCCGAGGCGGGCAAGGAGGAGATGCAAGCCCTGCGCGAAGACGTGGTGCAGGAGCTGCAGCAGATGCGACGCGAGGTCGCCGAGTTGGGCGAGCGGGTGGATTTCACCGAACGCTTGCTGGCCAAGCAGCGCGAGGCAGAACGGCTCGCGCCGCCGGGGAACAGATGAACCCCGAAGCGGTGGCTGTCCTGATCCCCATCGTCGCTATCGGCGGGTTTTTCGGCTTGATGATCGTGCGGACCCTGAGCAAGGCGTACACCGCCAAGTTGCAGGCGGGGAATCAGGCTGGGGCGGGGAGCGAGGCGAGGCAGGAGGAGCTGGCGGCGACCGTGGAGGAGCTGCGCCGGGAGGTGGCGGAACTCGCGGAGCGGGTAGATTTTACGGAGCGGCTCCTGGCCAAGCAGCACGACGGCCAGAAGCTCGCTCCGCCGCGCTAGGCGGCGGGGGAAACTCCAGGTTACCGAGAGGCGTACAGCGTCCGCATGGTTCAGACACCCGCGCCCCCGATGCCCCCCATTCCCCCGGGCTTGGATCTGAACTTCTTGCTCAACCAGGCCATGCCGATTGTCGCACTCATCGTGGTGTTTCTTGGCCTGCGCTGGGTCTTTCGCACTCCCGTCGGTGAGGCGCTCGCGGAGCGGATTCGGACGCGCGTGCGGGGTGGGGCTCGGTGGGCGGGAGGCGCGACGGGCGAGGATCCGCAACGCGTGGCCGCGCTAGAGGAGCAAGTGTCGCAGTTGCACGGGCAGGTCTCCGAGCTCGCGGAGCGGTTAGATTTCGCCGAGCGGCTGCTCGCCGAGCGGCGGGAGCGCAAGTTGGGCGCGGGACAATGAGGGCCCGCCAGCACCCAGAGGGTCATCATGGGAATCTTTGACCGTCTCTCGACGCTCATCCGGTCGAACATCAACGACCTGATCTCCCGCGCCGAGAATCCGGAAAAGATGCTGAACCAGCTGATCGTGGACATGCGGACCCAGCTGGCGAAGGCGAAACAGCAGGTGGCGGCCGCGATCGCCGACGAGAAGCGGCTCGCGGCCCAGGTGGACCAGGAGAAGAAAGCGGCCGAGGACTGGGAGAAGCGGGCGGTGCTGGCCGTCCAGGAAGGCCGTGACGACCTGGCGAAACAGGCGCTGTTGCGTCACAACGAGCACGCCCAGGGCGCCCTGCAGCTGCACGATACGTGGATCAAGCACCGGGAGGAGACGGACAAGCTCAAGGTCTCGTTGCGCCAGCTCAACGACCGCATCGAGGAAGCGAAGCGCAAGAAGAACATCCTGATCGCGCGCCAGAAACGCGCCGAAGCGCACAAGCGCATCCAGGAAACGATGTCCTCGATCGGCGACAAGAGTGCGTTCGAAACGTTCGAGAAAATGGCGGAGCAGATCGAGCACGAGGAGCGGAAGCTGATCGCCGCGGCCGAAGTCAACGAAGATTTGTCGGGCGACACGCTGCTCAAGCAGTTCCAGTCGCTCGAGGTGAAGACCGACGCGGACCAGCAGCTGCTCGACTTGAAGCGCAAGATGGGGCTCCTGCCGGCGGGCACCCCGGCCGAGGCGAAACGCCTCGGGAAGGGGGCGGCCGAAGCGGAGCTGGTCGAGGATGACGACGCCGAGCACCAGCGCTGAACACTGAGCCGTCCGGATCACGGTTGTCGGGCGCCACGTTCGTGGCGCTCTTCATTGCCGCCCTCGCCATCTGGTTCGTCGTCCGGGTGGTCGAGGTGCTGCTGCTGGTGTTCATCGCCGTGCTGTGCGCGGTGTATCTCTCCGCCATCACGGACCTGCTGGAGCGGCGCTTCGGCGTGGCGCGCTGGATCGGCCTCGCGATCGCCGTGGTGGCGACGGTGGGGGCCGTGGTCGGGATCGGGGCGCTGCTCGTGCCACCAGTGATCGATCAGACGCAGGCCCTGATCTCGGGGCTCCCGCAGACGCTTACCAAGATCCAGAACGTCCTGGCTGGCTGGGCGAGCCAGTACGAGGTGCTGCGCCGCACCGAGCTCGCCAATCCGTCGTCCGGACTCGTGGCCCGCCTGATCGACGACGCCGCCAGCTTCCTGCGTGGCTCGATCCTCCCGTACGTGACGGCCGGAGGCAAGCTGTTCATCGAGAGCGCGAGCGTAGTGGTGATGGCCCTGTACCTCGCGCGGCAGCCGCGCCTGTACCGCGACGGCATCCTGTCGCTCGTGGCGCCAAAGCACCGCGCGGTCGGCGCCCGCGTCCTCGACGACGCCGGCGCGACGCTGCGGGCCTGGGTCGTGGGCCAGCTGCTCGCCATGATGATCCTCGCCGTGCTGACGGCGGTCGGCCTGTGGGCGCTGGACGTGCCCTACTGGCTCGCCTTCGGCATCTTCACGGGTCTCGTCGCCGTGGTCCCGTTCTTCGGGACGCTGGTCTCCACGCTGCTCCCGGCATTGTTCGTCGTCGGCTCCGGCGACTGGCTCCGGGTCGTCGCGGTCATCCTGCTCGGCATCCTCGTCCACGTGCTCGAAGCCAACGTCGTCGTGCCGCGCATCATGCAGCACAAGGTCGCGCTGCCCCCTGTGCTCACCATCGCCAGCGTACTCATCATGGGGACGTTGATCGGCGTCGTCGGGCTGATCGTGGCGGTCCCGGTGCTCGCGGTGACCACGGTGGTCATCCGCCACGTCGTGCAGGGTGAGCTGTACGGCGACGTCGGCCCGCTCGAGCCTGCGGTGCTCCGCACCACGGAGCGGCGTGTCGGCGGGGACCGGCGCGAGGTGGGCGCCCCACCGGTGAGAACCAGAACGTCCGCCTGATGCTCGCCCCGAACCAGCACCGCTTCCTGATCATCGCGGACGGGCAGTTCGGCCCGTTGACCTCGAAGACGGCGAACTCCTGCATCCGCTACTTCCCGGAGCGCATCGTCGCCGTGTTCGACCGCACGGAAGCGGGCAAGACGGTGCAGCAGGTGCTCGGCTACGGCGGGGCCATCCCCGTCGTGGCAGACTTCATGCGCGGGCTGGCGCTCGGGCCCAGCGCCGTGCTCATCGGCATCGCGCCGATGGGCGGCCAGCTGCCGCCCGAGTGGCGCGGCTGGCTCAGGACGGCACTCGAGCGCGGGCTCGAGATCTGGAGCGGGCTCCATACGTTCATCGCCGACGACCCGGAGCTCGGGAGCCTCGCCCGGGCGCAGGGGGTTCGCATCCTCGACGTCCGCAAGCCGCCGCCGGGGCTCCCCATCGCCGACGGCCGCGCCGCCGAAGTGGAGCCCTACGTGATCCTCACCGTCGGCTCGGATTGCAACGTCGGAAAGATGACGGCACAGCTCCAGCTGCGCGACGATCTGGTGCGGCGCGGCCTCCGGGCGCGGTTCGTGGCGACCGGTCAGACAGGGATCTTCATCGAAGGCTGGGGGATCGCGGTGGACGCCGTGGTGGCGGACTTCATCGCCGGCGCGGCCGAGCAGCTCGTGCTCCAAGGCGCCGCAGACGCCGACATCGTCCTCGTGGAGGGGCAGGGGAGCCTCATTCACCCTGGTTACTCGGGCGTCACCTTGGGCCTGCTGCACGGCGCGTGCCCCGACGCGCTCATCCTGTGCCACCAAGCCACGCGCGACTACATCGGCGACTACCACGGCCGGGAGCCGTGGGTCCGCATCCCCCCGTTGGCCGAGCTGGTGGAGATCTACGAGCGTGCGGCGGCCCCGGTCCGCCCCACGAAAGTGATCGGCATCTGCCTCAACACCTTCGACATGACCGAGCCTCAGGCCCGCACGGCCGTGGCGCGGGCGGCAGAAGAGACCGGCCTGCCCGCGACCGATCCGGTGCGGTTCGGTCCCGGCCCGCTGGCGGACGCGATCGTGCGGGAGGCGATGGCGGCGCGGTAGTCCCCAGGCTGAAGCGTGGGCTCGACACGACACTGCGCTAAAGCACAACCCTGTCCTTCAGGACAGTGCTGGCCGAGCCCACGCTTCAACGTGGGAACAACGGACGCGCGTTTTTTGACGGACGCGCGTTTTTTGGTGGTCTAGCGGCGGCGATCGGGTACCGGTCGTCGCCGGTTTCGCTCGTAGCATCTTCCCATGCACTGGCTCCGCTGCGTCCTCGCCGAATGGCAGCTGCTGCGCGCCCGCCTCGTGCGCTCACGCCTCGGCCTCTGGCTGCTGCTGCTCGGCGGGGGCGGCGTCTGGCTCGCGACGCGCGGTGCGCCGCTGACCATCCTGGCGCCCCACCTAGCCATGCTCGGCGCCGTGCTGGGCGTGGCGTTCAGCGTCGGCTCGGACGTCGACCGCGCTGCCGTCGCGCTCACGCTCACCCATCCGACGACGCCGCTCGCCGTCGCCGCCGGCCGCTGGCTCGCGGCCGTCACGGCGGCCGGCATCCTGCTGCTGGCCTTCCTATGCGTCGCCGCCGCGCTGACGTCGCTGCCGGCGGGGCCGTTGCTGCGCGCCGGTGGCGCGGCGCTGGGGGCGGCTGCCGCTGCCGCCGGGTGCGCACTCGTCGCGGCCGCCCGCGGCGGCAATGCGCTGACGGGAGCGCTGTTCCTCTATATCGCGGTGCCGAGCGTCGTCTCGGCGGACACCTTGGGGGCGGTACTGGCTCCGGGTGCGCTCACGCGCATCAGCGTTGTCGTGCTCGAGCTGCTTCCTGGGGTGTGGCGGTACGAAGCGCTGGCGGGCGGCGATCCGGTGGGCTGGGCGCACGCGGCATGTTGGGTGGTCGGCGGGATCGCGGGGACCGCCCAGCTGTTCACGAGACGCGCGGTGTGAACGCGCCGGTACTCCTCCTCTCTGGTGTCACGCGCCGCCGCCGCCACCGACGCGACTCACCCCCGGTGGCCGACGTGTCCCTCGAGGTCGCGGCTGGGGAAATCGCCGCGCTCGTCGGACCGCACGGCTCCGGCAAGACGACGTTGCTCGGGATCGCCGCCGGGCTGCTCGCCCGGGACGCGGGCGCGGTGACGGTAGCGGGCGTGCCGGCGGGGACGCCGGCGGCACGGGCGGCCCTCGGGTACGCCCCTGAGGCGCCGATCTTTCCGCCGACCCTCAGCGTCCGCGAGGTGCTGGGGTACTTCGCGCGGTTTCACGCCGCCGGCACCGCCCGGCGGGGGCTGGTCGCGGCCGCGCTCGAGCGCGCCGGCCTCGAGGGGGCGGCGGAGCGCCGCGCTGGGGCCCTGCCGCTGCCGGTCGCGCGCCGGCTCGCGCTCGCACAGGCTGCGCTCGGCCACCGCCGGGTCCTGCTGCTCGACGAGACGCTCTCCGGCGTGGATGCGGTCGGGCGGCGGGCGATGTGCGAGCGGGTCCGCGAGCTCGCGGCGCGCGGCGTCGCCGTGTTGCTGGCGTCCTCCGACCTCGCCGTCGTCGAGCAGCTTGCTGCGCGGGTGCTCGTGATGCGGGACGGCCGCATCGTTCGCGCAGCGCCGACCGCCGCATTGCTGGGAGAGCGCGTGCTCGAGATCCTGCTCGATGCGCCCCCCGCCGCGCCGCCGCCCGGGTTCCGCATCACGCCGTACGGTCTTCAGGCCGACCTCGGGACGCGCAGCGCGGAGGCGGCGCTCGCGCTGTGCCGCGCGCACCGGCTCGCCGTGCGCGCCTCGCGAGTGCGCGCGCGCAGCCTGGAGGACGCGGTGCTCGACGCCCTGCACGACCGTGCGCGTTGACGCTCTCTCCGACGCTTCCTACGTTTCAGCCGTGACGCTCTCTTTGCACAACACTCTCACCCGCCGCCTCGAACCGTTTCAATCGCTCGCCCCGCCGAGGGTGACGCTTTACACCTGTGGGCCGACGGTCTGGAACTACGCCCACATCGGGAACTTCCGGACATTCCTGTTCGAGGACTTGCTGCGACGCTACCTCGAATACTCGGGCTACGACGTCTTCCACATAATGAACCTGACGGACGTGGACGACCGCACCATCAAGGCGGCGCGGGAGGCGGGCAAGCGCCTCGCGGACCATACCGAGCCCTTCGTCCAGGCGTTCTTCGAGGATCGGGACTATCTGCGGATCAAGCCGGCAAGCGTCTACCCGCGCGCCACGCAAGCGATCCCGGCGATGATACAGCTCGTGGCGCGTCTGCTCGAGCGCGGCGTCGCCTACAAGAGCGAGGACGGGTCGGTCTATTTCGCGCTCACCAAGTTTCCGACATACGGGCGGTTGTCGCAGCTCGACCGACGGGAGATCAAGGTGGGCGCCCGGGTGTCGAGCGACGAGTACGCCAAGGACGACCCGAGCGACTTTGCCTTGTGGAAGAAAGCGGACGGCGAGGACGAGGCGGTGGGGGCGGCGTGGGACGCGCCGTTCGGGCGCGGCCGGCCCGGGTGGCATCTCGAGTGCTCGGCGATGTCGCTCGACGAAATCGGTCGCCGCTTCGGCGTCCAGACGCTCGACATCCACTGCGGTGCCGTGGACCTGATCTTCCCGCATCACGAGGACGAGATCGCGCAGTCGGAGGCGGCGACCGGGGAGCTGTTCGCGCGCTACTGGCTGCATGGAGAGTTTCTCAACGTGGGCGGCACGAAGATGTCCAAACGGTTCGGGAATTTTCTCACGGCGCGCGATCTGCGGGAGCAGGGTGTGGACGCGGCTGCCGTGCGACTGCTCTTCTCCCAGACGCAGTACCGCAAGGCGCTCGACTTCAGCGACGAAGCGCTCGCCGCCGCGGGGCAGGGCGTGAAACGGCTGGGAGAATTTCGCGACCGGCTCGTCCGGGCGAGCGGACCGGCGAGGCCGGATGGGCGGCTCGCGACGCTGGCCGCCAAGTTCGAGACGGACTTTCGCGCCGCGCTGGACGACGACCTGAACGCGCCGCGCGCCTGCGCCGCCCTGTTCGAGCTGGTGCACGAGGGGAACGGGGCGCTCGACACGGGCGCGGCGGGCGGCGCGGTGGCGCGCGACGCGCTCGATCGGGCGATGACGGTGCTCGACGTGCTCCCGACGCCCAAGGCCGTCGACCCGGCGCTGGCGCGCTGGGTAGCAGAGCGCATCGCCGCGCGCGACAAAGCACGCAAAGCCAAGGACTTCAAGGAGGCGGATCGGATCCGCGCCGACCTCAAGGCGAGGGGCGTGGAGATCGAGGACACCCCTTCCGGAACCAAGTGGCGCATGGTCTAACTGCTGCACGGAACATCCCTTGCCCTTGCCGTCATCCCTGTTTATGCTACAAGTCTGAAAACTTTAACCGTCGGCCAGCTGACGTAGCTCAACTGGTAGAGCAGCTGATTTGTAATCAGCAGGTTAAGGGTTCGAGTCCCTTCGTCAGCTCACGTTGCCGAAGAGGAGCAGCACTGCCCCGACTGTGAGTCCGGAGGGACCAACACACCCCGCGCCTTGGGAACGCGGGGTGCGTTGTCAGTGGGGCTGGGGATGAGGAAACGAACGAGGCGCGCGGCGACCGGCGTGGTGGGGTGCCCGAGTGGCCAAAGGGAGCAGACTGTAAATCTGCCGGCGACAGCCTACGAAGGTTCGAATCCTTCCCCCACCACTCCTTCGAGCGCGCGGGCGTAGCTCAGTTGG
>DASPXE010000035.1:0-31185 GCA_035637455.1 Gemmatimonadales bacterium
CTGTCCCAGCTCGCTATAGGTGATCCCGATGCGGATCTTGGTCATCAACAGCGAGTATCCACCGATCGGGGGCGGCGCGGGCCATGCTAGCGCGAACCTTGCCCGTTGTCTGGCCGCCCTCGGACATGACGTCGTTGTTCTAACAGCTCGCTTCGAAGACCTGCCGCAGCGGGAAACTCATGGTGGCGTGACCGTACATCGAATACGCGCCTGGCGTCACCGGCAAGATCGCTCAAGCGCACTCGAGCAATTGAGTTTCATCGCGTCTGCTACCTGGCATTCTCTTCGCTTTGCCCGTCGCTTTCGCCCTGACGCGAGCCTGGCATTCTTTGGGATGCCGTCTGGTGCGGTGGCGTGGTTATTGAAGAAGGTGTATCGAACTCCCTATGTTGTTTCCCTTCGCGGCGGTGATGTGCCTGGCTTCCGTCCGTATGATTTCAAGACCGTTCACAGAATGATGGGCCCGTTTCTGCGCGTCATTTGGCACACCGCCTCATCGGTAGTTGCCAACAGCCGCGGACTGCGCGAGCTGGCGCGTGCGTTCGACACCAGCATCGACATCCCGATCATCCCCAATGGCGTGGACGTAGCCCGTCATGCCGCTCTTCCCCGCGCATGGACTCCGCCACGCCTTCTCTCAGTGGGACGCGTTGTCTATCAGAAGGGCCTTGACCTCGGCTTGCGCGCTCTGGCGGAACTGAAGGATCTGCCGTGGGAATGGTGCATCGCGGGCGATGGTCCACAGGTGTCCGCGTTACGATCTCTGGCGCGTGAATTGAGCATTGCCGAGCGAGTGACCTTTCTCGGCTGGCAGGCGCCCGAAGAGCTTGCGAAGTCGTATCAAAGTGCAAGCCTATTCCTGTTTCCCTCCCGTCACGAGGGGATGCCTAATGCTGTCCTCGAAGCCATGGCGAGTGGATTGCCTGTGGTAGCGACGGAAATCGCTGGGAGCGACGAATTGGTCCTCGACGGGGAAACAGGCCGCCTCGTCCCGACGGAAGACCCGGACGCGTTGCGCGAGTCCCTGCGTGGGATGCTGTCGGACCCTCGTCTCTGTGAAAGGATGGGTCATGCCGCCCGCTGTCGTGTCGAACAGAGATACTTGTGGGTAGACGTCGCACGTCAGTACGAGACGATTCTGGGGAGCGCGGCCGGAAATCACTCGGGGCCCAGGAGGCGGAAGAGGTGACTTAGACGTGTGTGGCATTTGTGGAGTATCCTATTCTGACCAGCGCAAGCCTCAGCGCGCGCTGCTCGAAAGGATGAATGCGGCTATCGCCCACCGCGGCCCCGACAGCGACGGCTTCCACATCGATGCGGGCGTGGGTCTGGCCGTACGCCGTCTGGCGATTATTGACGTGAGCGGTGGCGACCAGCCGATCGCCAACGAGGATGAGAGCATCTGGATCATCTTCAACGGTGAGTGCTACAACTATCCCGAAATACGCGCCGAACTCGAGCGTCGCGGCCACCGCTTCGCGACCAGGACTGACACCGAGTGCATCGTGCATTCCTACGAAGACGAAGGCGATGAGTGTCTCAAGCGCCTGCGCGGCATGTTTGCCTTCGCGCTGTGGGATGCCACGAAACGCCGCCTTTTGCTCGTACGCGACCGCCTCGGCAAGAAGCCGATGTACTACACCGTCCACGATGGTTCGCTGTACTTCGCCTCTGAACTGAGCGCCATCCTTACCGCCCTTCCGCACAAGCCGGAGATTAACCTCCAAGCGATCGACTTGTATCTCAGCCTACAATACATCCCTGACCCGCTCACCGTGTATCAGGGCATTTACAAACTTCCGCCTGCGCACACGCTGGTTTGGGAGAACGGCCAGACACGCATCCAGGGCTATTGGGACTACACCTACCAGCCCAAGTGGACGGCCCCGGAAGACGAACTGATTGAAGACCTGCGCGCTCGATTGCGCGAAGCCGTCAAGATTCGGCTGCTCAGCGAACGACCCCTGGGCGCGCACCTCAGTGGCGGCATTGACTCGAGCATCATCGTGGCGCTCATGGCCGAGGTTGGCAGCGGCCCTGTGAAGACCTTTTCGGCGGGTTTCGAGGAGCAGAACTTCACCGAACTACCTTACGCCCGCGCGGTGGCTGACAAATATGCCACCGACCATCACGAGTTCACCCTCACCTATGGTGACATCCCTTCCACGCTTGAAAAGATCGCCTATCACTTCGGCGAGCCGTTTGCGGACGCCTCCGCCGTCCCACTGTATCACCTCTCCCGGTTGACGCGCGAGCACGTCACCGTCGCGTTGAATGGAGACGGCGGTGATGAGGACTTCGCGGGCTATCAGCGTTACTGGCTGGACGGATATGCCAACCTGTACGCGCGTGCGCCTCGCTTTCTGACCCACAGCGTGGTCCCGTTCGTCGCGCGTCTCCTCCGCCACGACGCCGACCGTTCTGTGGGTCAAGGTCTAGTGAACGGATTCAAGCTACTCGAGCAAATCCCCGAATTCGACCGTCGAGCCAGCATCCTGCGCTGGGGCTCGTACTTTTCCCCGCACCAACGCACCGCGTTATGGAAGCCAGACCTGCGGCATCTCTTTTGCGCTCAGAGCGCTCAGTCCTTGTTGTCGGAGCAGTTTGATTCTGCCGAAGGCTCAGACCTCGACCGCACGCTCTACGCCGATGTGCACTCTTACCTTCCTGGCGACCTGCTTGTCAAAGCCGACCGGATGACCATGGCTGCCTCACTCGAGGGCCGCTCGCCCTTCCTCGATCACGAACTCGTGGAGTGGGCGGCGCGTGTGCCCGATCAGCTCAAGGTCAAGGGAAGAAGCGGCAAGTATCTTCTGCGGAAGGCGTTTGCGAAGGAACTGCCCGACAGGATCCGGAGACGCGGAAAGCAAGGGTTTGGCATCCCCGTTTCCGCTTGGTTTCGCGGTCCGCTGTATGACTGGTCGCGACAACTGTTGGTGGCAGATGGCAGTCCGCTGCATCGTTGGTTCGACCGCGTGGCATTGAGGGCATTGCTCGATGAGCACCGGACCGCGCGCGCTGACCACGGCAAGAGAATCTACGCGTTGTGCATGCTCGCGTTACAGGCACAACCATAAAGGCTATGTTCAAGGTCCGCGAGAACTGGTCTCCTTTTTAAACCAAAGTGCTGCGACTGCACTCCGCAAATATGCCAACCCGTTGCAACGAACTTGTCTGCAGAAGGAAATAGAGTAGCGATCATGGAATTCACGCCGCAGTTCTACGATGAACACTGGGGGGGTGATTGGAATGACATGAAGATATATGGTCCCACAGCAAGGCACACTCGCAGAATCGTTCTCAATTTGCTCAGGGGACTGTCCTTCTATTCAGTTCTCGATGCCGGTTGCGGGACGGGAGTCTTGCTGCAGGCAATTTTTGAGAAATATCCCCATGTTCGGCTGACCGGCTCCGAATACTCTTCCCAGGGAATTGGGGTCGCACGCAAGCGACTGCCAAATGCAGAATTCGGCACTCTTGATTTGAGCAAGCAATGTTTGGACAGGAAATTCGATCTGATTACATGCGTTGATGTTCTTGAGCACATCCCTGATGATCGTGCTGCGCTCAAGAATCTTCTTGAGATGACTGGCAAGTACCTAATTCTGTCGGTGCCGTTAGGGCCTCTATTCAGAGTAGAAGAGGAGCGCCTGGGTCATGTCCATGGCTACGGGCGTCGCGATTTGGAGGCAAAGATGCGTGAAGCAGGCTTTGAGATCATTAAAGCATTTCAATGGGGATTCCCGTTCTATAACATCCATCGACGTATCGCGAACCGGATGCCGGAAGGAACGACCGTAGGAACGTACAGTCCTCGCAAGAAGCTTCTCTGCGACGCTCTTTATACGCTCTTCTACTTGAACGTTCCCCTCTGCGGAGAGCGGTATTACCTGCTGAGCCGACCTGCCAGTCGCGTGTGAGTGGGTTGCTCTCGCAGGCCTCACGATCAGAAAGTCCCCGATCGTCGCGTTCTTGGAATGTTCTAAAGATCATCCTCGCACTTGTTCTCGTGGGTGTTGTCCTATCCAAAACTGACCCGAATGAACTATTTGCATTACGTGCGCGTATTCTGACGCCTTGGATAGTCGTCGTGTTCTTCTTATATAGTTTGATGACGTCATTGAAAGCGCTTCAATACTATTTTCTCCTCGGTCGCCGGTTATCCTATCCGCATGTCCTCAATATTGTGGTCGTTCAGAACGCCGTCTCAAATTTTGTAGCTACCGGCGCTGGAATCGCTTCGTATCTGATGCTCTTCCACGTTGAACACGACATGAAGCTTAGCCGAGCCGCGCTGGCATTCATCATGACGAAGATTGGCGACCTGATCTCGATCTGGCTGTTGCTGCTAGTGGCGAGCCTCTTTCAATGGGCACAAGTTGCCCGCTTCCATGGGTTGATCATTGTCCTGCTAACCGTGATTGGTCTCGCTGTGGTGTGCTTTTTCATTACCGTGTTCATGCGAGAGAGATTTGTTTCCATCGCTCGTTCATTGCTGGACTCTCTCAGGCTTGGGCGCTTACGACTTGTGACTAACGCCATGGATACTCTCCAATCCCTGGCCGACCAAGAACATCGTTCTGTGTTTCGCTTGATGGGGACCGGGATTCTGTTGTCGTTGCTGTACATGGCTGTGACCATGGCTTGGTTGTACGCTAGTCTCCGGGCATTCTCTCTCGGCATCGGGGTCATGCCGACTGCCTTTGTTAATACTCTGATCCAGGTGATTTCTTATTTGCCGGTACAAGTCTTCGGGGGGTTAGGGCTGACCGAAACATCGATGCTATATTTTTTCGGTCCCTTTAACCTGCCGCAAGCAGAGCTTGCGACCGTCCTCATTGCGACCCGCATACTCTTCTATCTTACGAACTTGGTAGTCTTGCTTTACTTGCCGGCGTACGGCGTGTTTCGTGCCCACTGGTCGAGACCCCTGACTTGACGGACGTCAGCACTCGGCGGTGTCCTGGCTGGTGAACTCGACCCGGGGCCTTCGCTCCTTGCGTCACCATCAGGCGCGGCGACACCTTTCTTGAACCCCAGCCCTGCAGCAAGACACGCTATGATCCCGCTTGGCTACTGGGCGGCACGTCTGGCGCGGCGCGCGACGCCGCAACCAATCGTCGATTTCCTGCTCGACCGTGGCATCTACTTGAAGCCCGGTCGCGACACGAGCGAGCCAGATCGGATGGCCCGCGCCTACGCGGAACGTGCGGCCGCGCACGACATGGGGATCGCTGGCAAGACCGTGTGTGTGGTCGGCTATGGCGGCAGCTTCGGAGTAGGTGTCTACCTGCTCGAGGCCGGGGCGGCTCGGGTTATCCTCCAGGATCCCTACGCGCCGGCGCGTAGCAGGCGCAACGGGGCACTGCCGGCGCCACTACGCACGCGCTACCTGCCGCGCGAACGACCCGACCCCGCGCGCATCACCCTAGTCCACCAGCCATTGGAGCCCTACGCACGCCGGCATCCCGGAACGGCCGACTTGGTCGTGTCGAGCTCGGTGCTGGAGCACGTCGCCGATGTCGAAGGGCTGATCGCCGCGTGCGCCCGCCTCACCGCCCCTGGGGGCCTGGGCGTCCACTACGTCGACTTACGCGATCACTACTTCAAGCACCCGTTCGAGATGCTCTGCTACAGCCAGGCGGCCTGGAGCCGCTGGCTCGACGCCAGCAACCACCTCAATCGGCTGCGCCTGCCAGCTTACGAGCGGGCCTTCCGCGCCTGCTTCGCCCATGTCGACATCGTCGTGGTCGAGCACCTACGTCGCGAGTTCCGCCGCGCGCATGCGCGCATCCGTCCCGAGTTCTTGACCGGCGACGAGGACGTCGACGCGGCGGTGTTCGCCCGCGTCGAGTGCCGCTGAAGCTGCTGGACAAGCGCGGTGGAGGGGCTACCTGTGTGTCGCGGAGAGAACCTACCGGCTGCTCCCCTTGCAGGTCGCGGCGCTCGGCTCGGCTATGTGGGCCGCGAGCTAGCGGCGCACGCGGCTGAGCGGCCCGGTCCAGCGTCGGGCATCGTTTCTACTATCGGCACTGACGTTGCATGATTCTTGCCCGGTCCCTGCCCTAGGGTCTCCTCATGCACAATTCACATCGCGCCGAACTCTCGATTGCCATCGCGCTGACCCTGGTCGCGGCGGGCCCGCGCTTCTATCGGCTCGGCGCGCTCGGGTTCTATGGCGACGAAGACCTGAGCGTGCTGGCCGCTCGCGCCGTCGTCGATGGCCAAGGCTCGCGCATGCCCAGCGGCATGCCCTACAGGCGCGCTCTGCCCCTGACCTGGCTGACCGCCCTCTCCGCGCACCTGGTGGGCGAGGATCGTGAAGCAGCCTACCGGCTCCCCGCGGCCGTCTTGGGCGCGCTAACCATCCCGGCTCTATTCCTCATCGGGTCCCGCCTTTTCGGAACCGCGACCGGCGTCGTCGCCGCCCTGATGCTCGCGCTCTCCGAGTGGCATATCGTCTTCTCACGCCAGGCACGAATGTATGCCCCATTTCTGCTGTTCTTCCTGATCGCATGTTGGGCCATTTCACGCTGGACGGTCACGAACCGGCGGCGCGACCTCGTCGTCAGCGTTCTCTTCTTTTCTCTCGCGGTGTTACTCCACGAGTTCGGCATTTTCGCAGTCCTTTTCGCTCTCCTCCCACTCGTGTTTCCGAGACACCTCGCGGTGGCGCGGGCCAAGCTGCTTTACTTTGCGATTCTTGCCGGACTCGCTGCAGGCGCGTACAATCGGTTTACCGCCGCGCCGTTTACCGCGTGGCCGGGCACGGGACGCCTAGGCGGCGACGCTGTGCGGTCAGTTGCGTTGCCGATCAGGGAGCTTACCAGTGGTGGTATAGGGTCAATGTCCTGGCCATGGTCTGTGGGCCTGGCCGTGCTCGGAGGGATGGTGGGACTCTGGATGGCAGCCCATGCCACCACGCTCGAGAGCCCGCCCAAGAGCGCATGGCGCGCTGCCGCCCTTTACGCTTGCGGCGCCACGGCCGGAGCCCTTGTAGGCGTGGGCCAACTGTACGGAGCCGGCCTCGCGGGACTGATGTTCTTGCTCGTCTACTCCGGTGACCGGCCGTTGTTGCTGCGGCGGGCTTGGATGCCCCTTGGTGCCTCCGGCCTCGGCGCGCTCACCTGGTTAGCGACCTCCGTCGCGCGGTTTGGCCTCGTGCATGGGCTGAGGCGCCTCGCGGAATTCCCGTTTCCCTATGCGGCGTACCTATTCCAGCAGTTCCCGATCTTGGTAGTTGTGTTTGGCGGCATGTTCCTTTGGCGGGCGTTTCGCGCTCCCGAGCCTCAGGACCATTACGCCCGCGTGTGTCTCGCAGCCGTAACGGTGTACGTGGCCGTTGCCGGCGCATTCACCGAATGGTGCTGTACCCGGTATCTCCTTCCCGCCTATCCCTTCCTGCTGCTCGCATCGGCCGCAGGGCTTAACGCAGCGCTTGTTGCGGCAGGACGCCGAACCGGGTGGTGGAAGACACCGCACGCGACGGCGGCAGCAGTAGCCGTCGTCCTTGCGGGAGTCCTCGGCGGCCACGGCCTGCCTCAGGCCGTGCGCGCGAGCACTCTGCGCTATGGCCAGCCTGTGAACGCCCAAATCCACATGTATCCCTTTAGACCAGACCACAAGGGACCTGGCGAGTTCCTCCGTCGGGTACGCGCTCGCGGCGACGTGATCGTCGCCGAGCGTCCGACGGAGCAGCAATGGTATGCAGGACGGGTGGACTATTTCCTGCGGAGCTTTGGGGACGCTCAGGAAGCACTCTACCGCTCGCCCGACGGCAGGCTGCGTGAGACGTACGTGAACAGCGTTCTGGTACCCGATGATGCTCTTCTGCTTGATTCTCTCTCAGCGTATGCAGGCAGCCGGGTGTGGTTGGTGACGTCGGGAGAGACCTACGCGCAACGCGCATATTATCTCGCGCCAGGTCAACGACGCTGGCTGGACTCTTTGCAGCGAGCCCGTCCCGCAGCGTTCACCGGGCAAGACGGCGTGACGCACGTCTATTGTCTCAACTGCGGAATTGGGAAGCCCAGGGCCCCGGGAACAGCTCTCCCCGATACCCGATCGCTGCGCGTCGCACCCTGAACGCGAACGGTCACACGCGCGCGGGCGGGCGCGACGTCGGGGCCCCACCGGCGAGGGGCCGGTGTGGAGCCCGCTCGACGTATCCCCTCCAGCCGCCCGATGGCTCAAACGCGAGGTGCTCGAAATCCGGCTCTCGCCACTGCGTCCACCGCTCGAGGTTCGACCGCACCTCGATCATCGCGGGATCGGCCGTGCCCACAGCGAGCGAAGCACGATGAGAGTCGCTCAAGAGCCTGATACGCTCTGGATCGAATCCCATCATGTGGCTGCACACGACGTCTACGGCGACGGGGTCGAGGCCGCCGACCAGAATCCCGCATTCCTTCGCGGTGGCGTGCAGCGGACCCTCCCGATGGCCTCCCAGGATCCCGTCGATTACACTCAAGTATGCGCGCTGCGGCGTGTCGTGCAGCCGTCCCTGCTTGTCGGCATAACGGATGACCATGTTGAGGTCGAGTGTGGTCCGCCAGATCGTGTCGTTGCCCCACCAGTCACCTTCCCCGACGTCCGCCTGCGGTCGCGCCGCAGATAGCGGTCGCGCCCACCACCGCACGGCGTAGCGATAAACGAATTGCATGACCGGCAGCACGTACTTGAAGCCGAAAAATCCGTAGGAGTGGCTGATGAACTTGTCTGCCAGCACCTCGTGTATCTTACGCGCGGGCGGCGCTTCGTCCGGACAGATGTCGCCGCCCTGCGATGGAGTCCCTACTCGATGGTGCGGGAGCCACCGCTTCTCATTCGTCGTGCCAATCATGTTCTTGAGGCTAAGCGTCACGCCGCATTTTCGGTGGTTCTTGAGCTTCGCCACACCGATCAGGCAATCCGCCCGCAGGATCGTGTTAGACATGCTGTAGAGATTCACCGTCTCCGTGTGCGCCTCGGACATCGGATTCTCGTATACGGCCGCCGTGCTGCGAAAACGCTGGTTGTGAGCGGCCACGCCCGCGAGCAGGCTCCGTGGTCCGAGGTCGACCACGGTGTAACCGAGCGGATCGCCCACGAGCTCCTGTTCGGCAACCATCACCCCACGAGCATTGCGCGTTACCTGCAGGTCGCGGAGGTCGAGCAGGCGAACATCGGCCCCGACTTGGTCGCGAAAGAACTGACAGACGCTGGTCAGCCCATTGAATTCCGTGATCTTCGCGAAATCCACCTCCTTTATGGGCGAGTCGCAGATCGTGACCCAGCCGCGGCCCTCGTTGGCTAGCAGAACGTAGTCGATAAGCGGCCGGATCACCGAGCCGTGGGCCACGCACGCGAGCAAGCCCCGCTCGCCAAATTCGTGCTCACTGATCACCAGGTTGGGCTTGATGATGACGTTGTCTCCGGGTCTGACGATCTCCCGAAGCGGGTTCCAGTGCGCGCTCCCGAATCGCGCGCGGTCGAAGCCCAGCTCGTAGAGGAGTTCTCGCACGGCCGCGTAGACGAAGTTGTCGGGGTCGATACCACAGGTCGGATAGCGGTACTCGGCGTACGCCTCAGGTGGATGGAAGGGCGCGCGGCGTGGGTAATCGAACCGCCCGCAATCAATCACCGACACGACGACTTGCTTATCCGTCCACGGCATTGAGCTTCTTCCCTCCAAAGGGCACAGGGACGTGGGACAGAGTGAAGCGATACTTGCCCGACTGGGCCGGTGCGATCTTCGCCGCGCGCTCAAATCTCAGCCGGAATTCCGCGTCGCCATGGCGAGCGATCAACATCTCGAGCGCCGCCCTGGCCCCGTCGAAGGCTGCGTCCGATTCGGCCACCATCCGCACGATCAGGTCGCGGAGCGTGACCTGCTCTACCTGGAACTGCCGGACCCCCTCGAGCCCGTAGAACAGGTGCGTGAAGAACTCCCCGTGCAGCAGGCGTCCCGTCGGCGTGACGATAATGTCCGTCACCCGCCCCTGTACACGCTCAATCAACGGGAGACCCCGCCCGCACGCGCAACGCCGTCCCGAAGGGACGCCCACATCGCCGTTGGCGTACCTAATCAGCGGCATCACGTAATTGCGCAGGTTGGTCACCACAGTCTCTCCGGTCTCGCCCTCTGCAGCCGGCTTGCCGTCCTCACCGACGAATTCGGTATAGTTGCCTTCCATAAGTAGGTGGAGGCCGGAGTGCGCGTCGCACTCGTGCGCGATGTTGCCCACCTCCCGGCACCCATAGCGGTCGAAGCAGCGGCCACCCAAGGTCCGCTCGATCAGCGAGCGCGCAGCCGGGGTCAGCACCTCGGCAGAAGTTTGCACGGCGCGCGGCCGCGGCGCCTCCAAACCCTCACCCTGGATGAGTTGGGCGAGCAGGGTCAGCGACGACACGTATCCCACGATGAGGTGCGGCCGGAATACCACCAGCTCTGCGATTGCGGCGCGAAGCCTGTCCGCATCCAGGTCGAACGCGTCTACCCAGCGCATGTTTGAGATGAGATCGCGGAGCTTCCCCTGCAAGCCCTTGTGCGC
Source organism: Gemmatimonadales bacterium (assembly GCA_035637455.1). Lineage (GTDB taxonomy): Bacteria > Gemmatimonadota > Gemmatimonadetes > Gemmatimonadales > GWC2-71-9 > 20CM-4-69-16. The sequence goes on from DASPXE010000035.1 coordinate 10,533, forward strand.
TGCGGAATCGTAGTCCGATCCCCACAGGAACGCCTGGCGCTGACCGGGACGGTACCCACACATCCGTAAGTCCCGGTCCAGCTCCGCCAGGCACCACGCCCAATAGCTGGCATCCTGCCAGATCGTGAGTGGCGCCCCGGTCGAGCCGCCCGTGTGGTTCACGTGTACGCCCCGCGGATCGTAGCCGCCGGTCGCCTTCAGGCGCTGCCGGTTCGCTTGGATGTCCTCCTTCCGGAGCACGGGCAGCTGCGTCAGGTCCGGAAGCTCCCGGAAGTCGTCGGGCTCAGCGCCGACAGAATGGAACGCGTCCCGGTAGTAGGGCACATTGTCGTACGCGTGCCGCAGCAGGCGCTGGACGCTCCGCCACTGCTCCACCTGCAGCCGGTCTCGGCTCCACCACTGTGACGCGCACAGTTCGCGAAACGCTCGCTCTCGCACCGGGTCTTGCCAGCGGCAGGCGACTGGGGACAAGAGCCTGTTCAGAACAGTGCCCGTCACGCCGTACGCTCCAAGTGCAAGGCGCGACGCCACCTTCACGGCGATCCTCAACGAGAATGGTTCTGGCAGGCCTGCCGGAGGGCGAGCGGCGCACTGCCAAACCCGCTTCCCCGGGTGGTTAGAAATGCCGAGACCGTCCGGCCCGCGCTGGTCTGTAGAGAACGCGCAGTAATTGTGCCGGCTCGACCCCTACGCCTGTCTCCAGCGTGGTGATCGCCGGAGCCAGGCATCGTGCGTTCGGCCTGCCGAGTGTTGCAGTCCGTTGACTGTTGCCGTCCAGAGACACCCCGGTCGGGGAGCAGGTCGCGCCGCCCGGCCGGCACGGATCCCGGCCTGATTCCTGCCTTTTGGTCCGCCGTGGACACCTGCAACCGCCCGCCTGGCGAGACACGGGTCCCGGGCAAGAGTAGCCCCGACGTGGTACGAGTCACTCCGCGTCGCCCGATCCGCGTCTGCCTGGTCGCTCCTTCGCTCGACATTCTCGGAGGCCAGGCGGTTCAAGCCGTGCGGCTGCTCCGGGGCTTCGGCCACGTCCCCTCGGTCGCCGTGGGGTTTGTACCCATCAATCCGAGGATCCCCGGCCTTCTCGGACTGTTGCAGCGTGTTCGTTATGTGCGCACGGCGGTGACCTGGCTTCGCTATGTGTGGACGCTGGTCAGGCGTCTCGCTGCGTACGACGTGGTCCACGTGTTCGCGGCGTCATACGCCTCGTTTCTGCTCGCCCCGACGCCTGCCGTCCTGCTAGCTAAGTGGTACGGCAAGAGAGTCGTTTTGAACTACCACAGTGGCGAGGCCGAGGATCACCTAGAGCGCTGGAGACGGAGTGCCATTCCGGTCGTGAGGCTCGCCGACGCGTTGGTCGTCCCTTCCGGCTATCTCGTGGACGTGTTTGCCCGCTTCGGATTGCACGCACGTGTCGTTGCCAACATCGTCGACTTGGACCAGTTCCAATTCCGCGCGCGCAGGCCGCTCCGCCCGGTGTTCTTATCGAACCGCAATTTTGAGGCTCACTACAACGTCGCCTGCGTGCTGCGCGCCTTCGCGCTGATTCAGAACCGGTACAGGGACGCTCGCTTGATCGTCGCCGGAGACGGGAGCCAGCGCCGGCAGCTGCAGCGCCTGGCGGACGAGTTGCAGCTCGTGAACGTTGCGTTCGTGGGGCGCGTGAGTCCAGACCATATGCCCAGCCTCTACGCCGCTGCAGACGTGTATCTCAACGCACCAGATATCGACAACATGCCCGGGTCAATCCTCGAAGCCTTCGCCTCAGGGTTGCCCGTAGTCACGACGGATGCCGGTGGCATTCCCTACATCGTGCGGCACGGCGAGACCGGGTTGCTCGTGCCACGTGGCAATCACGAGGGGATCGCTGCGGCTGCCATCCGCCTCTTACAGGATGCGTCGCTTTCCGAACGGCTGGTCGGCTCCGCGCGGGAGGAATGTCGCCGCAGGTACACGCCCGAGCCTGTTTTGAGGGAATGGGTGCGTGTGTATCGGGCGCTCGTGGCGGACGGAATGGCGGGCAAAGCCGAATTCACTGCCCAGCCCGCGCGCCAGCTTGCGGACGCGTCAGAGATGGTGGAAAACCAGGCGCGCCCACTCTCGCTCAGATGAGCCGCGACTCGCACGCCACTCCGCTCTGGACGAAGCTCAGGGGCCGGAGCATTGCCGAGCTGAGGGTGCGTGCACGACAATGGCTGGCTGCGTGGTCTGAGCGTGCCGGTATCTCCCCTGAGATTCGAGTGCCACCAGATGAGACGTTCGCCAGCGTGTTGACTGCGGGGTGGGCCGCGTCTCCGTCGTCGCTGGCCGCCGCCCTGTTTAGGGATTTCCGTGCACGCACGACGCCGCGCTTTTTCGCCGCGTTCGACCAGCGAACGGATGTAGTGGCGACCCTACGCCGCCGCTGGCCGGACCTTGAAGGACGTGTCGTCGCGAAGGCGGAGCGGGCTCGCCACGGGCAGTTCGACTTCCTGGGGCATTCCCACCTGGATTTCGGCGACCCGGTCGATTGGCACCGGGACCCTGCATCTGGAGCGCGGCCGCGCGACTGGCATTGGAGCCGCATCGATTACCTGAACCCAAAGGTCGCTGGAGACTACAAGCTGATCTGGGAGCTCAATCGGCAGCAGTATTTCATAACCCTCGGGAAGGCCTATTGGTATACGGGCGACGAGCGCTACGCAGCGACGTTCGTTGAGCATCTGATGGACTGGATGGGCGCGAATCCTCCTAAGAGCGGAATGAATTGGGCCAGCAGCCTCGAGGTGGCCTTTCGAGTGATCTCGTGGATCTGGGGGCTGTACTTCTTCCGGACAGCACCAAGTCTCACGCCTGCGGTGTTCCTACAGGCGCTCAAGTTTCTCTACTTGCAGGGTCGACACATCGAGACGTACCCATCGATTTACTACAGCCCCAACACCCACCTCACGGGCGAGGCGCTCGGCCTGCTGTATCTGGGCACGCTGTTTCCCGAGTTCCGCTGTGCCAGGCGGTGGCAGCGCACTGGGTGGGCAATCCTCGTCGAGCAGCTGGAGAAACACGTGCGGTCCGATGGCTCCTACTTCGAGCAATCCACCTATTACCACCGCTACACGACGGATTTCTGCCTCCACCTGAGCGTTCTCGGACAGCTGAATGGTCTACCGGTCGAAGCGGCTATCCATGAGCGACTGCGGAGCCTGCTTGACCACCTGATGTATATCACCCAGCCGGATGGACGCACGCCGCTCGTGGGAGACGATGACGGCGGGAGGCTGTTGAGCCTGGACGAGCATGCCGCCGACGACTTTCGGGCCGCGTTGGCGACGGGCGCCGTCCTCTTCAACCGGCGGGACTATCGCTACGTGGCCAGTGAGGCCGCCGAAGAAACCGTCTGGCTCTTGGGCTGCGCCGGCCTGCGTGTTTTCGACGAGCTCCAGGGCGAGCCACCCCGGGCCACGAGTCGCGCCTTCGCTGACGGCGGCTACTATGTGATGCGCGACGGCTGGGCCAAGGACGCGAACAGTCTGCTGGTTGATGGCGGCCCGCACGGTGCTCTCAACGGTGGGCATGCGCACGCCGATGCGCTTGGCTTCACGTTGGTCGCGCGAGGCAAAGCAGTCCTCGTGGACCCTGGGACGTACACGTATACGTCGCCGGTGAAACGGCGAGATCACTTCCGGTCCACTGCCGCCCACAACACTGTGACCGTTGCCGACGAGTCCTCCTCAGTCCCGGGCGGCCCCTTCAGCTGGCGACACATAGCGCAGAGTTCTGTGATCGCGTGGACGTCAGGCGTGCAGTGTGACTATTTCGAAGCAATGCAAGACGGGTACGCCCGCCTGTCGCCCCCAGCACGCCACTATCGTTCGGTCCTCTTTCTGAAGGGCGCGTATTGGATCGTCCGGGACCGCATCGTGACCGACGGTGACCACGCCGTCGCCCTCCATCTGCATTTCGCGCCGGATGTTGCGCTGGAGATCCTGCCCCCCAGCCGTGCCGTGGCGAAGTGGGGGTCCGACTCGACTCGCGATGCGCTACAGATCGGTGTCTTCGGCCGCGAAGGGGTGATCGAGAGCGGCGAAGACTCGGTGTCGAAGTCCTACGGGGAGTTGAGCTCGGCGCGCACGGCTGTGTTCATCGCGCGTGGCCATGGACAGCGGGAACTCGTGTCGTTCCTCGTGCCGCAGGATGGAGAAGACCAAGCGCTAGACATCCATGAGCGGTCGGCGATCGATGCCCGGTCGTTTATGGTCGTCAACGGCGGTTTCGAGGACGCCCTACTGGTCGGGGGAGGCGGCGCGGCTGCGAGCGGGGACTTGTCGACCGATGCGGCGTGGGCATGGGTGCGAAGGCCTCGCGACGGGGAGCTGCCGTCCCAGTTCGTCATGCTGGGGGGTCGCTGTCTGTCATGGCGCGGTCGGCGGCTCGTGCAAGCGGACCGACCCATGCGCTACATCGCTGCCCGCGTACAGGGTTCGGAGCTGCGCGTCGAAGGGGACGCAGTGCGCGCTTGCGACGTGGACTCATTGGGGGCCGCTCGTGTCGTCCTGGCGCGCGCATCGAGCGTCGCCGCCCACACGGCAGTGCTCGCGGCGGAGGTCGGCTGAGCCCTATGTGCGGCATCTGCGGCATAGCCTTCTCGGCGCGTTCGCACCGCCTGGTGGATCCCCTCGGGCTCGTCCAGATGCGGGACACGATGACGCATCGGGGCCCAGACGCCTACGGGATCTTCAGCGAGGGGTGCGTGGGGCTGGCGCATCGCCGTCTGGCCGTCATCGACGTGGGGCGTGGACATCAGCCGATGCCCTCCGACGACGGCTCGCTCCACATCGTCTACAACGGCGAGATCTACAACCACCTGGACCTGCGAGTCTCGCTGGAACGACGCGGCCATCGCTACCGCACCAGCTGCGATACCGAGACCATCCTCCATCTGTACCAGGAAGAAGGCCCCCGGGCTGTCGAGCGGCTTCGCGGGATGTTCGCGTTCGCGATCTGGGACAGTCGCAAACAGGAACTCTTCCTCGCGCGGGATCGTCTCGGCGTGAAGCCGCTGTACTACGTGCACGCCACCGACGGGTCTTTCTACTTCGCGTCGGAGATCAAAGCGTTGCTCGCGGCCCGTGCGGTGTCGCCACATGTCAACTACGAGGCCCTTCCCGATTATCTCGCGAATCACGCTCCGTCCGGAGCGACCACCTTGTTTCAGGGCGTGCAGCGGCTGCTGCCGGGTCACACGCTGCGTTGGCGGGACGGAGCGGTAGACCTTCGACAGTACTGGGACCTCAGCTTTGCCCCCGTGGATGACACGCGCCCGGTGGACAAGGATCTCACCGCGGCGTTCGGTGAGCGCTTCACCGAGGCGGTGCGGTCCCATCTGATGTCGGACGTGCCCTTGGGCGTGTTTCTCTCTGGTGGCATCGATTCAGCGTCCATTGTTGCGGTCATGAGTCGACTCGTGAAGGAGCCGATCAAGACGTTCAGCGTCGGGTTCGCTCAGCGAGAGGCGAACGAGCTCGGCTGCGCTCGAACCGTCGCGGACGCCTACCACACTGAGCATCATGATGTTGTGGTGAGTCCCGAAGCGTTCTTCGATGCCTTGCCGACCCTCGTGTGGCATGAGGACGAGCCCCTCGCGCATCCGTCAAGTGTGGCCCTGTACTTCGTGGCACGGCTGGCGAAGGAGCACGTCAAGGTCGTGCTGACCGGAGAGGGGAGTGACGAGCTCCTCGGGGGTTACGGCCGCTATGCACGGACCCTGTACAACATCCGGTGGGGGACGCCGTACCACCGGATCGTCCCAGCTCGTATGCGTCACGCCGTGCGCAGCGGGATCGCGTGTCTGGACCGCGGATCAGTCCTGCGGCAGAAGCTCGAGCGCACCTTCCTGTGCGTTGCACCTGATCTGGCGAGCATTTACTTGGACAACTTCGCTGTCTTTCCGCGCGGACTGCAAGCGCAGCTCCTCACCCCCGCTGCCAAGGAGCAGACGTCCGCAGCCGACCCGTATCGAGTCGTTCGCGGTTACTTGGAACGGACGACTGCTCTAACCCTGCTCGATCGGCTGCTGTACGCCGACACCAAGACGTACTTGCACGAACTCTTGATGAAACAGGACCAAATGAGCATGGCTGCCTCGGTCGAGAGCCGCGTCCCGTTCCTCGATCACCCGCTCGTCGAATTCGCCGCGGGCCTACCGACCCAGCTGAAGCTGCGAGGGTTCACCACCAAGAGAATCCTGCGGGAGAGCATGAAACACCTGTTGCCACCGAGCGTCCTCGCTCGTCCCAAGATGGGTTTCCCGGTTCCGGTCGGCACCTGGTTCCGCGGTCGGTGGCGCGGCATGCTCACGGAGCTCGTGCTAGGCGAGCGGGCAACACAGCGAGACATTTTCAATCCCGAGGTGGTGCGCGGCATTGTGAGAGAGCACCTGTCCGGCCGCACCCAGCACACTGAACAGCTGTGGGCGCTCGTGAACTTCGAGCTGTGGCAGCGGAGGTTTCTGGACGGACAGGAAGACCGCCAGCTGCCGGACCAACGGTACAGTGCCGCGATGTGCTGACCGCGTAAGAAGGCAGGTGTTCGCGTGAACATTCTCTGGGCAAAGACCGAGCTGCTGCACCCGCTGGACAAGGGTGGCAGGATCCGCACGTTCCAGATGCTGCGGGAGCTGAAGCGCATCCACCACGTCACGTACGTCACGCTGCACGACGGCCACGCCGCGCTCGATGCGCTCGAGCGTGCAAGTGAGTACTGTCATGAGGCCGTGCCGATTCCATTCCACGCCCCGCGAAAGGGGTCTCCTGGCTTGTACGCTGAGCTTGCGAGCAACCTGTTTTCGCGGTTGCCGTACGCCATCGCCAAGTACCGGTCCCGTGCTATGCGGCGCGAGCTGGCCGCCCGCGGGGCGTCGGGTGGCGTGGACGTGCTGGTGTGTGATTTCCTCGCGCCGTCGATCAACGTCCCGGACGGCCTTCCGTGCTCAACCATCCTGTTCGAGCATAACGTTGAGTCCCTCATTTGGAAGCGGCATTGGCAGGTGGCGCGGGATCCGGTCTCGCGCAGGTATTTTAGCGCCCAGTGGCGCAGAATGCGTGCGTTCGAGGCACGAGAGTGCCGCCGGTATCAGCACGTCGTCGTGGTCTCTCCGAACGATCGAAACCTCATGAGCCGGGAATACGGTGTCCGCCACGTCTCGGACATCCCGACTGGTGTTGACGCGTCGTACTTCCGTCCGAACGGGAAGGTCCTCCGAGACGCTCACCGCATGGTCTTCACGGGCTCGATGGACTGGATCCCGAACCAAGACGCGATGCGGTTTTGCATCGAGGAGATCCTGCCTCGCATCCGGCAGACCGTGCCCGACGCCACGTTGACAGTCGTCGGTCGCGACCCTCCTCCCGCGCTCGTCGCGTGGGCCGCACGACAGCCTGGGGTGATCGTGACGGGTACTGTCGAAGACGTGCGACCATACATGGAGCGCTCCGCCGTGTACCTGCTACCCTTACGCATCGGTGGTGGCACGCGGCTGAAGATCTTCGAAGCCATGGCGATGGGATTGCCCGTCGTATCGACGCGTGTTGGCGCCGAGGGCCTGCCGGTGACGGAGGGAAAGGATATCGTGCTGGCGGACTCCCCTGGGGATTTCGCGGCTGCCGTGGTCGAATTGCTGACCAACGAGATGAAAGCGCGAGCTCTGGGAGCCGGGGCGTCCCGCATGGTCAGGGAACAGGCTGGCTGGAACCACGCAGCCGCACAGTTCGCCGCAATTTGCGAGCGTGTAGCGGCAGGCGTCGGTGCGGAGGTGTTGCAGCCATGACGCGGACGTTGGGCGTTTTCGGACTCGGCTACGTCGGGTGCGTGTCTGCGGCGTGCTTCGCGAAGGCCGGTTGGAGGGTCATCGGCGTCGACGTCAATGGGATGAAGGTCGACATGATCAACCAGGGTCGCAGCCCGGTCCTCGAGCCAGGGCTCGCCGACCTAGTCCGGGACGCCGTCGCAAACGGTCGCTTGCGAGCAACGACCGCTCCGGAGGAAGCGGTCGAGGAAGCAGCCCTTTCCCTGATCTGCGTCGGCACGCCGAGCGGGCCGAACGGCACACTCGACCTCACCCACGTCACGCGTGTGTGCGAAGACATCGGGCGGGCGCTACGGGAGCGCGAGCAACCTCACGTCGTCGTGGTGCGCAGTACCGTCCTGCCTGGAACGGTGGCCAACGTTGTGACACCGACGCTGGAGCGGGCGGCGCGCCGCCAGGTCGGACACACGCTCGCAGTGTGCGTCAACCCCGAGTTCCTGCGGGAAGGCACGTCGCTCCAGGACTTCCACCACCCGCCGTTTACGCTCATCGGCGCGGACGATAGAAGCGCGGCCTGCACGGTCGCCGAGCTCTACGCCGACGTGCACGCTCCCCTCCGCATCGTGGACACGGACGCGGCAGAGATGGTGAAATACGCTTGCAACGCCTTTCATGGGCTGAAGGTTACGTTTGCGAACGAGATCGGCAACGTCTGCCGAGCTTTGGGTATCGACGGCGGCGAAGTGATGCGCATCTTCTGTGAGGACACTAAACTGAACCTGTCAGCGCATTACTTGAAACCTGGCTTTGCCTTCGGTGGCTCCTGCCTCCCGAAGGATTTGCGGGCCCTGGTCCATCAGGCGCGACAGCTTGACGTGGAGACGCCCGTGCTCGCGGCTGTCATGCAGAGCAATCGGCAGCAGATCGAACGCGGCGTCGAGATGGTGCTGCAAACCGGAAAGCGGCGCGTGGGGATCTTGGGCCTCAGCTTCAAGCAAGGGACGGACGACCTCCGGGAAGCTCCGCTTGTCACGCTTGCTGAGACACTGTTGGGGAAGGGGTTGCAGCTGGCGATCTACGATCCCGATGTATCGGGAGCCGCAGTGGTGGGGGCGAACCGGGCCTACGTCGAGCGCCAGATCCCGCACATCTGGTCGCTGATGCGGGCGTCGGTGAGTGACGTCATCTCGCACGCGGAAGCGATCGTGATCGGCAACAGGCTCGAGGAGTATCGGCAGGTCGAGACGCTGCGGCGTGACGGGCAGATCGTCATCGACTTGGTGCGGCTGTTCGATAACCGCAGCGGTGATGACGGCAAGTACCAGGGCATCTGCTGGTAGCCCCGGGCGGCCCAGGGCTCACCGTTACCGCGGCGCTTCCGGTTTGGGGTTCGTTCCTAAGGTGGGCGAACCCGGCAGCGCCGCTTCCAACGCGGGCATCACGACTCCTGCGGCCGCCGCCGCAATCGCGAAGGCCTGGTCTTCGGAATCGTCGATCGGCACGATCACGCGCACCAGGGCTTCGTCGCTGCGCCCCCGCAGCACCGCGTCCTGGAGGAGATTCCACTTCACCACGTACTCATTCGCCTCAACCCGGCCCCGACCCTGGTACCAGTACAGCACCAGCACTCGCTGCGTCCCGTGCTGCAGCACGTAGCGGTTCACAGCGACCACGCCGCGCGCAGTCGCGAGCGTCGCCGTGCGGGACGAGAGCGGCTCCCAACCCGCGCCGGGGAGGCAGTTCTTGGGGGAGTGGATCGTCTTGCCCTGCCCCTGTCGCTCGTAGAAGCCTACATACAGTGAGACCGGAGGCACCTGTGATGCGGCACCGACCGGCGCATAGCTGCGCAGCAGGTAAGCGCTGACACCTGCGGCGCGCCGATCCGACTCCGGCAGGGTCAGCTCCCGTCCCATGAGCCCCGCGATCTGCAGCGGGATCGCCGCGGCCAAAGACTGCCGCAGCGCAAGGCTGTGCGGTCCGTCCACGCCCGCCGTGAGCCAGACGCCGCCCGCGAGCAGCGCCGCGGGCACCCAGCGTAGCATCGCCTCCCTCACGCGGTCCTGCCTCGGCACGCCTCGAGACGCTGCAGCCAGCGAGCGAGCGCTGCCAGGATGGCGAATGCCGGGACGAAGAGGGCCCATCCCTGTGTCATGTGCAGGAACCCGTCTCCAAACCGGGCGTCAACGAAGGACACCAGAAAACCCGTTCCGAAGATCCGGCACGCGTTGAGCGCCAGCGCGACTGGGATCGCGGCCGTCACCAGCAACGCACGAAGCCACGCGGTTCGCAGTCCCAGGCCCCCGAGCAGGAGACCGAGCGCGATGAGAGCGGTCAGCGAGCGCAGTCCGCTGCACGCCTCGGTGACAAACAAGGAGTGTCCCGGGAGTTGGATCACGTTGCCAGCGAGCTGCACCGGTACCTGGCGTGCCGCCAAGAGCCAGGCACCTAGCCGCGACGCCTCGAGCTGGAGCGGCAGGGCCAGGGAGCCGAGCACCACGGCGGGAATCGGGATCGACAGCACTAACAGCGACGCAGGAAGCCACCAATGACGCAGCTGCCGTGCGCCCCAGGTGAACACGACGAGCCCTGCTAGCGCAGCCAGCATGGACAGCCGCAAGGTGAAGAGCTCGGCAGCCAGGCCTGAGAGCCAGCGCACGCCCACCGCCGCCGCAAGCAGGGCCGCTCCCGCTCCGGGCTGGGCGGCCACGTCGCCGCGCAGCCCGGCGCGCCAGGCCAGGTAGAGCGCTAGAGGGAAGAGCAGCAGGCCGTGCGCGGACTCGGGATCGGTCCACCAGTCGCGACCCAGCGTCGCGAGTGGCTGCCAGAACAGCATCACAAACCCCACCGCCGCAGCCAGGCACGCCACAGTCGCATTAGCGCCGGCGGTTGGGGCGAGGGGCGAGGATGCCGGCACGACGCTCGACACTTACCAGGCGCCCCGTTTGAACACCACGACGGGCACGGTTCGCACCATGATCTTGAGATCTTCCAGCACGGAGTGGCGCGCGAGGTACTCTAGGTCGTAGGCGACTTTCCTACGCACGTCCCCCACGGAGCGGTCGTAGCAGTGGTTGATCTGTGCCCAGCCCGTGATCCCGGGCCGCACCCGCTGCCGGTCGGCGTAGTGTTCGATTTGCGTGCGCAAGTGGGCGAATATCTGAGGTTGCTCGGGCCGCGGGCCCACGACGTTCATGTCACCGCGTAAGACGTTCCACAGCTGCGGCACCTCATCGAGTCGGTATGTCCGCAGCACCCGGCCGATCGGGGTGATACGCGGATCCTCCGGCGTGGCCCACACCTGCACGTCCGGCTGCGACCGCGACAGATCCATCGAACACAGCTTGTAGATGGTGAAGGGTTGCCCGCCGTGGTCAACCCGTCGTCGGCGATCCCGCCCCTGGCGGTCGCCGCGGACGCGGCGGTCGAGCCCGATTCGGGTCTGCTTGTAAAACACCGGCCCGCCACAAGTCAGCTTGATGAGGGCGGCGATCGCGAGCAGCACCGGCGTCATGAGTAGCAGGCCGGCTACTGCGATCACGAGGTTCAGCGCGCGGCGCGCCCGCTCGGGGCGCGCCTGGGGAGCCCACGGCAGGGCAACCCGATGCCGCTCCGCCGCGGCTCGCCTGCGCAACAGCTGGGTGGAGGTCACTCTCGTCGCTCGCTTCGCTGGGACTGCTCGGTTGCAAGCAGTGAAGCGCAAGCGGCATGCTGACCGTCGGCCCGAGCGTCCGGTCGCAACTACCGTTGTGCCAGCTTATTAGGGAAACGCTTCTCGGAATGGACCTGGCGCGCATTGTCGCACTGCGTCGCCAGTGTACACGGGCCGCGACAACTGCGTCGCTGGGAACCTACTCGATTTCCGCCGTCGCCAATTCTCGGTGCACGCCGTAACGCTCGAGCAAGCGATATAGCGTCGTCCGATTGATGCTCGCGATCCGCGCCGCTCGGCACATGTTGCCATCGGCTCGCTTCACGAGCCAGAGGAGATACCGCCGCTCCCAGTCTGCGACCAGCCGCTCGCGTCCCACGTAAAAGTTCTCTCCCGTTCCCACATCGCCGGGCGGCGCAGCGGTTACGCTGATGGGGCGCCGGTCCCCGCGGGTCGGTCGCCGCTCCCTGTGAGGCGAGTGCCGCTCCGCGCCGATCACTTGCCGCTCCTCGAGGAACGGCATGTCCTCACGCTGGATCTCGGCGCCGGGTTCGACCAACACCACCGTATGTTCGACGAGATTCTGAAGCTCGCGCACGTTGCCCCGCCACTGATGGGCCCGGAGCGCCCGCACTGCTGCCGGGCTGAACCTGGGCAGGGCGGCCTTCGTGCCACGATGGCGACTCCAATAGGTCGCGAGGAAGTGATTGGCCAGGACGGGAATGTCCTCTCTGCGCTCGCGGAGCGGCGGCACGTGAATCGGGACCACGCGCAGCCGAAAATATAGGTCCTCCCGCAAGCCACCCGAGCTGACGGCTTCTTCGGCGTCTCGGTTGGTCGCCGCGATAAAGCGCACGTCCACCACCGCGTCGGTCGTCTCATTCCCCACCCGCCTGACGACGCCGTCCTGGATCACGCGGAGCAGTTTCGCCTGCGTGGCCTTGGACATGTCGATCAGCTCGTCGAGGAAGAGTGTACCGCCATTGGCGGTTTCGAGCAGCCCCGGCTTGTCCCGTACCGCCCCCGTGAACGCGCCCTTACAGTGGCCGAACATCTCCGACTCGAGCAGCGCCTCGGGCAGCGCCGCGCAGTTGATCGCAACCAGGGAACGAGCGCTCCGGCGGCTGTTGTAGTGAATGAACTGCGCGATCAACTCCTTTCCCGAACCGCTTTCGCCCGTGATGAAAACCGACGCATCCGTCGCAGCTACTCGGTGCGCCAGTTGCATCACCTGGCGGAACGCGGGCGATGCGCCCAGCACGGTGACCTTGTCGCTGACGCCATGTCGCCCGCGCTGCCCCGTCCGCAGGTCGCCCTTGTCTCGGGCAATCAGGATGGAGTGACTGGCCCGTCCCACCAGAATCTGCAACTGTGTCCCTGAAAAAGGCTTCGGCAGGTATTCCCATGCGCCCGCCTGGAGCGCTGCAATGCTCGAGGCGAGGGTTGGGTCGCCCGTCATGATTATGACCACAGCGTCGCGATTGATGTCGAGCGCCGCCTGCAGCAACTCCATCCCCGGCACCTGCGACATCAAGAGATCTACCAGCACGATGTCGAAGGCCTGCCGCTGTAGTAAGTCGAGCGCCTCGCGACCCCGCCCGCAGGCCGTAACGGCGTAACCCTCCACCCCCAGCACGCTCGCGCAGCTCTCACGCAACGAGTGCTCGTCCTCCACGATAAGGACCTTGACGTTGGCCCTCGCCTCGGCCTCGATGGCGAGCAGGTGCGACATCTGCTCAGCGAGATTCGGCGCGACGCGCTTGGAAGGCTCGCGCGTCTGCCCTTTCGACCAGGATGGAGGCATGCAGGTGACTCCTCGCGCACCCGGAGTGATTGCGCCGGGCGGGGCTGGTGGCCGCGCCGTCTGTGCTCTACCGCACGCTCTACCGCACGCACTACCGCACGCACGCAGAGGCCGGGCCAGTCCGACCACTGCAGTTACACCTGCCCGGCGAGGCTGTCAAGGGCGACTGTTGCGTGAATGGTACAGACTTTCTTGTGTACCACTCGCGCAACAGCCGCCCAAAGAGCGCGGCAACTGACTGCCGCGTGCGTGGTCAGCCCCTCCGGACGGCACAACCTCGCACTCACAACGGGGCGCAGGGCGGTACCAGGATTGCGGTATAGCATGCCGGCCGCTCACGCCGCGGCCGTCCCCTCGGAGCAAGGACCCCGTGTCGAGCATCGAGCCACCGCAGCCACCGCAGGACGGCTTCCCCGAGGTCGCCGCGCCGGGCAACCCGTTTCGGGTCGCGCAGCCGGTGCCGAGCGCATTTCGTCCCGAGAACGACGGAGTCCATGATTGGCAGCAGTACCGCGGCGCGGTGGCCCGGTACAAATGGGTGGTCGTCCTGGTCGGCACAGTCGGCACCCTGATGGGCGTAGCAGCTACGCGGTTTCTCCGGCCCGAGTACGAGGTCCAGGCCACGATTTGGATCGAGTCACACAACCCGCGGACCGAAGACCGGGGCCCGATCCGGGGCGACCAGCTGCTCCAAACGTCCTCCTGGCTGCAGCTCCTCAGATCCTTCGTCGTGCTGGACCACGTGGTGCGTGACCTGCGGTTGTACGTCACGCCAGCGGTACCCGCCGACTCCGACCTGTTCCAGTCGTTCGAAGTCGCAACTCCCTTCCGCCCGGGAGCATATCGGCTCGCCGTGGACGAGAGTGGGGCGGCCTTCACGCTCTTCACCGCGGCGGGCGACAGCCTGCAGCACGCCGCCGTGGGTGATTCGATCGGGAACGGGCTCGGTTTTCGCTGGACAGCGCGCGCCGGTGCGCTGCTTCCCGGGCGGGTGGTCGACTTCACCGTCGGGACGCCGCGGGGCGCCGCCGAGCAGCTGGCGCGGCGGCTGCGTGCCAAGACAGACGAAGCGGGCAACTTCCTGAGCGTTGAGCTGACGGGGAGCGATGCTCGGCATGTGACCGCGGTTCTCAACGCCGTCGTTCAGCGCTACGTGGCGGTGGCCGCCGATCTCAAGCGAGACAAGCTCACCGAGTTGTCGAAGATCCTGCAGCAACAGCTCCAGTATGCGGAGCACAACCTGCGCAGCGCCGAGGAGGTGCTCGCGGACTTCCGCGTACAAACGATCACGCTGCCAGCAGACCGGGTGACGCCCGTCGCGCCGGGCCTCGAGCTCACGCGCGATCCAGGCGTCGCGGCATTCTTCAACATGAAGGTCGAGCGAGAGCAGTTGCGGCGCGACCGCGAGGCGATCGAGCTGGCGCTGGCCCAGGCGGCCGACTCGGCGGCGTCTTGGGACGCGCTGAGCGTCATAGGGTCGGTACAACAGTCGCCCGGACTGGTACAGGCGTTGAAGGAGCTGACGGACAAGCAGGCCGAGCAGCGGGCGCTGGGCTACCGCTACACAGCCGACTTCTCCCGCGTCGGGTACGTGCGCGAGCAAGTCGATACCTTGGAACGCAAGACGATTCCCGGCTTGGCGCGTGCCCTGATTCGCGAGCTCGCCACGCGGGAGAGCGTGGGGGACGCTCGTGTTCGCTTGGCGTCGCAGGACTTGCGCCAGATCCCACCCCGGGCGATCCAGGAAGGGCGGCTCCGGCGCGAGGCGGCGATCGCCGAAAACCTGTTCACGACCCTGCAGCAGCGCTACGAGGAAGCCCGCCTAGCCGAGGCGAGCAGTATCCCGGATGTCCGTGTCCTGGACGTTGCGACACCGCCGCTCGTTCCCGTGCGGAACACGGCACCGGGAGTGATCCTCGGGGCGTTCCTGGGCAGCATGGCCCTTGGCCTCGTGGGGGTGGTGCGGCGTGACCGGGCGGACCCACGCGTGCGCTGCCCCGAGCAGGTCACGCACGACATCGGCCTTCCCATCCTCGGCGTCCTGCCGCACGTCAAGGTTCGCGGCGCTGGGCCTGAGGACGAGCACGTCGCGCAGGTGATCGAGGCCATGCGCAGCGTCCGTCTCAGTCTGTCCCAGACTCATGGTGGCAGCGGTCCGATGCTGGTCACCGTGTCGAGCCCCGGGATCGGCGATGGCAAGTCCTTCGTGTCGGCGAACCTCGCGCTCGCGTATTCTGGGACCGGTCAGCGCACCCTGCTCATCGACGGCGACGTGCGTCGCGGGTCGTTGCACCGCGCCATGCTGGCGCAGCGCACGCCCGGCCTCACCGACGTCCTGGCCAAGCGTGCCTCGCTCGAGCGCGTCACTCAAGCCACCAGCTACACGGCTCTCGAGTTCATCAGTGCCGGCACGCACTTCCGCGACGCGCCCGAGCTGTTGGGGTCGGACGCCATGGTGGAGCTCATAACGTGCCTGCGCGGCTCCTATGGCGTGATCCTGCTCGACAGCCCACCGCTCGCCTCGGGCGTGGACCCCTACACACTCGGAATGGTTACCGGGAGCCTCCTGCTCGTGCTCCGTACGGGGGCCACGAGCCTCGAGCTTGCCCGCACCAAGCTCCGCGTGCTGGACCGCCTGCCGATCCGCCTCCTGGGCGTAGTGGTGAACGACGTGCGGCCCCGAGGCGTCTACCGTTACCACAGTTACCTGTCCGGGTACGGGACAGCGGACGAACCGGAATACGCCATGGGCCCGCCGCGCGTGCGGGGCGTGCTTTAGTGATGCAAAGCGACGACACCACCGGCGGCGCGCCGACGGCTTGCCGTCGACGTACGGGCGCTCTGCACCGCGCGAGTTCGTGGGGGTAAGTCGAGGCACAGTACTCGATTCGGGCGAGTGCCTCTGGTGCGCCGCGCGCGGCCCGGAACTTGAGGCGCTGTCGCCGCGTGCCAATGCCAGCAGCGCGCAGGCGAGCTCCGAGGCGACCGGATGCTATGTCGCCGCTGTGAAGCCCTCTTCCGGTCACGGAGACGCCGCCGGCCCCGGGTCAGCGCGCCGTCGGCGGTGCGCCCGGTGGGTCTCGAGGAGCTGGCGATGGTGTGTGCCTGGTGCGGTACCCTCCTCAATGGGGAAGATGTTGCGCAGCGGTTGCTCCGGAAGCAGGAGCAGCTCTCACGCTTCGGTCTCATCGGTTTTGGGCCCCCGCTACTCTAGGAGTCCTCCATGCGTGAATTGAGAGCGGTCGCTCTTCGGTTCGGATTCTCGTTCGCCTTGCTTTGGCTACCGCGCCCCGCGCCAGCCCAGCAGCTGTCCGCGCGCGATGTCGGCTCTGCCCTAGCGACGCGTCCACACCTGCAGGAAGCGCTCGCCCAGCTCGAGCAACACCGGGAGGATCGGGAAGCGAGGTTGATCCGCAGCAGGCTCGCGAACGGGGACTTCCAGCCGGGCGACCGCATCTTCCTGAGGGTCGAAGGCGAGCAGCAGCTCTCCGATACGTTCACGGTGGGGCCCGGACCGGCCGTGGTACTTCCCGAGGTTGGCGCCGTGCCGCTCGACGGGGTCCTGCGCTCCGAGCTGCAGGGCCGGCTGCAACAGCAGCTCGCCCGCGTCCTCCGCCACCCGATCGTCCAGGCCCGGTCGCTGTTTCGGGTCTTGGTGGAGGGTAACGTGGCCAAGGCCGGCTTCTACGCCGTGCCCCCAGAGCTACCGCTCGCGGACCTGGTCACCGCGGCAGGCGGGCTGACGCCGCACGCCAAGGTCGCTGGGATGCGGGTCGAACGGGCGCGGCAAGAGATCTGGAGTGGGGAGCTGTTGGAGCAGGCGCTGGGCAGCGGGGCCACGCTCGACCAGCTGAGCCTACGCGCGGGCGACCGGGTGTACGTGCCCAGCTCGGGCGACGTCGAGCGCACCGTCCGAATCCTGGGCATCCTCGTCGCCATCCCCGCCGCGGTATACACGCTCACCAGGATCTACTGACCGCGAGAGGCCACTCGGAAACCGGGTTTAAGAGGGGGCTGAAAAAGCGTGTTGCGTCGGCGTTCCCATCCTGACGGATGGGCTCGGCCAGGCACAACGCTGAAGCGTAGTGTGCTTCAGCACAGTGCATCGCCGAGCCCACGCTTCAGCGTGGGAACCTCCCTAACACGACTCTACACGGTTTTTTCGCTATCCTGTCACGGTTTTTTCACTATCCTGTCAATCTTAACCGCAGGACGCGAGCCTCATCGCACCTAGCGGGTTAGTCCCCGCAGTGACATATTGTCCGCCTACCCTAGGCAAGTGTTGCGCGTGCGCGTCACTCACCCCGATTCGAGACACCCCAACCCACCCTCCGCGACTCGTTCGGGCCGGACGGTGCGCCGGCAGTTGGAACAGGCTGACCCCGTCGCGTTCGTGCCCGTTCCAATTGTACAGGCTGCCGTTCGGCGGGTCGTAACCGCTTGGAGGCAGCGGGGCGACGACGCAGACGTAGCGCAGGTGCTCGACCTCCTCACGCTTCTCACGACCGCCGTGTGCCGTCCGGAAGCAGACGGGCAACGGTCCATTGATCCGCGGGCCGGCGGCGCGCTCGGACGGCTCCTGCTCGACATGCTGCGTACCGAGGTCGTGCGCGTGTGGTCTAAGGACGTGAGCAGGTATGGGGAGGCGCTCGCGACCCTGACGGCTATCGAGCGGGTTCACGAGGCCAGGGGACGCGATGGCGGACGCTACTTCACGTCTCAGCTTTCAGGCCCCGACGGCATGGAACTGCTGGTGGCGATCGTCCACGACCTGCGCTCTCCGCTCACAGCTATTCTCTTTCTTGCGGAAGAGGTACAGCGCGGTCGGAGCGGGCCGGTGAACGAGCTGCAGCGGCGGCACCTTGGGCTGATTTACGGCGCCGCGCTCGGGCTGAGCTCGGCAGCAAGTGACATCGTCGAGCTCGCGCGGGCCAGTGACCAACTCGCTGACAAGCGCCGTGTGCCATTCTCGGTGACTACCGTTCTTCAGTCGGTGCGCGACATCGTCGAGCCGATGGCCGAACAACGGGGGACGGCCATACGACTCCTCCCGCCCGAGCACGACGCTCGTTTCGGTCACCCTGTGCCGTTGAGTCGCGTCCTGCTAAACCTCACGACGAATGCGCTCAAGTTCGGCGATAGAGGGTCTGTCGAGATTGAGGTGCAAGAGCGGGGCCCAGAACGAGTCGAATTTGCCGTGCGCGACCACGGCAAGGGCATGAGTCCCACGATGGTCAGGACGCTCTACCAACCGCTGCGGCGCGCCGCGGGGAGGACAGGCCACACCTTCTCGCGGACGGGGCTCGGGCTCGCCATGTGCCGAGCACTGGTCGCGGCGATGGGGTCCGAGCTGAAGGTCGAGGCGCGCCGCGGCTGGGGCACGCGGTTCTTCTTCACTTTGGGGCTCCCCCGTTGCCCGAGGCCGCCCGCCGTACAGCCTGCCCGTGCGCCTCGCGCAGCCGTCTCACGGCGGCGTTGAACAGCTCGCGCTCCACGCAGTCGTAGCTTAGATCTAGCCACATAACCATACGGAACCCAGCATGCCTAGGCTGACACGTCTGCTCCTCGTCGTCGCGCTCCTCCCCACCACGTCGGCGCGCTCTCAGACAGCGGCGATCCCGCCGGGCGAATCCCTCGTCACTGACGGGATCCCGCCGATCCCCCCGAGCATAGCCGAAGCCGCACGCCGGTACAGTGAATTCCGGACGGCGGCGTTCTGGGACTGGCATCCGACGCGACGCGAGATGATCATCGGCACCCGCTTCGGCGATTCCCAACAGCTGCACCAGCTCAAGATCCCGGGCGGCGCGCGCACCCAGCTCACCTTCTTCCCCGATCCCGTCGCCGGCGCGTCGTACCAGCCGACCGATGGGCGCTACATCGTGTTCAGCAAGGACGTGGGCGGCGGCGAGTTTTTCCAGAAGTATCGCTACGACGTCGCCAGCGGCGACATTACCCTGCTCACCGACGGCAAATCCCGCAACGTGGGCGGGGTCTGGTCGCACGCGGGCGACCGCTATGCCTACATGTCCACCCAGCGCAACGGCCGGGACCTGGATCTCAGGGTGATGGACCCCGCCGACCCGCGCACCGACCGCATGGTGCTGGAGCTCGAGGGCGGCGGCTATGCGCCGCTCGATTGGTCGCCGGACGACCGCACGATGCTCCTGCATCAGGGGATCTCGGTGAACGAGAGCTACCTGTGGCTGGTCGACGTCGCGACCGGGGTGAAGACACTGCTCACGACGAAGCAGGGCAACGACACCGTCGCGTACGGGAGCGCCCAGTTCAGCCACGACGGCAAGGGGATCTACCTCACCACCGACCTGGGCTCGGAGGTGCGGCGGCTCGCGTATCTGAGTCTGCTCGGCAAGCGCTACCGCTTCCTGAGCGACCGCCTCCCGTGGGACGTGGACGAGTTCGCGCTCTCCCCCGACGGGCGCTGGATCGCGTTCGTCGCCAACGAAGACGGGATCGGCGCGCTGCACGTGACCAACGCTGCCACCGGCGCGGAGCGACGGATTCCGAAGCTGCCGGCGGGGCTGATCGGAAACGTCACCTGGCGCCGCACCGGCGCAGAGCTCGCCTTCTCGTTCACCTCCGCTCGCGCGGGAGAGGACGCGTATTCGCTCGACCTCGTGACCGGCCGGCTGGTGCGCTGGACCGAGAGCGAGACCGGCGGCCTCAGTACGGCGGACTTCGCGGAGCCGGAGTTGATTCACTGGTCGAGCTTTGACGGGCGATCGGTCTCCGGGTTCCTCTACAAGCCCCCGGCGCGGTTCACCGGCCGCCGGCCGGTCATCATCAACGTTCACGGCGGCCCGGAGGGCGAGTCACGTCCCGGATTCCTGGGCCGCAGCAATTACTACGTGAACGAGCTCGGCATCGCCCTCATTCTCCCGAACGTCCGGGGGTCGACGGGCCACGGCAAGACGTTCGTCAAGCTCGACAACGGAACCCTGCGGGAGGGGGCTTACAAGGATATCGGCGCGCTGTTCGACTGGATCCGCGCGCGTCCTGAGCTCGACCCGGACCACGTCCTCGTGACGGGCGGCAGCTACGGCGGCCACATGACGCTCGTGACCGCGACGCTCTACAACGACCGGGTCTGCTGCTCGGTGGACGTGGTCGGCATCTCCAACCTAGCCACGTTTCTCAAGAACACGTCCGGGTACCGCCAGGACCTGCGGCGCGTCGAGTACGGCGACGAGCGCGACTCCACGCTCCGGGCGTGGATGGAGCGCACCGCGCCGCTCAACAACGTCGACAAGGTCACGAAACCGTTGTTCATCGTCGCGGGAATGAACGACCCGCGGGTCCCCAGGAGCGAAGCCGAGCAGATGGTCGCCGCCCTGAAGCAGCGAAGCGTGCCGGTCTGGTATCTGATGGCCAAAGACGAAGGTCACGGGTTCCGGAAGAA
>DASPXE010000036.1:0-1594 GCA_035637455.1 Gemmatimonadales bacterium
TGGCTCGGCACGCCGAAGCCGGCGGTGGCACAGGGGAAGGACCTCGCGTCGCTGGCGGACGCGCGGGGGCGCTGGGAGGAGGTGGAAGCGAAACGGGGAGTGTTCCTCGAGGGCCTGACCGACGCCACGCTCGCGGCCACCATCACGATCCAGCCGACGATGGGCGGCGCCTACGTACACACCTACCTGCAGACGTTACAACACGTGGTGGATCACTCCTCCTACCACCGCGGTCAGATCATCACCCTGCTGCGCCAGCTCGGCGTGCAGCCGCCGAGCACCGGGCTGATTCTGTTCTACCGGGAGCGCGCGACTGGGCGCCAGATCGCCAACTTTTGACGTATCAACGACTTCGTCGTGACTTGACCGACCCGGGAACCTGGGATTAGTTACTTACCGTTCAGTAAGTTAATCCCGGAGGACTACTGTGGCCGACCCCGTCACCCGATCGAAGCGCGCTGCGCGCCCCCGCTGGCAACGCCGCAAGCAGGCGCGCCCCGAGGAGCTTGTCGCCGCCGCGCTCGAGGTGTTCGTCGAGCGGGGCTTCGCGGCGACGACGCTCGCCGAGGTGGCACGCCGCGCGGGCGTCACCAAGGGAACGATCTACCTCTACTTCGAGAACAAGGAAGCGCTGTTCAAAGCGGTCGTGCGGGAGACCATCGTGCCGGTCATCGCCCAGGGCGAGGCCCTGGCCCGGTCGTTCACCGGTAGCGCCCGCGAGCTGCTCGAGCAGCTGGTGCGGGAATACTGGAGGCTGGTGGGCGAGACCGCGCTCGCCGGCATCCCCAAGCTCATGATGGCCGAGGCGGCCACCTTTCCGGAGCTGACGCGTTTCTACTACGACGAAGTCGTGACCCGCGGGCACCGGCTGATGGCCGGCGTGATCGAGCGCGGCATCAAGAACGGTGAGTTCCGATCGGTCGACGTCATGCTCGCCGCGAAGCTCGCGATGTCGCCGCTGATGCACGCCACCGTGGTGCGGCGGGCGTTCGCGTCCTGCATGCCGGAGGGCTTCAACGTCCAGAATTATCTCGACACCCATATCGACTTGTATCTCCATGGTATCGCGAAACACTAGTCGTCGGCTGGTCGCTGTACTCGCGTGGCTCGTCGCCGGGCCCCTGACCGTAAGAGGGCAGGCGCCTACTGCGCCCTCGCCGTTGCGCCTCTCGTTTGCCGACGCGGTGAGCATGGCCGCGGGCAAGACGCCCGTTGTCGAGCTGGCCACGTTGCGCACCACGGAAGCGGACGCACGGGTGCGGCAGGCGCGCGCGGCGCTGCTGCCCTCGCTGTCGGGGAGCGGAGCATGGCTCAATCGCTCGTTCAACTCGCGCTCAATCGGGATCTCGTTTCCCGGCGTGCCTGAGCTGATCGGACCGTTCAACAACTACGACGCCCGCTTCAACGCGGCTCAGACGCTGTTCGACTGGTCGAGCGTGGTGCGGGTGCGGGTGGCCGGCGCGCAGGCCGACGGCAGCCGCGCCGAGCGCGGCGTGACGGTCGAGGGCTCGGTGCTCACGGCGGCGCTCGCCTATGTCCGGGCCGTGCGCGCGCAGTCGGTGGTCGCTGCCCGGCAGGCAGATTCGGCAATTGC
>DASPXE010000037.1:0-42351 GCA_035637455.1 Gemmatimonadales bacterium
CCATTTCCTGCACGACGACGTGACGTCCGATACCATCAACTACGGCATCGGGCTGACGCTGCGCCAGCCGGCGTTCTTCTCCCCGCGCCACACGGCGAGCCTCGGCGTGTTCGCCGAACGACGCTCGGAGTTCAAGGCGTATACGCGCCAAGCCGTGGGCGGGAACGCGGCCGTGATCCTGAACGGCCGGCGCAACGTCCCGGTGACGCTAGGCTATGGGTTCTCGGTGGGGCGCACCACGGCGGATGCCGCGGTGTACTGCAGCGTGTTCCGGGTCTGCGACGCGAGGGACCGCGACCTGCTCGCCCGCTCCCGCCGTTTCGGCGCGGTCACGATCTCAGGGGTCCGAGACCAGGTGAACTCGGTACTCGACCCGTCGGCGGGGAGCCTCGTCACGGCGTCGCTGATGCACGCGTCGCGGCTGGTCGGCTCGGACACGCTGTACGAGTTCAACCGCGGCCAGTTTGAGCTGTCGTATTACTATCCGCTCGGCCGCCGCGGCGTGTTGGCGTGGCGCGCGCTCGCGGGGACGATCGTGCCAGCGCGGCGCATCGCCCTCGCCGGCCAGAGCGTCCATTTCATCCCGCCCGACCAGCGCTTCTACGGCGGCGGCCCGAACTCGGTGCGCGGCTACGCCCGCAATGAGCTCGGCCCGCGCGTGTACGTCACCAACGACACCACGGGAGGCGTGTACCGCAACGTGACCGCGTCGCCGATCGGGGGGAACTCCATCGTGGTCATGAATGCCGAAGTGCGCTTGCCCACCCCGCTGTTTCCGGATCGGATACGACTGGCGCTGTTCGTGGATGCCGGCCAGGTGTGGGAGCGCGGCGGGGATCCGGGCACGGTGACCGGCGTGCGCGTGACACCCGGCGTCGGCCTGCGGTTCACGACGCCGCTCGGGCCGGTGCGGCTCGACGCCGCCTACAACGGATATCCGGCGGAGCCCGGGCCGCTCTACTTCCAGGACAACACCAGTCTGACCCTCGTGCCCAACGTCGTTTACCAGCCGGGGCTGTCGCCGGGATTCTGGCGGCGCGTGATCGTGCAGTTCGCCGTGGGGCAGGCGTTCTGATGGTCCGCCGCTCGCTCGGGGTCGCGCTGTGGATGATCGTCGGGCTGCTCGCCTGCTTCCTCGGCGCGCTCTCGGCGCTCGTCGGCACGGGCGCCGGGCGGGGGCTGCTGGCGCGCGTGACCGAGAGCGCCTTGACGCACGTGTTCACGGGGTCGATCGAAGTGGGCGACGTGCGCGGGTCGCTCCTCACCGGCGTGACGCTCACCGGGGTCCGCTTGCTCGACGCCGACACGACGCTCGTCGCGTGGCTGCCGCGGGCCGACCTGACATACAACCCGTTCGACTTCGCCGCCGGCCGCGTGGTGCTGTTCGAGTTCGCCCTGCGGCAGCCCGTGATCAACATCGTGCAGCACCGCAACGGGCGGCTCAACATCGAGGAGCTGCTCCGGCTGGGCGGCCCCGACACGGGGTCGGGCCCCCACGGGCCTGCGACGTTGATCCTGTTCCGAAACGTACGGATCGAGGACGGGACGGTGACGCTGCGGCTCCAGGCGGCCCGCCCCGAGCCGGGCGATACGGCGCTGGAGATCCAGGGGGGCGGCCCGAACGGCCGGCAGCGGATCCGGCGCTTCCAGCACCTCGACGCCCGGCTGGCGGCGCTGCAGGTGTCGTCGCCCACGCAGCGGGGGATCGGAATCGACGTCACCCGGCTCGCGGTCGAGAGCAGCGATCCGGCGCTGCGGCTGGTGGACGTCGCCGGCCGGCTGCGGGTGGTCGGGGACTCGCTGGAGCTCGACCTGTCGCGGGTCGGCTTCCCCCGGTCGCAGCTGCGGACGGCGCGGGGCCGGGTCTCCTGGCCGCACGACACGCTGTTGTTCGACCTCTCCCTGCGCGCCGACTCGGCGACGCTGAGCGACTTTCACTTCATCGACCGGCGGTTCGCGCCCGGCGCCGTGCTGGCGGGGGGGGTGCGACTCAGGTCGCACGGCGGGCGGGTGCTCGAGGTCGGGCTCAATCCCCTGCGGCTCAGCCAGGGCGGCGGCACGGTGACCGGCCGCCTCACGGCGCTGTCCGCCGCCGACTCGGGGCTCGTAGCGCTGCGCGATGCCGAGTTGGACGCGCAGGACTTCGACCTCGAGTTCGCCCGACCCTTCCTTGATACGCTGCCGTTCGCGGGGTGGCTGACCGGCCACACGACCGCCACCGGCCCGGTCTCGGCCCTGACGCTCGACATCGACTGGACCTTCCGCGACTCGCTCGTGCCGGGCCGGCCCGAGACACGGATCCGTGGCCGGGGCGACGTAGCGCTGGGGGCAGGCGGCGGGGGGAGCCTCCGCTTCCAGCCGTTCGCCGAGACCGCGGTGGTGGACCTGGGCACCATGGAGCGGCTCGTCCCCGCCGCCGCCCTGCATGGCGTCCTGAACGTCGACGGGACACTCAACGGGCCGTTGCACGACGTGCAGTTCACGGGAACGCTCGAGCACCGCGACGGCGCGCGGCCGCCGACCAGGCTCACCGGGACGGTGCGGCTGGACGGCCGCAGCGAGACGCTCGGGGTGTACGCGGATCTGAAGGCCGACTCGCTGTCGTTCGACGGTCTCAAGGGGAGCTTCCCCGCGCTGCCGCTGCGCGGCGCGGTCGCGGGAACGGTAAAGCTCGCCGGGCCGCTCACCGCGCTCGAGACCCACGCGGAGCTGCATTCGGCCGGCGGCGCCGTGCAGGGCGACGGCGTGTTGCTGCTGGGAGGGGAGGCATCGCGCACCGGCGCCCGCGACTTCGCGCTGCGGGCGCGCGATCTGGATCTGGCGCGCTGGCTCGACCGAGCACCCGCGTCCCTGCTCTCGTTCAGCGTGGAAGGCAGCGTGGCGGCGGAGGCGGCAACGCCTCCCGTGGGGGCGCTCCGCGCGCGGGTCGCCCCCTCGCTGTTCGCCGGCACCCCGCTCGACTCGGGGGTCGCGGCCGTCCGGTTCGCCGAGCGCCACCTCTACGTCGACTCGCTGCGCCTCGTGCAGCCCGGCTTGATCACCACGGGCTCGGGCGCGCTGGGCTGGGCGCGCGGCGACCGCGGCACGCTGGCGCTCGACTTCAACGCCGACAGCCTGAACTCGCTCGACTCGCTGCTGAGCTGGGTCACCGGGGGAGGAAGCGACAGGCCCGCGGACGGCGACCCTCACGACCCCGGCGGCCGGCCCCTTACCGGCGCGGCGCGCCTGCTCGTCAGCCTCGAGGGCTCGCTCGACTCGCTCCGGCTCGAGGCCCGCGCCAGCGGCGAGCGGCTGCAGTGGCGCAGCTGGGCGGTGCCGCGGGGGCGCGTGCGGTTCGCCTATCGGCCCGGCCCGGTGCCGGTGTTCGAGCTGGAGGCGACGCTCGATTCCCTGGCGCACGGCGTCCTCGGTTTCGGCGCCGCCGCCGCGTCGGCGCGCGGCACGCGCGACTCGCTCACCTGGTTCGCGCGCTCCAGGGTCGGGGAGGGCGCCGCCTTCCTCGCGGGCGGTCGCTTCGCGCAGCGCGGGGGGGGCGGGGAGGGCGGGGGGGGAGAGCGGTCGGTGGATGAGCGTGTTACGGCGGTGGGCATCGACTCGCTCGCGTTGCAGCTGCCCGGGGATGTGTGGGTGCTCGAGCGGCCGACCGAGCTCACCGTGACCGACTCGGCCGCCAGCGTGGGCGCCCTCGCGCTGCACAGCGTGTACGGCGCGGGGAAGCTCACGCTCGCGGGCGACCTGCCCACCCGCGGCCGCGCGGACGCGCATCTCCAGCTGGAGTCGTTCCCGCTCGCGGGCGTGTACGCGCTGCTGGAGCGCGACACGGCGGGCGTCGGCGGCGCGATCACTGCCACGGCGGCTCTCTCCGGCACGCGCGCGGACCCCGTGTCCACCGGCACGTTCTCCCTCACCAACGGGTCGCTCGGGGAGTTCCGCGCGCCCTTCGTGGACGGCGCGTTCGAGTACCGGGCGCGCCGGCTCGACGCCGGGCTCAACCTCTGGCGATCGGGACAGCAGATCCTGACCGTGCAGGCGCACCTGCCGCTGGACCTGTCGCTCGTCCCGGTGGAGCGGCGCCAGCTCCCCGACACGCTCTCGGTGCGGGCCACCGCCGACAGCGTGGATCTGTCCGTGCTCGAGGCGCTCACCCCCGCCCTGCGGCAAGTGCAGGGCGTGTTCTCGACCGACCTCGGCATCGCCGGGACGTGGGACACGCCGCGGCTGCGCGGGAGGCTCGACATCGCGGGCGCCGCCACCATCCCGGCGTTGAACGTGCGCTACGAGGACGTGAACGGTCGCCTCGCGCTGTCGGGGGACTCGATTACGATCCAGACCCTGTCCGCCCGGAGCGACCGGGGGCGCGCCGACGTGTCCGGGGTCGTGCGACTGGAGCAGCTTACGCACCCGGTGCTCGACTTGCGGATCGCGGCCAACCAGTTCAAGGCACTCGACCTCAAGAACAACGTGACCATCACGCTGAGCGGCCAGATGACGCTGCGGGGACCGATCTTCGGGGCATCGCTCACGGGACGGGCCAACGTCACCTCGGGCGTGCTGTACTTCGCCGACCTGGTACAGAAGCGCATCGTGAACCTGGATGAGCTGGCCGACACTTCGCTGGCGGCGATCATCCAGCAGCAGCGCCTGGGCCCTGAGTTTCAGAGCGTTTTCCTGGACAGCCTCCGCATCGACGATCTGGAGCTCGAGATGGGCAGCGACGTGTGGCTGCGCTCGAACGAGGCGAACATCCAGCTCACCGGGAGCGCGCACCTGACCAAGCAGCGCAATCTCTACCTGGTGAGCGGGACGCTGCAGGCGGCGCGCGGCACCTACCGGCTCAAGCTGGGCCCCGTCACTCGGGAATTCGTGGTGACGCAGGGAACAGTGAAGTACTTCGGGACGCCGGACCAGGATGCCGCGCTCGACATCGAGGCGCGCCACGTCGTCCATCCCGTCCCCACGCAGGCCCAGAAGAACCCGGACGACATCACGGTGCTGGCCCACATCAGTGGCACGCTGCTCGTGCCCAGGGTGACGCTCGCGGCGGACAAGCGCGACCTCTCCCAGACCGAGATCATCTCCTACCTGCTGTTCGGCAAGAGCAGCGTCGACTTGGGCGAGCAGGGGGGGATCGCCGACCAGCGCGCCTTGCTCCAGAGCGCCCTGTCCGTCCTCTCGGGGGAGATCGAGCAGACGATCGTGTCGGGGGGCGTGCCCGTGGATTATGTGGAGATCCGCCCGGGCGGCGGCGGTCAGGGGGACCCGCTGTTGGGCTGGCAGTTCGCCGTGGGACGCCAGCTCGGGCCCAAGACGTTCGTGGTGCTGAACGCCGGGTTCTGCGAGGGACGGCAGGTAGGGGTGCGCAACACGCTGGGCCTGTCCATGCAGTTCCGGTTCAGCCCCGAGTGGCGCACCGAGGCGAGCTTCGAGCCGGTGCAGACGTGCGCCGACCCGGGCACCGAGTCGCAAGGGGGCACGGTCCCACGTCAGGTCGGTCTGGACCTGTTTTGGGAGAAGCGGTACTAGTGCTCGATCGTTGGAGGCGATATTGCGCGGACGGGATGTGTTCCCACCCTAAACGAGTGGGCTCAGCGTGGCGCAACCCTGAAGCGTGGTGTGCTGCAGCACAGTGTCGTGCCGAGCCCAGGCTTCAGCCTGGGACAAATCTTCCCCGGAGCACATCTTCCGTCGGTGCATGCGCTGAGGGGCGCTAGACGTGACGCGCGCCCTCCTCATCACCAACCCCGCCGCGGCGCGCACCGACGCGCGCGCGGTCACAGCGATCCGCGACACCTTGCGGCGTGGCGGCTGGTCGGTGGATGTGCTCGCCACGGCCCAAGCGGGCGATGCCCGCCGCTTCGCGCAGGAGGGGCGGACCCAGGGGTTCGATGTGCTCGTCTGCTACGGTGGCGACGGCACCGCGATGCAGATCGCGGCGGGCGCGGTCGGGAGCGGCATTCCGCTCGGGCTCGTGCCGGGAGGGACAGGGAACCTGCTCGCCGGCAACCTGCGGTTGCCGCGGAGTCCGGCGGCCGCGGCGCGGGCGATTCTCAAGGGCAAGCCGCTGCCGATCGACCTGGGCACCGTCGACCGCACGGACGGGACGCACTACTTCGCGGTGTGCTGCGGCACCGGCTTCGACGCCGCGCTGATGGCCGCGACGGGCTCGGATGAGAAGCGACGCTGGAAGATGGCGGCCTACATCGCGCGCGCGTTCGCCGCGTTGCCCTCTGTCACGAGCCCGCTGCACCGGGTGACCGTGGACGGCGCGGCCCGCGAGCTCCCAGCCGCCATGGTGCTGGTCGCGAACTGCGGCGAGCTGGTCCCGCCGTTTCTGCGGCTGCGCGATGATGTCGCACCGGACGACGGGTGGCTGGACGTGCTGGCGCTCCGGGCGGAGGGGACGATCGAGAGCCTCGCGGCGTTCTTCGAGCTGGTGCGCCGGCCGCGCAACGGGATGCGGCGTCTGTGGTTCGGCCGCGGTCGAGTGGTGCGCGTCGAGGTGCTCGACGGCCCGGCGCGGTCGATGCAGCTCGACGGCGAGCCCTGGGGCGACACGCCGTTCGAGGCGCGCGTGCTCCCGGGCGCCCTCTCAGTGATCGTGGACCGCCGTGGCTGAGACCCTGCTGCTGGTCGATGACGACGCCGACGTGGTGCGCGCCGTCGGCGACTACTTCGAGCGCCTCGGCTATGAGGTGGCGCGCGAGGACACCGGGGAAGGGGGCGTAGCGACGTTCCAGCGGCTGCGGCCCGACGTGGTGATCCTCGACCTGCACCTCCCCGACGTCGGCGGCCTCGAGGTGCTCGAGCGGCTGCGCCCGCAGGGAGCGGCGGTCATTCTGCTCACGGGCCAGGGCGATATCGAGACCGCGGTCCGCGCCATGCAGCTGGGCGCCGAGCACTTCCTCACAAAGCCGGTGGACATGACTCATCTGGCCGCGGCCACGGCCCGGGTCGCGGAGAAGGTGCGCCTGTCGCGCCAGAACGCGTTGCTGCGCGCGCGCGACCACGAGGGTGAGGGGCTCGAGTCGCTCGGCGTCTCGCCGGCGATGCGCGAGCTGGCGCGCCAGATCGAATTGCTCGCGGCGAGCGATCGCTCGACCGTCCTGCTCGCCGGGGAGAGCGGCACGGGGAAGGGATGGGCGGCGCGGGTGGTGCACCACCTGAGCCCCCGGGCGAGCGGCCCGTTCGTCGAGGTGAATTGCGGCCTGTCCGCCACGTTCCTCGATTCCGAGCTGTTCGGACACGAGAAGGGCGCCTATACCGACGCGAAGGAGCGCAAGCAGGGGCTGTTCGAGCTGGCCGACGGCGGCACCATCTTTCTCGACGAGATCGGCGAGCTGGCGCCCGAGCTTCAGCCCAAGCTACTCAAGGTGCTCGACTCGAAGACGTTCCGGCGATTGGGGGGCACGCGCGAGATGACGGTGAACGTGCGGCTCATCACTGCGACCAACCGCGATCTGGTGGGCGACGTGCAAGCGGGACGGTTTCGCGAGGACCTGTACTACCGTCTGAGCGTGATGCCGTTGCGCCTCCCGCCAGTGCGCGAGCGCTCGCGCGAGGATCGGCTTGCCCTGCTCACCCGAATCTTGCAGGACCTCGGGCCCCAGATGCCCGGGTGTCCGAGCGCCTGCAGCGCGGAGGCGCTCGATCGCCTGCTGTCGGCGCCCTGGCCGGGCAACGTGCGCGAGATGCGGAACGTGCTCGAGCGCGGCATGATCCTGGCGCGTGGGGCGCCGCATATCGGGGTCGAGCACCTGCCGGTGGACCTGCGCAGGGGCGGGGGCGGGGGCGACCGACGTCACACCGCGCTGACGCTGGCCGAGGTGGAGCGCCAGCAAATCGAGCGCGCCCTGAAGTTTCACGGTGGCAACCGCACTCGCGCGGCGCAGGAGCTCGGCATTTCGCGGGCGACGCTGATCAATAAGATTAAGGCGTACGCACTCGACCTCTGAGGCGCCTATGGTAGACAAGCCGAAGCTGAAGGAGCACGATGCGATGGTGTGCCGCTACTGCGGCAACGAAGAACGCGCCTCGGAGGGCTACCCCTGCGCGGACTGCGGGACGTTCATCTGCCTGATTTGCTCATTCCGCGGGGTCACGCGCTGCAAGGCGTGTGAGGAGAAGGCGAAGGCAGCGAAACAGGCCTAAGCCCGTGCCCGTTCCGCGAGGACCATGAGGCTCCACCCGAGCCGATTGAACGGGAACAGGCCGCCGAGCGCGAGGTCGAGCCTGTGGAGACTGGACCGCTCGATCTTGCGTCGGAGCAGAACCAACCAGGAGAGAATGTTGTACGGCACGATGAACGTTCCCCACCAGCGCGTTGGTCGGTAGCCCGCCTGGGCGAGTCGACGTCGGAGCGACCCGGGCCGGTAGAACCGCACGTGGGTGGGATCCCAACCGCACCAGTGTTCCTCGCGCAGCCACTTCCTGTGGTAGGTTCCCTCCAGCAAATAGTTGAGCGACAGGCTGTTCTGAGTACTGATGAACAGCCGGTCGCCGGGGTCCTGACAGCGAGCAACTGCCCGGAGCACGGCGCCGTCGTCTGGCAGGTGTTCGATCACGTCCATCAAGACCACGAGATCGTACCGACGCCCGGCAACGCTGGACGTCACGGACTCGGCACGGACGGTCTCCAGACGTTCGGAGACGCCACGCCGCCGTGCCAGCAGGCGCGCGATCCCGAGCGAGTTGGGCTCGGGGTCCAACAGCGTCACTTGTGCTCCCAGCTCCGCGCAGCGGACGGCAAGAATGCCCGCGCCGCCACCGTAGTCGAGGACTCTCTGGCCGCGCAGGTCCCGGCCGACGAGCCGGCCGAACACGTCGAACTTGGTCCGCTGATATACGTCCGTCGCCAACCGCAGGTGCGCGTCGACGGATTCCTCGGACACCGGCCACTGGGACCAGTGCCCTGCTGGATAGCGCTTGCGCTCGGTGGTGGCCGACATGTGAGGGAATGTTGCGGAGCGGCCGCAACCGATGTGCCGCGCCGGCGGCGCTACGACGGAGCCTACTGCCGCGTCGCCGCCACTCAGGATCTCGGTGGACGCTGCGCTGCGGATGTCGCTGTCCTGCCACAGCTGATCTTTAGCTAACCCCTAACCCCTAACCCCGCCTCTTCTCAACCTCCCGCGCCACATCCTCGGGCGAGGTACCCAGCTCCTGCGCGAGCTTCTGGATCGCGTCGCTCGCGCCCGCCCACCCCTGCGCTGCCGCGAGGGCGCTGAGCGCAACCTCTTCGGCGACCGTGGTGCGTTCCTCGAGGTCGCGCGTGCGCACGGCGACCTCGCGCGCCAGCCACTGCTCGAGCTGACGGCGGTCGATCTCGAGCTGCCGCAGCCGCAGTGCGCCCTGCAGCGACATCTCGAGTTCGTCCAAATCCACTGGCTTGATGAGGTAATCGTAGGCACCGAGCTTCATGCACTCGATCGCCGTGCGGGGCTCGTCGATCGCGGTGAGCATGATGATCGCGAGATCGGAGTCCAGGGCGAGCGCCTTGGGTACGAGCTCCACGCCTGTCATGTTCGGCATCCGGATGTCGGACAGCATCACCTCCGGCTGCTCCTTGGCCTCGCGATCGAGCGCCTCGGCTCCGCTCGCGGCCTGCAGCACGCGGTAGCCCAGGCGCGTCAGGAACCGGTCCAGCGCCTGGCGGATTCCGTCCTCGTCGTCCACCACCAGGACGGTGGTCGGAGCGGCCTGCGCGTCGGTCTTGGTCATGGCGCTAACGTATGTGCCCTCCACAACCCGAGCAAGCCAAGCTATCTTCGCGCTCCGATGAGCGACGCCGTCCCGTCAAATCTCGCCGCCGTGCCGGGCATCACCGTCGGGCATTGGACCGACCTCCGGACCGCGACCGGGTGCACCGTGGTTCTCGCGCCAGCGGGCGGAATGCGCGCCGCCTGCGCCGTGCGCGGTCGCGCCACCGGGACGCGCGAGATCGACGCCCTCGACCCCCGTCACCTCGTGGGACACATCGATGCCGTGCTGCTCACCGGCGGCTCGGCATACGGCCTGGGCGCCGCGGACGGGGTGATGCGCTGGCTGAAGGAGCGCGGCCGCGGGTTCCCCGTCGGGCCGGCGGGCGTGGTGCCGATCGTCCCGACGGCGGTCATCTTCGACTTCGACTTGGCGCCCGGATCGAAGGCGGACCGCTGGCCGACCGCCGAGGACGCCTACCGCGCCTGCGCCGCGGCCTCGACCGAGATCCCAGCAGGGTCGGTGGGCGCCGGCACCGGCGCCACGGTTGGCAAGGCGCTGGGCCCCGGCGGCGCGATGAAGGGCGGCGTCGGGACGTGGGCGACGCGCGCCGGCGACGTGGTGGTGGGCGCGCTGGTGGTGGTGAATGCCGTGGGGAACGTGCTGGACGGGAGCGGGCGGATCCTCGCCGGCGCCCGCGGGGCGGACGGCAAGCTCGTGGACGCCCTCGCCTACCTGGCCCAGGGCGGGGCGCCGTTCGGAGCCCTGAGCCGGTCGACCGGAGGGGCGGGAGCCGGCCGCAACACGACGCTGGCGGTGGTGGCGACAAATGCGCAGCTCGACCGGGTCGCGTTGCAGAGCCTAGCGCATGCAGCGGGCGACGCGCTCGCCCGCCGCATCGTGCCCTACGGCACAGCGTTCGACGGTGACGTCGTTTTCGCTGTGAGCACGGCCGCGGTGACAGCTGCGACACAGCTACAGGTGGAAGCGCTGGCGGCGCTCGCAGTACCGGAGGCCGTGGAGCGGGCGGTGCGCCTTGCGCGCGGGATGCGCGACATCCCGGGACTGGCGGACATGAGCGCGTGAAAGTGGAGTGTGATTCCTTCGAGATGGTGCTGAAGCACAACGCCCTTCAGGGCAGTGCCTCGCCGAGCCCACTCTTCAGAGTGGGAACACGCGACGCGCGAACTTCGCATCCGACCTCTCGCCGATGACTGATCATCTCGAGCGCGATGTCTCAGATGTCGCCCACAAGTGGGTCCCCGACGCGCGGCTCGGGGTGTGCGACGTCGCGGTGCGGCCGGGCGCGCTCGCGGGTTGCACCACGAGCCGCGACGCGCTCGCCGCGCTGCGCCGGATCGCCGCCGCCGCGGGGCTCGCTGCCGACGTTCGTTTGCTCCCCGACTCCTCGGTGGGCGACGAGCACTCGGCGGCGGTGACGGCGGCCGTCGCGCCTCTGGTGCGCGAGCCACGCGTGAGCGCCGACCGCGCAAGCGAGGCGCTGCACGGCGAAATCCTGGCCGTGCTCGAGCGGCGCGACGATGCGTGGCTGCGCGTACGTGCTGCAGACGGCTACCACGCCTGGATCCACTCGGGCTACGTCGCCCTCGGCACCGCAGCGTGGGCCGATGACTGGGCCGGGCGCGCGACCCTGCGCTCGCTAGGCGCCGAGCTGCGATGCGAGGGCGCCCGCTTCCGGCTCGCGCTCGGCGCGCGCGCCGCGCCGCTCCGGGGCGCTCAGGTGGAGACGGCGGACGGGCGCTGGTGGGACATCGCGGCCGGCGCGGTGCGGCCGGAGGCGGAGCTACGGGTCGAGGCCCGGCTCGTCGCGGCCCCAGAGTGGGCGCTCCGCTGGTTCTCCGGCGCACCGTATCTGTGGGGCGGGCGCACCGCGTGGGGTGTCGACTGCTCGGGCCTGGTGCAGGCGACGTACGCGGCGCGCGGCGTGGCGTTGCCGCGGGACAGCGACCTGCAGTCGACGGCGGGCCAGGAAGTCCCCCTCTCGGTGACCGGCGGCGGATACGAGGCGGGCGACGTGCTGTGCTTCGCCGACGGCCACCGCATCTCGCACGTCGCGCTGTGGTCGGGAGCCGGGCGCATCGTGCACTCGGCACTGTCGCGCGGGGGCGTCACGTCCGACGACCTGTTGGCCGATACACCGACGGCGAAGCGGTTGCGGGATGTCGTGGTGGCGGTGCGGCGCGTAGAGCGGTCCAGACAATGAGCGTGGGCCTCGGAGGGGCGCAGCATGCTGCGCCCCGACACCGGCCGGCTGTCCGCCGGACCGCCGGACCGCCTATTTTGGTGTCATGAAGCTCGTTCTCTTCGACATCGACGGCACCCTTCTGTGGACCGACGGCGCGGGGCGGCGGGCGATCCATCGCGCCCTGCTCGACGAAACCGGGACCGCGGGACCGATCGAGACCTATCGCTTCGATGGCAAGACCGATCCGCAGATCGTGCGCGAGCTGCTGGCGCTCGCCGGCCATCCGGGCGCCACGGACGACGCGCGCATCGCGGCCGTATGTCGCCGCTACGTCGAGCTGCTCTCGGTCGAACTGGCGAAGCCCGCCCGGGCCACGCGCCTCATGGTCGGGATCGCGGAGCTGCTCGCGGCCCTCGAACCGCACGAGCGGGCGGGGCGGGCCTGCGTGGGCCTGTTGACCGGAAATCTTGCGCCCGGCGCGGCGCTCAAGCTCCAGTCGGCGGGGCTCGACCCCGCCCGCTTCCGAGTCGGAGCCTTCGGATCGGACTCGCACCGCCGCGCCGATCTTCCCGCGGTGGCGGCCCAGCGCGCGGCGGCGCTCACCGGGCGGACGTTCGCCGGTGAGGACGTGGTCATCGTGGGCGACACGCCGGAGGACGTCGCCTGCGGCCGCCCCATCGGGGCGCGCGCGCTGGCGGTGGCGACCGGCTTCTACGATGTCGCAGCCCTCCGAGCCGCGGGCGCCGCACGCGTGTTCGCAACGCTCGTGGACACGGACGCGGTGCTCGACGCCATTTTCGCCTGATGGGCTCGAGCGATTCCGCTCCATTGGACGAACTGGAAGTCAAGGCTCGGGTCGAGGACCCCGACTCCGTGCGTCGCGCCCTGGAGCGCGCGGGCGCCCGGCTCGAGTTCCGCGGGGCCATGCTGGACCGGCGCTTCGATCGGGACGGTGAGCTCGCCGCCCGCGACGAGGTGCTGCGGCTGCGGATTTTTCAGGCGGCCGACGGCGCGGCCGCGTTCGGCGTGTTGGGCTGGAAAGGGCCGCACTCGCAGCGCGGGGCGTACCGCCACCGCGCCGAAGCCGAAACCCGCCTCACCGACCCGCATGCCGCCGTCGCGATCCTCGAGCGCGCGGGGTTTGAAGTCACGCTGCGGATCGATCGCACGGTGGAAGTCTATCGGTTGGGTGAAGCGGTGCTGCGGCTCGAGTGGTACCCTGCGATGGACGTGCTGATGGAGGTGGAAGGCGAGCCCGCCGCCATCGAGGGCGCCATCCCGGCGACGGGGCTGCCGCGGGAGAGCTTCCTCCCGGAGTCGCTGCCGGACTTCGTAGGGCGGTACGAGGCCCGCACCGGGCGCAGCGCCCGCCTCACCGAGCGCCGCACGTGAGCTCCGTCAAGATCCCGATGCCGCTGCGCGTGCCCGAGCTCGCCCCCTCGCTCGGGCGCGTGCTCGTGCCACGGCGCGTTGCGGAGCCGTGGGTGCCGATCGACGACATCCGGGAAGCGCTCGCGACGCGAGTGCTCGAGCTCGGGGGGGAGGCGCGGGCGGCGGCGGAGCGCGAGGACCGCGAGCGGGTGCTGGAGACGGTGAGCCGCCGGGCGTGGCTCGCCGCGTGGGAGCAAGCGGTGCGGCGCGTGGCGGACCGAGTGACGCACACGCTGGACGCCCGGATCGAGCGGGCCGCGCGTCGGGTGCGGATG
Source organism: Gemmatimonadales bacterium (assembly GCA_035637455.1). GTDB lineage: Bacteria > Gemmatimonadota > Gemmatimonadetes > Gemmatimonadales > GWC2-71-9 > 20CM-4-69-16. The sequence continues at coordinate 13,609 of DASPXE010000037.1, forward strand.
CCCGGCCGCCGCTGGCGCCGCTGGCTGCTCTCCACATCCGAGAAGCGTGCGATCGCGGCGCGCCTCACGACGGGCGGGGAGCCCTTCGTCGCTGCACTCGACGCGCTCGACGCCGTCGCCGCCCGGGTGCGGGACGCGACCGTGCTGGACAAAGGGGCGCACGGCGAATGGCAGGAAGCGCTGCGCAGCGCCGCGCGCCGGCTCGAGGCGGCATGGCTCGCCCTCGAGTCGGTGGCGGCCGAGGAGGAACGGCGCTGGAGCCCGGAGCTCGAGACGCTGGAGCGCTGGCGGCCGTCGCTCTGGCCGGTACTCATCCTCTGGACGCCGCTCGCCGCGGTGCTGGTGTGGCTGGGGCTCGTGCTCGGTGGCTACGTTCCCGCTCCGGTATGGCTGGCCACGCGGCTGGGGTTCTAGGAGGTCGCGAAGCGACGCGTGAACTCCGCTGAATGATGCGGCTCTGGCCGTGAGCGCGATCGGCGTGGGCGTGGATCTCGTGGAGGTCGCGCGGGTGAGCGCGATTCTGAAGGACAAGGGGACACGCGTGCTCGAGCGGCTTCTCACGCCCGCCGAGCGGGCGTACTGCGAGAGCCGCCCCGATGTCGCCACCCACGTCGCCGTGCGGCTTGCTGCGAAGGAGGCCGTCTACAAGGCGCTCCAGGGGAGCGAGGCGGCGCGCGGCATCGGGTGGCGGGACATCGAGGTCACGCGGGCGCCCGATGGGCGGCCGGACGTGAGTCTCAGCGGTATCGCCACCAAACGGGCCCAAGAGTTGCGCGTGACGCGTGTGCTGCTCTCGCTCTCCCACACGCACTTAGCGGCCATCGCGATCGCGGTGCTGGAGCGCGACTAGGTGCGCATCCTTGAATTCCCGACAGACGCACTCTAGTATTTGAGGCCCCTCATTGCGAATCATTCTCATCTTCCGTAAGCTGTTTGTCAGCTTGCTGTTGAGTGCGTGCGCCGTGACCCGAGCCGCAGGGCAGGCGAACGACTCGCTCACCGTGGCGCGGCGCATCGTCGCCGCCACGGCCCTGGCTGCCAAAGAATACGCCGCTGGCGTGGTGCCCCGGGGGGGCCGCGTCACGGCCGCCGCCGAGGTGGACGAAGCGCGCCAGTTCCTCGAGCAGGCGCGCCTCGACGCGCCCGCGCTGCCCGCCCGGGTCCGCGCCGTCGCCGACACGGAGCTCGCCCTCCTGCGGGCGATGGTGCAGCGTGCCGCGCCGCCCGATTCGGTCGCCGCCCGGGCGAACGCGCTGGTGGCGCGCATCGCGGCCGCCACGGGCGGTGCGCTCGACCCGTTCCCGACCCGACCGCCGTCGCTCGAGCGTGGGGCGGCCATCTACAGTGAGCAGTGCCTCCAGTGTCACGGCCCCATCGGCCGCGGCGACGGCCCCAAGGCGAAGCAGCTCGAGGGGCCGGCGCCCGCGAGTCTCGCGGACGCGCAGCTGATGCGCAACGCGTCGCCGGTCGACGTCTACCGCAAGGTCACGATCGGGGTCGCGGGCACCGCCATGCCGCAGTTCGAGGAGACGCTGTCGCCCGAGGACCGCTGGGCCGTGGCGACCTACATCGCGACGCTCCGCACGGCGCACGGCGACGAGCGCGAGGGGGAGGGCTTGTATGCCGTGTCCTGCGCCGCGTGCCACGGTGCCGTTGGCGGGGGCGACGGGCCGCTCGCCGCGTCGCTCTCGGTGCAACCGCCAGCGCTGCGCGACCTCGCGATCCAGGGGCGCTTCACCGACGACGACCTCGCGGACCTCATGCTACGCGGTCGTCCTGGTACGCCGATGCCGGGGTTCGCCCGGATGCTCGACCGGCAGAGCGCGGCGAAGGTCGTGGCCTTCCTGCGGGTGCTCCCGACGGCCGAGCGGCAACGGTACGTGGCGTCACCCGCAGCGGCGACCTTCTCGACGGTGCGGCGCCAGGTCGATTCCGCGGTGGCGCTCAGGTCGAGCCAGCTGGCGTTCGACGCCTACCTCACTTTCGAGCAGGTGGAGACGGAGGTACGCGCCCGGAATCCGGCCCTCGCCGGCGAGCTCGAGGACGCGTTCGCCGCCCTGCGCGCCCGCGCCGCCGCCCGGGCGGCGCCCGAGGAGCTGGATGCGATCCACGCGCGCCTGCTCTCCGGGCTCGAGCGCGCGGAGCGCCTGGTCGCGGACCGGGGCTCCGCCGCCAACCTGTTCATGGAGTCGTTCGTGCTGCTGCTGCGCGAAGGGTTCGAGGCGATCCTCATCGTCGCGGCCCTGATGACGTTCCTCGCGAAGGCGGGAGCGGTGGAGCGGCGCCGCCACGTCGCGCAGGGCGCCTGGGCGGCCGTCGGGGCCAGCGCGGTCACGGCCGTGGTGATCGAGGTCCTCTTCCAGATCACGCCGGGTCAACGGGAGGTGCTCGAGGGCGTCACCATGCTCCTCGCGACGGCGGTGCTGTTCTACGTGAGCTACTGGCTGGTCTCGAAGATCGAAGCGGCCAAGTGGAACGCGTTCGTGAAGAGCCGTATGGAAGGAGCGCTTTCGGCGGGCTCGGGGTGGGCGCTCGCGTCCGTGGCGTTTCTGGCGGTCTACCGCGAGGGCTTCGAGACGATCTTGTTCTACAAGGCGCTGCTCACGTCGGCTGGCTCAGGTGCGGGTGGGGGGGGTGGGGCGACCGCCGTGGTGGGCGGGCTGCTGCTCGGGGGCGCGGCGCTCGTGCTCGTCTACGTCGGCGTCAATCGCTTCGGGCTGAAGGTTCCCCTCAGGCCGTTCTTCGCGATCACCAGTGCGATGCTCTACTATATGGCGTTCGTGTTCGCGGGGAAGGGAATCGCCGACCTGCAGGAGGCGGGGATCGTGAAGACGACGGTCCTGGAATGGGCTCCGCGGATTCCGGTCTTCGGGATCTATCCCACGCTGCAGTCGCTGTCGCTGCAGTTCCTGCTCATCGTGCTGCTGCTGGTCGCGATCGTGTGGCTGCAGCGACACCGGCTCGTGGGCGACGAGGAGCGTAGAAGGCCGTCGTTCCCCTGACGGCTCACTGCACCACACCCGCGTCGTATACCGCCTTCCCTCCCACCAGCGTCAGCACACTCTCGGTCTTCGGCAGCTCGCCCAACGGCACCGTGAAGATGTCCTGCGACAAGACGGCGAGATCGGCCAGCATCCCCGGCGCGAGGGTGCCCGTTTCGCGCTCGGCGAGCTCCGCGTAGGCCGAGCCGCGCGTGTAGGCGAGCACCGCTTGCTCGCGGCTGAGCGCCTCCGCGGGGTTCACAGGGTGCGTCACGGCGAACATGATGTTGAGGTAGGGATTCATGGGACCGTCGGATCCGAGCGCGATGGGGAGTCCGGCGGCCAGGAGCGAGCGCAGCGGCTGCGCCGCGGCCGCCACGTCGGTCGCGAGGCGTCGATGCATGAGCTCGGCGATGGAGAAGTGCACGGGATTCTGCACGACGACGACTCCGAGCCGGCGCGCGAGGGGGAGTAGGTCGGGGGCGAGGAAGTCGCCGTGCTCGATCCGCGGTCGCAGGGCGCGCCAGGTCGATTCGGGTGCGGCGGCCGCCAGCGAGCGGAGCAGCACGGCGATCGCGCTGTCGCCCACGGCGTGGACCATCAACTGGTCGCGCGATACGAGCGCCTCGCGGATGATCGTCTGCAGCGTCTCGGGCGGGAAGTCGAGCTCGCCGCGCCACCCCTGCCGATCGGCGTATGGCCGGCGCATCGCCGCACCCCGCTCGACCGGCGTCCCATCGAGGATGTACTTGGTTCCCGAGACGTCGAGCCTCCCGCCGTGGTCTGCGGCGGTGGTACGCGTGTCGGCGAGGTCGCGGCCCTCGGGCCGGGTCATCGGGAAGCGGATCACGCGCCAGCGGATCGGCACGTCGGCGGCGCGCAGCAGCGCCACGGCCCGCGCCGTGGTGAGCGCGGTGTTCATGTCCTGCACCGTAGTGATGCCGAAGCGTGCCGCCGCCTCCGCGTATCGCCGGAAGTCGGCGCGGCTGGCGCTGTCAGGGACGCTGCTCACGAGTCGGCGCCGCGCGCTCCACCACGCGTACTCGGTCATCCGGCCGTCCAGCCCTCCGCCTCCCCCTCCCCCTCCCGATCCCGGCACCCGCCCGTAGTGGCCGCCCAGCGGATCGGGTGTGTCATGACCGATCCCTAGGGCGCCGAGCGTCGCGCTATTGAGGATCGCCGCATGACCCGACCAGCTCTCGAGCACCACGGGGTCATCGGGCACGATGCTGTCCAGCAGGAAGCGGTTGGCGCGTGGGTCGTCGAGCACACGGTCGCCGACCGTCGCGAAAAGCCAGGTGCCACGCGGGCGGAGGCGGGCGGCTGCGGCGAGCGAGCGCGCGACCTCGAGCAGGCTGCCGTCCCCCGTCGTCGCCGCCAGCTTGGTGCCCTGCAGCTCCGGGCCGGGATGGGCGTGAGCGTCGTTCAGACCGGGGATGACGGTGCGACCGCCGACATCGCGCATCCGGGTGCGCGGGCCCGCGAGGCGGCGCAGCGAGTCCGTCGTGCCGACGGCGACGATGCGCGTGCCCCGGATCGCGAGCGCCTCGGCCCAGGGTCGCCCCGCGTCCGCCGTGAAGATCCGACCGTCGGTGAGTATCAGGTCCGGCGGTCCCCCGCCCCCCCGCGCGCAGCCGGCGAGCGCCAGCGCCGTGAGAGCGACCGCCGGCAGCCGGCGCATCAGGTGGGCTGCAGCTTGAGAGCCGGCGGGGTCGCCAGGACGGCGGCGTCGGGCTGGCGCAGCCGCTGCACCACGTAGATGCCGACCACCACCAGCAGCACGCTCGTGGCTTGGGCCAGGGTGAAGGGGCCGAGCAGGCGGTCGTCTTTCGCGCGCACGAACTCGACCAGGAACCGCTCCGTGCCCGCGAGCACGAGGTAAACGCCGAAGCGCCAGCCGGTGGCGTGCCTGTGGTCCCGCAGCCGCCACAGCAGCCAGAAGGCGAGCATCATGAGCGCGGTCTCGTACAGCTGTGTGGGATGCACGGCGACCAGGTCGGTCGGGTTCGTCCCGGGCGGAAAGGTTACGTGCAGCTGTTGCTGCAGGTCGGCGACCCGCGTGGGCGGCAGCCCATCCGGGAATTTCATCGCCCAGGGGAGGGTCGACGGAATGCCGTAGTCGTCGTTCACCAGGAAGCACCCCACGCGCCCGAGCGCGTACCCCAGCGCCAGAGGGGCGGCAGTGAGCTCCATGGTCCAGCGGGCGGGGATGCCCTTGCGCCAGCCGTTGAGCAGCACGCCGGCCACGCCGCCCAAGAACCCGCCGTACCACACGAACCCCCCGCGGCGGAACAGCGCATCCCACTCGCCTGTGAGCAGCACGTACCAGACCTTGGCGCCGATGATGCCGCCGACGACGGCCGCGAACACGATGTCCGCGGCGTAGTCCTCGTTCATCCGCCGCTGCCGCAAGTCGAGCTGGATCGCCCAGCCCGCCATGAGGAACGCGACCATCATCATGAGCCCGTACCCCGTGATGGTGAGGGGGCCCAGCAGGAACTTGAACGGGTAGATAGTCATTGCGGATTGCGGATTGTGGATTGCGGAATGACGACGGGTTCTAATCCCGGCAGCGGTAGATCCGCACGGGCGTCGAGGGTCCAATCGCTGCGCTCGCCCAGGCCGAGCCGGTGCCAGCCGGCGCGCGCGATCATCGCGGCGTTGTCGGCGTTGAGGCGTGGGCTCGCCACGGCGACGCGCGCGAGTCCCGCGAGCCGCTCGGCGGCGCGGCCTGCGAGGGCACGGCTGCAGGCGACGCCGCCGCCCAGTACCGCGGTGCGGCGGCCGGTGGCGCGCACCGCGCGCTCCAGCTTGGTGACCAGCACGTCGAGCACGGCGTCTTGAAACCCGCGCGCCACATGCGGCCGGTCGCGCTCGGGATCAGCGCTCGCGCGCACGGCGTGCAGTACGGCCGTCTTGAGTCCTGAGAACGAGAACTCGAACCCCTCGTCCAGCATCGGGCGGGGAAAGGTAAAGCGCGCCGGGTCGCCGCTCTGGGCGAGGCGCTCGATGGCCGGCCCGCCGGGATAGCCGAGCCCGAGGAGCGTGGCGACCTTGTCGAAGGCTTCGCCTGCAGCGTCGTCGCGGGTCGCCCCGAGCAAGCGATACCTCCCCCAGGCGGGCACGTCGAGCAGCAGGGTGTGGCCACCCGAGACCAGCAGCGCGACGAACGGAGGCGCGAGCTCGGGATCCTCGACGGCCGGCGCGAACAGGTGCCCCTCCATGTGATGCACGCCGACCAAGGCGCGATCGCCGGCGTAGGCAAGTGCCTTGGCGTACACCACGCCCACGAGCAGCGCGCCCACCAGCCCCGGTCCCTGGGTGACCGCCACGGCGTCCACGGCACCCCAGCCCACGCCCGCCTCGACGAGAGCGCGCTCTACGACCGCGGGGAGGGCTGCGAGGTGCGCCCGGCTCGCGAGCTCGGGGACGACGCCGCCGAACACTTTGTGCACGTCCTGCGACAGGATGACGAGGCTCGCGAGTTCCGGCGCGCGCCCCCCTCCCACGAGTACAGCCGCCGACGTCTCGTCGCAGGAGGTCTCGATCCCCAGCACGACGTCAGCCACGGCCCGCCTTGCGCTTGAGGGCGACGGAGTCGGGCACCACACGCGCCCGGATCCCGGGCGGCGCCGTCACGGTGAGGCGGGCGTAGCCGCCGGGCCCCGCCTTGCCGACCAGGTGCGCCGTCACGCGCACGCTGTCCTTGGTGAGGGTGTTGACCTTCGACTCCGGGCCGCGCACGGTCACGCTTACGCGCTCGGGAGCGAGCAGGAACCCCGCGAACCCGGACGCGGCGGTCGTGATGGGCACCGCGTCGATCGAGCGCTCGATGATCGCCGCCACTTCGCCCGCGACGCGCACCTCCTTCGGTGCGACGCGTACGACGCCGAGCGGCGACGTGTCGAGCGGGACCGTCCGGAAGAAGGGGCCGTTGACACTGGAAATGACGGTGGGCAGGGTGGTGATCGAGTCGATGGCGGCGAGGCTCTTCTCAGGCCCCACGAGGCGCGCCACGCTCGGCACGATGGAGAGGCCCCGCAGCACGTACCCCGATTCCGCTTCGACGCGCACCAGGGGCACGATCTTCACGTCCTTCTTCCCGACCGAGTCGAGCAGCACGTCGAGGTCGCGCGGCGCGATGTCCGCCACCTGCACGTCCGTCCCCTTCGGGAGGTTCACGTCGGACGGCTGCAGGTGGATGCTCCACACCGACCCGGAGAACGTATCGGGGATCGTCTTACGAATCATGCGCGGGAACGAGCGCAACTTCAGGATCTCGCTGCCCTTCCCGCTGACGGTGACCGTCACGCCGACGGGCTGCTCCCGCACCGAGCGCCCCGGCGGCACGGTGACGGCGAGCCGGAGGGCGAAGCGTTGGGACAGCGGCTGCTGCGCGGCCACGGCAACGTACAGCATGACCGCGAAGAAAATGGCGGCGAGCTTGATCGGCCAGTTGCGGGCGAAGAGCTGCCCGATGTTAACGCGCATCGATGAGCTTTCGGATGAGGACCTCGTTCACCGGCCCGTCCCATTCCGCCGCGCCGATCACCTTCTTGATGATGATGCCATCCCGGTCGATGACGAAGCTCTCAGGGACGCCGGTGGTCTGATAAATCCGCTGGATGGCGCCCTGCTTGTCCTGGAGGATGTCGAAGCCGAGCCCCAGCTCGCGCGCGAACCGCAGCACCATGCTCGAGTCGCCATCGTCGATGCTCACGGCGACGACCTCGAAATCCTGACCCGCGAGCTTCTGGTGGAGCCGCTCCAACGACGGCATCTCGACGCGGCAGGGCGGGCACCACGTGGCCCAGACGTTGAGCAGGATGACCCTCCCGCGGTAGGCGGCGAGCGACGCGGGCTGAGCGGTGCGCAGGTTCACGGCGCGGAACTCAGGCGCCCGCGATCCCACGCCGACGAGGTCGACCTGGGGCCAGATCTTCACCGCCAGCGCCACCCCGAAGACCAGCGCCGTCCCGGCCCCGATCCCGATCGTCCACTGCCGCATCTGCGTCATACGGTCACCAGACAGCGACGCCGCAGCTCCTGGACCTCGCGGCCGGGGTCGGCGCCGGTGAACACCGAGTTGCCCGCCACGAAGGTATCGGCCCCGGCTGCGTGCGCCGCCGCGATCGTCTGCGGCGTGATCCCGCCGTCCACCTCGAGAAACGCCCGCGAGCCGCGCGCCGTGAGCAGCTCGCGCGCCCGCCGGATCTTTTCATTTGAGGAGGGCAGGTATCCCTGACCGCCGAACCCGGGGTTCACCGTCATGACGAGCAGCAGGTCCAGATCCGCGACGACTTCGTCCGCGAGCGCCAGCGGCGTGCCCGGATTGAGCGCCAACCCGGCGAGCATCCCGCGGTTGCGCACGTGGGCGAGCTGACGCTGCACGTGAATCGTCGCCTCGGGATGGAGCGTAAACACCGACGCGCCGGCCGCGGCGAACGCCTCGATGTACCGCTCCGGCTCGACCACCATCAGATGCACGTCGATCGGCCGGTCGGTGAGCTTACGCAGCGCCTCGATCATGTTGGCGCCAAAGGTGAGGTTGGGCACGAACCGGCCGTCCATCACGTCCACATGCAGCCAGTCGGCGCCGCCGTCCAAGGCCTGACCCACCTGGTCGGCGAGCCTGGTCAAGTCGGCCGCGAGCACGCTCGGCGCGATGCGAATGCCGTTGGTCATTGCGGACTCCGGGCCACGACGATGTCCACCACCGTGCCGGCGGCGGCGAGCGTCCCCGCCGCCGGCCGCTGCGCCACGACGGTGCCGGGGTTCGCGTCGGCGGTACGGCGCCGCGTCACCGTCCCGAGCGTCAAGCCCTCGAGCTCGAGCCGGGTGCGCGCGTCCGCCTGCGACATGCCGAGCAGGTCCGGTACGGGAATCGTCGGTGCCCCGCGGCTCACCACGACGGTCACGGGCGCGCCCGGTGCCAGCACGGTCGTCGCTGGCGGGCGGGTCAACATCGCGACCCCGCGGGGTGTCGCGGCCTGCACCGACTCGACTTGGGCTACGGTCAAGCCGGCGGCCGCCACGAGGCGCTGGGCCAGGGCGCCGTCGAGTCCCGCCACGTCCGGTACCGGAATTTTTGGCGGCCCGTCGCTGGCCACCAGGGTCACTCGCAGCCCCGCCGGTGCCGAGATCCCGGGCGGTGGATCCTGCCAGATGACCGTCCCCTGCGGCGCGGTTGGGTGCGGCTCGGACCCGCCGTCTTGGACCTGCAGCCCCGCCTTCCGCAGCTCGGCCGACGCCTCCTGGAGCGACAGACCGAGCACCCGCGGAACGACCTGGTGCCCGTGCAGAATAGGCGCCGGAAAGATGACTAAGTAGGCCGTCAGGTACCCGGCGACGAGGGCCGAGACGAGGGCGCTGCCCCACAGCTTGGCGCCGCGAGCGTCGAGCCCGGGCACATGCCACTCGCGGATCGGGGGGAGATGGCGGCGGAAGCGCATCAGCGCACCCGCCGCAGGCGTGCCGCGTAGGCACCGTCCATCCCGTGCCGCTGCGGCAGCGACTGGAAGTCGCCCTCTCCCGTCAGCAGCTCAGCGGGCACGGTGCCCGCCAGCGCGTCGCGCCGGAACTCGGGGTGTCGCTCCAGGAAAGCGCTCACGACGTCGCTATTCTCCTCCGGCTCGAGCGAGCAGGTCGCGTATACCAGCAGGCCGCCCGGCTGCACCAGGCGCGCCGCCGCCTCGAGCAGTGCCCGCTGGCGCGTCGTCGCGCGCGCGATCGCACGCTCGGCGATGCGCCAGCGCGCGTCGGGATGGCGCGCCATCGTTCCCGTAGCCGTGCACGGGGCGTCGACCAGCACGGCGGCCAGCGCCCCCGCCGCGAACGGCGCCGACAGAAGATCGGCGACGGTGAGCCGAATTGCCACTCCGGCGCGCCGCGCCGTCTGAGCCAGACGCCCCATCCGGTCGCGCCGCGCATCGCCCGCGACGACCCGCGCCCCGAGGCGCTCGAGCATGACGGCCTTCCCGCCTGGAGCTGCGCAGGCGTCGTAGACGAGCCCTCCGGGCGGAATCGCGGCGTAGCCGCAAACGAGCGCCTGGGCGGGATCTTGCACGATGAAGGCACCCTGCTCAAAGCCCGGTAACTGCCGGGGAAGAGGGAAGGGGGAAGGGGGCATTCCAGACAGAAGCTGGATCCCCGCCCCGCACGGTGCCTCTTCTACCCCGATTCCTGTCTGGTGGAGCGTGCGGAGCAAGGTGCTGTGGTCCCAGCGCGCCGGCTGCACGGTGAGCGGCGGTTTCGTATCGTTCCAGGAGACCAGTCGTTGCGTCTCCGATTCCCCGAATCGCTTCCGCCACCGCGCGACCAACCAGGCAGGGTGCGTCTCGACCACATCTCGCATCCCGCGTCCCGCCGCGCGACTCAGGCTCCGCAGCAGGTGGTTCACGTAACGCGCGGCGCGCTCGCCGGCGATCTCCCGCGCCAGCTCCACGCTCGTCGACACCGCCGCGTACGCGGGCACGCGAGCGAGCGCGCGCAGCTGATAGGCGCCGAGTCGCAGGACGTCGTGGACCCGAGGATCGGCGGTCGCGAGCGCGAGCACCTGGTCGAGATCGGCCTGGCTACGCAGCACGCCTGCGGCGAGTTGGTAGGCGAGGCGCCGGTCCCGTTCGGCGAGCCCGGGGAGATGCCGGTCGCGCGTCGCCGCGAAGGTAGCGCCGGAGCGTACCGCCTGAAGCATCCGCAGCGCCGCGCGCCGGGCGGCGGTGGCGTCCTTAATCCAGCATCCCTTCGAGCGGCGAGGAGGGCACTGCCACCTCGCGCCGCGCCATGCGTCCGGCGAGGTACGCGGTTCGGCCCGCCTCGACCGCCAGGCGCATCGCGTGCGCCATCGCAACCGGATCCCGTGCGGCGGCAAGGGCGGTGTTCATCAGGATGCCGTCCACGCCTTGCTCCATGGTGAGGCAGGCGTCCGAGGCCGTCCCGACGCCGGCGTCGACGACCACGGGCACCTGCAGCCGCCGCTTGATAGTGCGCACGCTGTACGGATTGAGGAGCCCGAGCCCGCTCCCGATCGGCGACGCCAGCGGCATCACGGCGGCGCAGCCCGCGTCCTCGAGCCGCAGCGCCGCCACCAGGTCCTCGTTCGTGTAGGCGAGGACTTTGAAGCCTTCGCGGACCAGGATGCTCGCGGCTTCGAGCAGCCCTTGCACGTCGGGGAGCAGCGTCTCCTGGTCCCCGATCACCTCGAGCTTGACGAACTCATTGAACCCTGCCTCACGGGCGAGCCGGGCGTAGCGCACGGCGTCTTGCGCCGTGGCGCAGCCCGCCGTGTTGGCGAGCAGGAAGTACCGCTTGGGGTCCAGGTGGTACAGGACGCCAGCCCGCTTGGTGCGGTCCAGGTCGACGCGCCGCACGGCGACGGTGACGATCTCCGCCCCCGACGCCTCGACGGCGCGGACCATCGTTTCGTTGTCCTGATACTTGCCGGTCCCCACCATGAGGCGCGAGTGGAACGTGCGCCCGCCGATGGTGAACGGCGTGTCGCGGAGTGTCTCCACGGCGGTTGCCATCGGCTCACCCCCCTCCCACGAAATGCACCAGCTCGACCGCGTCCCCCGGGGCCACTCGGACGTCGCTCAGCGCGGGCCGGCGGACGATGGTGCGGTTGTGCTCCACCACGACGGCGCGCGGGTCGAGCTCGAGCGAAGCGAGCAGCTGGAGCAGCGTCACGCCCCGCGTCACCGCGCGGCGCTCCCCGTTCAGCGTGATGTCGATCGTGTCGGTCATTGCGTCAGCTCCTGCGCCATCTTCCGGGCCGTCGCGGCCGGATCGGCGGCTTCCCACAAGGCGCGGATCGCCGCCACGCCGTACACACCGGCGGCCCGCAGCTCAGGCACCCGCTGCGGCGTCACGCCGCCGATCGCGATCACCGGAAGCCCGAGCCCGACGATCGCCGCCAGCGGGCTCGGCCCCAACGGATCGTGCGCGGGGTGGGTAGCCGTGCCGAAAACGGGTCCGACTAGAAGATAGTCGGCCCCGGCCGCCTGTGCGGCGCTCGCCTCCCGCAAATCGTGGACAGACTTGCCGATCCACCAGGTGGGGTTGAGACGGCGCGCGTACTCGGGGTCGAGACTGCCACCGGCGAGCTGGACGCCGCCGGCGCCCGCGGCGAGCGCGACATCGAGGCGGTCGTTGACGAATAGACGGGTAGACGGATAGACGGATAGACGGACAGCGAGCTCGTAGTGCTCCAGGCCCGAGAGGCCGCGGCCGCGCGCATGCAACGCCAGCTCCGCCCCGCCTCCCGCGGCGAGCTCCCGCGCGACGCTGTCCACGTCCGCGCGGCGGGCGATCCGCTCGTCGCTGATCGCGTGCAGCCGGGGGAGCGGCGCCGCGTGGGTCACGCGAAGCGCTGGCCGGCCGTGACGCCGCGGCCGCGCACCCAGTCCGCGACGGGCATGCGCGCCTTGCCCGCGGGCTGGACCTCTGCCACCGCCACGGCGCCGCTCCCGGTCGCGATCAGCAGCCGGCCGTCCGCCGCCAGCACTTCCCCGGGCGGGCCCCGCCGGTCGGACACTTGCACATCGAACAACTTCAGCTCGCGCCCCGCGAGCTCGGTCCAGGCGCCGGGCTTCGGGTCGAGGCCGCGGATGAGGCGCGCGACGCGCTCGGCGGGATCGTCCCAACGGATCCGCGCGGTGTCGCGCGTGAGCTTGGGCGCGTAGCTGGCGCGGGCATGGTCCTGCGGGACGGGGCGCAGCGCATCCCGCTCCCACAGCGCCAGCGCCTCGACGAGGGCCTGCGCGCCGATCTCGGCGAGATGTGCGGCGAGCTCCCCGCCGGTTTCGTCCGGCTCGATCGTGTGCGGGATCTGGAGCAGGACGGGCCCGGAGTCGAGGCCCTCGTCGAGCTGCATGATACTGACGCCCGTCTTGGCCACGCCGTTCAGGATCGCCCACTCGACCGGCGCCGCTCCGCGCAGCTCGGGGAGGAGGGACGGATGCACGTTGACCATGCCACGGGGAGGGAGCCGGAGCAGCTCCGGCTTCAGGATATGCCCGTACGCGACCACGACGCCGACATCCGGCGCGAGCTCCCGGAGCCGGTCGAGGAAGTCGCGGTCGGTCGGGCGCTCGGGTTGGAGCACCGGGATCGCCTCCGCCTCGGCTTCCACTTTCACGGGCGGCGGTACGACCTGCGAGCGGGAGCGGCCCTGCGGCCGGTCGGGCTGGGTGACGGCGGCGAGCACGTCGAACCCCTCCCCGAGCAGCGCTCGCAGCGACGGGACCGCGAATTCCGGCGTGCCGAAGAAAACGACGCGCACCTAGAGCTCGCCCGCCGGCTCCGGCGTCACGTCCTTGAGATACCCCGCCTGCCCCTTGCGGGCCTTCTTCCACTTCGCGACCAGCAGATGACGCTTCACGGCGCTCAAGTGATCGAGGAACAGGATGCCATCGAGGTGATCGATTTCGTGTTGCGCGGCGCGCGCCTTGAAGCCGGAGAGCTCGACCGAGTACGACCGGCCGTCGCGGTCGAGCGCTGCGATGGTAATGGCGAGCGGGCGCTCCACGTCGCCGTAGATGTCGGGAATCGAGAGGCAACCCTCCTCGGCCGTTTCGATGGCGTCGCTCAGCTTGACGATCCGGGGGTTGACCAGCACGAGCGGTGGCGGGAACTCCTCGCCCACGTCGACGACCGCAACTCGCCGCGCGACGCCCACCTGGTTCGCGGCGAGCCCCACGCCTTTGGCCGCGCGCATGGTGTCGAAGAGGTCGTCCACCAGCCGCCGGACCTCGTCGTCCACGGCTGCGACCGGCGTCGCCGGCTGACGCAGCACCGGCGAGCCCAGCAGGTGGAGCCTCCGGATCGTCACTGCGACTTCGCCTCGATGGATCGGTTGAGGATGTTGGCGATGTTCGAGCGGACGATGACGAAGCGGGCCTCGCCGCTCTTCACCGTGACCTCGTCGTCCTTCAGGTGCACGACCTCGCCGAGGATCCCGCCGGACGTAAGCACTTTGTCCCCCTTCTGCAGGGAGGCGAGCAGCTGGTTGTGGCGTTCCCGCTGCTTCTTCTGCGGGCGCAGAATCATGAAATAGATGATGGCGAAGACCGCCGCCAGCTGGAACACGAACCAGCCCGCGGCGGGCCCCTGCTGGCCGGAGGGCGTGAAAAGCAGCGCGTAGGATGCGTGCATGGTCAGTCCGATCGGGTGTAGCGGCGTCGCCATTCAGCGGCCCACCGCGGGAAAGTTCCGGCGCGGATCGCGGCGCCCATCTCGCGGGTGAGCCGGATCAGGAACCGGACGTTGTGCAACGACAGCAGCCGAAGCCCCAACAGCTCTTCGGCCACGAACAGGTGCCGCAAATAGCCGCGCGAGAACGTGGCGCACGTCTCGCAATCGCACGTCGCGTCGAGCGGCCGCGCGTCTGCGCGATGCTCGGCGTTGCGGATGTTCACCGGGCCGTCGGGCGTGAACGCCGAACCGTTGCGCCCGTTGCGCGTGGGCGCGACGCAGTCGAACAGGTCGATGCCGCGCGCCACCGCCGTGACGAGGTCCTCGGGGAACCCCACGCCCATAAGATAACGCGGCCAGGAGCGAGGCAGCCGGGGCTCGAGGCCCTCGAGCATCTCGTACATCACGGGCTTCGGCTCGCCCACCGACAGCCCGCCGACGGCGAGGCCGGTCCACTCACCCAGCTCCTGGATCCGTCGCAGACCTTCCTGGCGCAACCCGAGGTGGGTACCGCCTTGGAGGATGGGCCAGAGACTCTGGCGGCTGGGCGGATCGCTGGATGGACGGTTAGCACTATCCGCCTGACCGTCTGACCGTCGCAGTTCGTCGTGTCGTCGGGCGCACCGCTCCAGCCACCGCAGCGTCCGCTCCAGGGCGTCCCGGGCGGTGGTCTCGTCCGCCCCGCCCGGCACCACGTGATCGAACGCCATCGCGATGTCCGCGCCCAGCGTCCATTGGATCTCGGTCGCGCGCTCCGGGGTCAGGTGCCGCCGGCCCCCGTCTGTGTGGCTCTGGAACTCGACGCCGTCGTCGTCCACGCGCCGGAACCCTTCGAGCGAAAACACCTGGAAGCCGCCGGAGTCGGTGAGGAGCGGCCGGTCCCACGCCATGAAGCGGTGCAAGCCGCCGAGCCGCTCCACCACACCTTCGCCGGGGCGGACATGGAGGTGGTAAGTATTCGCCAGCACGAGTTGCGACCCGACGGCCTTGAGGTCGCCGGGGGAGAGTGCGCGGACGGTCCCCTGGGTCCCCACGGGCATGAACACCGGCGTCTCGACGGGGCCGTGGGGCAGGACGAGGGTGCCGGTGCGGGCGGCGCCGCAGGTGGCGTGGATCGTGAAGTCGAACATCCCGAGGCTCAATGTCGCGCCCGTATTCCCAGGCTGAAGCCTGGGCTCGGCACTGCACTGTCCTTAAGGACAGTGTCTCGCCGAGCCCACCCTTCAGGGTGGGAACCACGGAGCCGACGCTCCATCAAATGACCGCCATCGCATCGCCATACGAGTAGAACCGGTATCCCTCGGCGACCGCCTCCCCATACGCCCGCATCACGTTGTCATAGCCCCCGAAGGCGCACACCAACATGAGCAGGGTCGAGCGTGGCAGGTGAAAGTTCGTGAGCAGGCGGTCAACGGCGCGAAACGCGTACGGGGGATGAATGAAGAGCGAGGTCTCGCCCGTTGCGGCGCGAATCGCGCCCCGCTCGTCGGCGCACGTCTCGAGCGCGCGGACCACCGTGGTCCCGACCGCCCAGGTTTGGCCGCCCCCCTGCCGCCTCTCATTGATGGTCGCCGCGGCCTGCTCGCTCACCGCGTACGCCTCGGCGTGCATCGGATGATGCGCGAGGTCCTCCACCTCGACCGGCTTGAAGGTCGCGGGGCCGATGTGCAGGTCGAGCATCGCCACCGCAGTGCCTCGCCCCCGCACGCGCTCCAGCAGCGGCCGGGTGAAGTGCAGCCCCGCGGTGGGCGCGGCCACGCTGCCGTCGTGCGCCGCGTAAACGGTCTGGTAGCGCTCGCGGTCGTCGGGGCGTGGCGGCCGGCGGATGTAGGGCGGCAGCGGCATCTCGCCGTACTTGGCGAGCGTCGCGCCGGCGTCGAGCGCGCCCACGAACTTCACCCGCCGCAGCCCGCCGCCCAGCATTGCGACGATCTCCACCGCGCTGTCGTCCCCGAAGGCGACCCGCCGCCCGGGCTTGAGCTTGCCCCCGGGGTGCCCCATGCCGAGCCAGGTCCCATCGGGCAGCTCGCGGACGAGCAGGATTTCGGCCTGGCCGCCGGCCTCCCGCATCCCGTGAAGTCTCGCCGGGATCACGCGGGAAACGTTGAGGACGAGCACGTCCTCCGGCGCGACGAGGTCGACGATGTCGCGGAACTGCGCGTGCCGGATCGCGCCGCCGACGCGGTGGAGCACGAGCAGGCGGCTTGCGGCGCGGTCGGGGAGGGGGTGCTGGGCGATCTGTCCCGCTGGCAGGCTGTAGTCGAAGTCGCTTGCCCGAAACATCTAGTGCGGAATGCGGAGTGCGGAGTGCGGAATGGATGCACGTGCCACCGAGCGAAGCGCGACCATCAACTCCGCACTCCGCATTCCACACTCCGCACTCTCGGCTCAGCCGTCAAACATGGTCGGTTGTTCGGCGCTCCGGGGCGGAGTAAAGCCAAAATGCTTGTACGCGGCTCCCGTGGCGCAGCGGCCGCGCGGCGTGCGCGCCAGGAAGCCGCGCTGCATGAGAAACGGCTCGTACACCTCCTCCAGCGTGCCGGGATCCTCGCCCACGGCCGCCGCGATGGTCGTGAGCCCGACGGGCCCGCCCTCGAACTGTTCGATGATCGTCTTGAGAATGCGGCCGTCCATGTCGTCGAGCCCGAACTCGTCCACATCGAGCCGCTTGAGCGCCTCACCGGCGACCGGGGCAGTGATCTTCCCGCCGGCACGGACCTGGGCGTAGTCGCGCACCCGCTTGAGCAGCCGGTTCGCGACGCGCGGTGTGCCGCGGCTGCGCCGGGCGATCTCGGCGATGCCCGCCGCGTCGGCGGGCACGGCGAGGATCCCCGCCGAGCGGACCAGGATCTGAGCCAGGTCGTCCGGGGGATAGTACGACAATCGCTCGACGAGGCCGAAGCGCGCGCGCATCGGCGGGGTGAGCAGGCCGAACCGCGTGGTGGCGCCGATCAGTGTGAAGCGCTCGAGCGCCATGGGGATGGTCTGCGCGTGGGGACCGTCCGCGATGCGCACGTCGACGTGAAACTCCTCCATCGCGGGATACAGGAACTCCTCGAGCGCGGGCCGGAGGCGGTGGATCTCGTCGATGAACAGGATGTCCCCCGGCGTGAGGGACGTGAGCAGGCCGACCAGGTCCCCCGGGCGCTCGAGCACCGGCCCCGACGTGGTGCGGACGTTCACTCCCAGCTCGCGCGCCATCAGCAACGCCAGCGTCGTCTTTCCGAGGCCCGGGGGGCCGAAGAACAGCGTGTGGTCGAGGGGCTCCTTGCGCTGCTTCGCCGCGTCGATCGCGATCTGGAGCGATTCCTTGACCTTGGCCTGACCGACGAACTCGTCGAGGCGCGAGGGGCGCAACGCCGCGTCGGTGACGCGCTCGTCGGGGAGGGCCTCCGGAGTGGTGATCTGAACGCGATCCTTGGTCACGATATCACACTCTGAAGAGTGTGCTCGGCGAAACACTGTCCTGAAGGACGAGTGTGCTTCAGCACAGTGCTTCGCCGAGCCCAGGCTTTAGCCTGGGGATTCGGGGCCCTCACGCGGCTCTGCTGGGCCGCGCGCGCCAGCGCACCGGGCGCGCGTCCGCCGCGATCTCGTGCCGCGTGTGGCAGGTGAGGCACTCGTCCACGGCGTGGGTCGCGCCGTCCGGGACGAGTCGCCGGTTGGTCGAGCCGCAGCGTGTGCAGATCCATTCAGCGGTCGTCGCCATCGTCACCCATGGGTGAGAAGTTGCAGCGCACGCCGCACCAGTGCCTCGGTGCTGCCGCCGCCGTCCGCCGCGAGCACGTCCCGCAATGCGCGGTCCGCTTCGGCGGTGCCGTACCCCAGCCGCTCGAGCGCCTTGTGGGCCGCGTCCGCGGTGCCGTCGGCGGGCGGCGCGGCCGCCCCCCCCCCGCTCGGCTCCTCAAACTCGCCCAGCTTGTCGGCCAGTTCAAGCGCGAGGCGCTCAGCGGTCTTCTTGCCGATGCCGCTCACCGACGACAGCAGTGCGATATTGCGCTCCTGCAGCGCTCGCGCGCCCCGCTCCACCCCCAGCGCGGACATCAGCGCGATGGCGAGCTTCGGCCCGATGCCCGTGACGCCGATGAGCCGCTGGAAGAACCGCCGCTCGGGCTCGTCCCGGAAGCCGTACAGCGCCCAGCCGTCTTCGCGCACCACGAGCTCGGTCGCGAGGCTGACGCTCTCGCCCACGGGCGGCAGCCGCTCCATCACGCCGAGCGGGACGGCGATCTCGTACCCCACGCCGCCCGCCGTTTGGACCACGACGCGGTCGGCCTGTTTGGCGGCGAGGCGCCCGCTGACCTGGGCGATCATCGGGGGCTCACCCGCGCAGGATGTGCGTGAGCGCGACCGCCACGCCGTCCGCCGCGTCCGCGGGCGCCGGGGCCTGCTTCAGCTTGAGGAGCCGGGCCACCACCGCGCCGACCTGGGCCTTGGGCGCGCCGCCCGCCCCGACGACCGTCTTCTTCACGGTCGCCGGCGGGTACTGCGCGATCGCCAGCCCCGCTTCTTCCGCGGCCAACAGAATCACGCCCCGCGCGTGCCCCAGGACGAGCGTCGTCTGCACGTTCTTGTGGTAGAACGCGTTCTCGAGCGCCAGGGCGCTCGGCCGATGACGCGCGATCAAATCGGCGATCTGTACGTGCAGCTGGTGGAGTCGGCGGGGGAGGGAGCTCTGGCGCGCGAAGGTGATGACGCCGCATTCGATCAACCGGCCCATGCCCGGCGCCCCGTTCCCGGTTTCGATCACGCCGTAGCCGGTGGCCCGCGTCCCCGGGTCGACGCCCAGGACTCTCACCTCACGCGGTCGCCGCCGCCATCGCCTCGGCGTCGATGTCGAAGTTCGAGGACACCTTCGCGACGTCGTCCAGCGCTTCCAGCTCCTCGATCAGCTCGAGCAGTTTCTTCGCGTCCTTGCCGTCGACCTTCACCGTGCTCTTGGGGACCATGCCGATCTCGGCCGACTGGACGGGGATCTTGCGCTGCTTCAATTGCTCGGTGATCTCGTGCAGCTGATGCACCGGGCCGGTGATCAGGAATACGTCGCCGTCGCGCACCAGATCCTCCGCGCCGGCATCGAGCGCGGCTTCCATCGCGCTGTCCTCGTCCACCTTGGTGGCATCGAGGGTGATATGCGCCTTGCGGTCGAACATCCACGCCACGGTCTTGGCGGCGCCGAGATTGCCGCCGTAGCGCTGGAACAGGTGGCGGATCTCCGCGACGGTCCGGTTCGCGTTATCGGTGGTCGCCTCGATGAAGATCGCGGCGCCGCCGGGCCCGTAGCCTTCGTACGACACCTCTTCGTACTGGATGCCCTCGAGCTCCCCGGTGCCCTTCTTGACGGCGCGCTCGATGTTGTCGAGCGGCATGTTCTCCGCCTTGGCCGCGTCGATGGCGGTGCGGAGCCGGGCATTCCCGGCGGGATCCCCGCCGCCCTGTTTGGCCGCGATGGTGATTTCACGAATCAGCTTGGTGAACAGAGCGCCGCGCCGCGCGTCGGTGACCGCCTTCTTGCGCTTGATCTGCTTCCACTTGCTGTGGCCGGCCATGGGCACCTCTGATGCGTTCCACGAACTTACAACTTGACCCTGGCGCCCCGCCACAGCTAGGATACCGCGCGATGAAACGGCCCCTGTCGCTCGCGCTCGTGATCGTGCTCGTGTGCTGCGCCGCCTGCGAGCGTCCCGGGGAGGGCACGTCTGAACGCGAGCTCGCCGCGAAGGTCCTGACGGGTGTCCTCGCGTACCCGCACTCGACCCTGACGGGGGTCTCGGCCGGCCAGGACGCGGCGCAGGCCACCTTCACGACGCCGGCGCCCCTGCCGCGGGTCGCCGCCTGGTACCGCGAGACGCTGAAGCTGAACGGGTGGCAGGTGCGGACCGACCAGGCGATGGCCGACGGGTCGATCGCGATCTACGCGGATTCGGGGCGGCGGCCGTTGTGGATCACGCTGCGGGCGAACGTCGGAGCGCCTGGGACGACCTACACGCTGGTCGGAGCGATCCTCGGCGCCGACACCACCAAGGCTCAACGGTCGGGATCGAGCATGTCCTCGAACCGCATCCAGCGCCGATAGAAGTAGAGATCCACGAACCCCGTCGGCCCGTTGCGGTTCTTCAAGACCAGCAGCTCAGTGGCACCCTCCACGCCGTAGCCCGGACTGTACATCTCTTCGCGATAGATCGCGAGGGCGACGTCGGCGTGCTGTTTGATCGCCCCCAGGTGACCGAAGTCGTCGAGCGCGGGCCGCGCGTTCTCGCGCCCGGCGGCGAAGCGCGCGAGCTGCGACACGACGAGCAGCGCGACCTGGCGCTCGAGCGCCAGGGCCTTGAGCCGCTGCAGCACCAGGGCGAGGTCCTCGTCCTGCGTGGAGCGCGTCACCCCGGCGGGCGTGGGGACCAGTTGCAGGTAGTCCACGACGATCAGCCCGAGCCGGCGCAGGGGGTCGAGTCGCGCGGACAGCGTCTCGAAGTCCGGGGCGGCGAGCGGCAGAATCGCGAGCGGCAGGCCGCGCAGCCGCACGGCCGCGCCCCCCACCTCGGCGCGCGTCTGGTCGCTCAGCTTGGCCGCGCGCAGCTCGTCCACGGCGACGCGACCCTCGACCGCGAGCGCCCGCTCCATCAGGCGCTCCTCGTCCATCTCCCCGGAGAAGAACGCCACGCCAGGCCCAGCTTCTTGCTGCGCCACCCGCAGCGCGATCCCGAGCGCGAGCGCCGACTTGCCCGAGCCGACGTCCCCTCCCAACACGATCAGGTCGCGCCGGCGCAGCCCGCCGCCGAGCAGACGGTCGACCGACGGAAAGCCGGTCGGGACCGTGTCACCCGCGATCTCGCCGGGGCGCTGCTGATCCACGCGTGCGACCAACGCCTCGGGCGAGGCGGCGGGATGACGTTCCAGCCGACGTGGGGGCATGGGTCTCCTCTGTTCGTCTACCCGTCTATCCGTATATCCGTCTACCCGTCTAGCCTTATAGATGTATGCGAGCCGCGCGGGCGGCAACCGCGACGGCGTCGCCCGCCTCGGGGCCGAGCACTTCCCGAGCCGGTGCGACGAGCTGGGACAGCACCAGCGCCGCCGCCCCGGGCGTGGCGGCTTCGAGGTGGTGGCGCGCCGCGGTGAGCGCCCGTTTGAGCGGCGCGGGCAGGGCGAGGCTGGCCAGGCGCGTCTCGAGTGCCTGCAGCCGGCGCCGATGGTTCTTGACCGAAACGGCACCGGGGGGGAGCAGCGCCTCCGCCGCGCGGAGCACGAGCCAGAGCGCGAACAGGCCGTTGCGCTTTGGGCCGCGGACCGCGTCGCCCACCAGCGCGAGCAGGCGCGCCTCCGCCGGCGTGGTCACCTCGATCACGCGACGAGCCGCGCGACGGCCGCCGCCACGTCGGCGGCGGTGATGTCGCGGAGGCAGCGGTGATGGCCGAGCGGGCACGTCGCGGTGCCCGTCGCGGAGCAGGGGCGGCACGGCAGCTGCCGCTGCAGCACGGCGCCGGGCGCGCGGTAGGGGAAGAACCCGAATTGCTCGACCGTGGGTCCGAACAACGCGATCACGGGGGTCCCGACCCCGGTGGCCATGTGCATGACGCCGGTATCTCCTGAGACGGCGACGGCGGCTCGCGCCAGCAAGGCTCCGGTTTCCTGCAGTGAGAACTCTCCTGCGGCGCTCGCCGCCGCGCCGCCGGCGACGAGCTGCTGGGCGAGGCCGCGATCTTCCGGCCCGCCGACGACCACGGGCCGGAACCCGGCGGCGCGCAGCTGCTCGATGAGCGCACTCCAGTGCGCGACGGGCCAGCGTTTGGTCGCGTGGGCCGCGCCGGGGGCGAGGGCCGCGAGCTTCGCGTCCGCGAGGCCGTGCTCGACGAGCCAGTGCGCGACGCGCTCGGTCGCCCCGCGGCCGAGCCAGAACTCGGGTGGGCCGCCGTCGGGGTGCGTGTCGAGCCGAGCGGCGGCCTCGAAATAGCGCTCCGGGACGGGGACCCGCCCCCGATAGGCATCGAGCTTGGTGGCGATGAGCAGCGTGCGGGCCGGCTTGCGCTTGCGGTACCCCGACCAGCGACACCGGACCAGCAGGCGCAGCGCGACGCTGCGCACGCTCCCGTGCAGGTCGAGCCCGTGGGTGGGGGCCAGCGCGGTGAGTCGGCGGGCGAGATGGCGCAGCGGCTCGTCGGGCTCGAGGGCCACGACCTCGGCAAGGTGCGGGTTATCGGCGACGAGCGGCGCCAGGGCGCGCTTCGTCACGTAGACGAGCTTCGCTTCGGGGTGGCGGCGGGCGAGCGCGCGCACCAGCGGCGTCGTCAGCACGATGTCGCCGATGGAGCTGAAGCGCACCAGCAGGACGCACAACACGGGGCCGAAAACTACGGTCGCGTTGCCGCGGTTCGCCAGTCGCCATTAGCTTTCGCCCATGGCGCGACCGAAGAGCATCCTGTGGGTGGATGATGAGGTGGACGGGCTCGCCCCGCATCGCCGCTTCCTCGAAGACCAGGGCTTCACGGTCGCCGCGGCGGCCCACGGCGACGACGCCTTGGCGATGCTGCGGCGCCAGCCCTACAGCGTGGTGTTGCTCGACGAACAGATGCCGGGGCGCCGCGGGCTGGAGCTGCTCCCCGAGATCCGCGCCATCGATGCGGGCGTGGCGGTCGTGATGGTGACGCAGAGCGAGGACGAGGGGACGCTGCGCGACGCGATCGGGGTCGCCGTGGACGATTACCTCGTCAAACCCGTGCACCCCCGTCAAATCCTCTCCGTGGTGACGCGGCTGCTCGACGGCGAGCGCATTCGCCAGCAGCGCCTGGCGCGCGACTTCGTGGCGCGGTTCCGCGAGCTCGAGGGGCGGCGCGGCTCGGCCCTCGCCTGGCGCGAATGGATCGAGTTCGTGGTCGAGCTGTCGCGCTGGGAGGTCCGCCTCGCCGCCTCGAACGAGCCCGGCCTCTCGGAGGCGCTCCACTCGCTGCAGACCAGCCTGCGGAAGGACTTCGCGGGGTACGTCGCCCGCCAGTACCCGCGCTGGCTGGCGAACCCCGAAGGGGACCGCCCGCCGCTGTCGGTGGACGTGGGCGCCGAGTTCCTGGTGCCGGTCCTCAAGGCCCAGGGGCGCGTGCTGTTCATCGTCGTCGACTGCCTGCGGCTCGACCAGTGGGAGGCGTTGCGCGACCTGGTGACGCCGCTGTTCGACGTGGAGGAGTCCCACTACTACAGCATCCTGCCGACCGCGACGCCCTTCGCGCGCAACGCGATCTTCTCCGGGCTGTTCCCGATGGAGATCGCCGCGCGACACCCCGACTGGTGGGGCCAGGCCTCGGACGACGAGAGCCTCAACGCGCACGAAGCGGAGCTGCTGACCGAGCAGCTGCGGGAGCTGGTCGGGGCGCCGGTGCCCGTGCGCTACGAGAAGCTGTTCAGCTCGGTGGACGGCGGCGAGCTGCTGCGCCGGCTCCCGGCGCACCTGTCCCAGGACGGGGTGACGGCGCTCGTGTTCAACTTCATCGACCAGCTCACGCACGGGCGCTCCGAGAGCGCGATCCTGTACGAGGTGGCGCGCGACGAGGCGGCGCTGCGGAGCCTCACCCGCACCTGGTTCGAGCGCTCGCCGGTGCGCGCGGCGCTGCTCGAGGCGGAGCGGCGCGGCGTCACGGTGCTGCTCACCACCGATCATGGCTCGATTCACTGCGGGACGCCGGCGACGGTGTACGCCAAGCGCGACGCCACCGCGAACCTGCGCTACAAGTTCGGCGAGGATCTACGGAGCGAGGACCCGGAGGCCGCGATCGCCGTGGAAGACCTGAAGTCGTTCGGGCTCCCGGGAATGGGGCTCGGCGTGCGCCTGCTGCTCGCTGCAGGAGATCGCTTCTTCGTCTACCCCACGAAGCTGCGCGAATACCAGGCTCGGTATCGCGGCTCGTTCCTGCACGGCGGCGTGACGCCCGAAGAGGTGATCCTGCCGGTCGTGCTGCTCACACCGCGCGGCCGCGCCAAGGGATCCGGGGGCGGGGGGGCGCGCTAACATGGGCCGTAGCGGCCGCGTCCTCGGCCTGCTCCGTCCCTACACGCTGCTCTTCGCCGCCAACATCGCCGCCACGCTGGTGGCGTCGCTCATGGACGGAGCGACGTTCGTGCTGGTGATTCCCTTCCTCCGCGCCGTGTTCAAGCTGCAGGCGCTACCGACGACCGGGTCTTCCGCGGTGGAGCAGGCGCTCGGACGCATCGCCGGGCCGCTGCTCACGGTCGGGGCGCCCGAAGCGGCGCTACGCAACGTGGTGCTGGTGCTGCTGATCGCCCTCGTGATCAAGAACGCGGCGGCCTACGGTGCGGCGATGAGCAGCGTGGCGATAGAAGAGGGCGTGGTGCGGGACCTGCGCGTACGCCTGTTCCGCCACCTCCAGACGCTGCCCCTCGGCTTCTTCCAGCGCACCCGGGGCGGCCAGCTGCTCGCCCGCATCATCAGCGACACCGATCAGGTCAAGACGGCGGTCACGGCGGCGCTCGCGTCGTTCCTCCGCAACGTCAGCTTGATCCTCGTCTACCTCGCGATCCTCGTGGGACTCTCCTGGCGGCTCACGATCGTCACGCTCGTACTCGCACCCGTCCTGGTCCTCACCATCCGGCCGATCGTGGCGCGGGTGCGGCGCCGCTCGCGGGAGCAGGCGGACGACCGCGGCGAGCTGACGAGCCTCGTGAGTGAGATGGTGGCGTCGGTGAAACTGGTGCGTGCCTACGTCGCCGAGGCGTTCGAGGTCGAAAGGTTCCAGCGGCTGGCCGACCGGTACCGCAAGCGGGTGCTGCGGGCGCAGGGCGCTTCGACGCTGACCAGCCCGGTGAGCGAGATCTTCGCCGGCCTGGTCATCGTGCTGATCTTCCTCGTGGGGACGCGCCTCGCGCTCGGAGAGTCAGCGTCGCTGCGGCCGGAGGTGTTCATCGTGTTCATCGCCGTCGCGCTGCGGCTGATGTCGCCGATCAAGGCGGTGGCGCAGTACCCCACGATCATGGCGGGCGCGGTCGCGGCGGCGGACCGCTGCTTCGAGGTGCTCGACGTGCCGGCGGACGAGGGCGACCGTCCGGGTGAGACGCCGGCCCGCTTCGGCGACCGCATCGAATACCGTGGGGTGACGTTCTCCTACGACGGCGAGGCTCCGGTACTGCGCGACGTGGACCTCGAGGTGCGGCGCGGTCAGATCGTGGCGATCGTGGGCCCGTCGGGGGCGGGGAAGACCACCCTCGTCGACCTGCTGCCGCGGTTCTACGAGCCGACGGGCGGCGTGATCTCTATCGACGGCGTCCCTATCAGCCGCTTCACCCGCCGCAGCCTGCGCGGGCTCATGGGAATCGTGTCCCAGGAAACCGTGCTCTTGAACGACACGGTGCACGCCAACATCGCCTATGGCCGCGGCGACTTCACGCTCGAGCAGGTACGCGCGGCAGCCCGGGCCGCGAACGCCGACGAGTTCATCGCCCAGCTCCCGCGGGGCTACGACACGCTGTTGGGCGAGCGGGGCACGCGGCTCTCCGGCGGGCAGCGCCAGCGCATCGCGATCGCCCGGGCCCTGCTGCGCGACCCGCCGCTCCTGATCCTCGACGAGGCGACGAGCGCTCTCGACACCGAGTCCGAGCGCCTGGTCCAGGAGGCGATCGACCGCCTCATGGCGCACCGTACGGTGCTCGTGATCGCGCACCGCCTCGCGACCGTGCGGCACGCGGACCTGATCATCGTCCTCGCCGACGGCCGGCTGGTGGAGCGCGGGACGCACGACGCGCTGTTTGCGGCCGGCGGCCTGTATCGGCGTCTGTACGACATGCAGTTCCGCGCCTGACATGCTCTCGGGCTTCACCATCGTTCGTAACGCCGTCAGCCTCGACTACCCCATCGTTCCCGCCCTCCGCTCGATCCTCGCGATCTGCGACGAGGTCGTCGTGAACGTGGGCTGGTCGCCGGACGGGACGCGGGACCTCGTTGCCGGGCTCGGCGAGCCGCGCGTGCGGGTCATCGACACCGCGTGGGACTTCTCGCGCGGCTCGGGCGTGCTGGCCCAGGAGACCGAGCGCGCCATGCGCGCGTGCCGCGGCGCGTGGGGGTTGTACATCCAGGCGGACGAGGTGCTGCACGAGACCGGCGCCGCGATCCTGCAGGAGCGCGTCCGGGCGTGGGACGCCGATGCCGGTGTGGAAGGGCTGCTGGTGGACTACCGCCATTTCTATGGGGACTTCGACACCGTCGCGACGAACCGCCATTGGTACCGCCGCGAAGTGCGCTGCGTGCGGCTCGACCGGGACATCCACTCCTTTCAGGATGCGCAGGGGTTCCGTGTCGGGCCTGGACTGCGGCGCGTCCGCGCGCGGGCGACGGGAGCGCAGATGTTTCACTACGGCTGGGCACGCGCGCCGCAGTCGCTCACCCACAAGCTCACCTTGTCGCAGGAGATCTTCCCCGAGGCCGTCGCTCGGCTCGGGCGGGGGGAGCTCGAATGGACGCCGTTGCTGCGGCGGTTCGACGGCGCCCATCCCCGCGTCGCCCAGGAATGGATCGCCGCACGGCGTCGCTCGGCTGCGGCGCCGGTCGTGGCCGCTCGACGCCTCCGGCTCGGAGACCTCCGGCTCTACGCGTCGGACTGGATCGAGCGCCTCACCGGAGCGCGCGTCTTCGAGTACCGGAACTACGTGGAGGTATGACGGCGCGTCCCTTCGCGGGACTGCGGGTGACGCTGGTGGCGGCGTTCAATCCCCGCTACCACCGCAGTGGGCTCGCCCTCGCGGCGGCCCTGGCCGAGCTGGGGTGCGAGGTGCGCCGCTGTGAGGAGCGGCTGCGCGGTCTGAACGCCGTGCTGCGCCGCCCGCTCGCGGCAAGGCTCGGCGCGGCACTGGCGCGCGCGCCGGCCGACGTCGTGCTCGTGTTCAAAGGCACGAAGCTCGCGCCCGCAGAGGTGGCAGACTTGAAGCAGCGCCGTGGCGGCCGCTGGGTGAACTGGTTTCCCGACGACCCGCATCAGCTCGCGGTGTCGCTCGCGCTCGCACCCGCCTACGATTGCTTCTTCACCCACGACAGCTCGAGCCTCGAGCGCCACCGCCGCGCCGGCGCGCGCGCCCACTACCTCGCGTTCGCGTGCGACCCCGCGTACCACCGTCCCATGGACGGCGGCGCGCGCTGGCGCGCGCCGCTCGTGTTCGTGGGATCGCGCGATGCGGCGCGCGACCACATCGCGCGCGAGCTCGCCGGCCTGGGTCTCGTGGCGTGGGGTCCCGGGTGGCCGCGAGGTCCCGCCTATGGCGACGACTTCGTGCGCGCGCTCTCGGGCGCCGTCGTGGGCCTGAACATCCACCAGCACTTCGGGGAGGCGGGGGATCCCGCGCGGTACGGTACCGGGGCCAACATGCGGGTGTTCGAGCTTGCCGCCATCGGGACGCCGCAGCTGTGCGACGCCAAGGCGGACATCGCCCGGCACTTTACGCCGGAGCGGGAGATCGTGCTCTATCGGAGCGTGGACGAGCTGCGCGCGCTCGCCCGGGATTTGCTGGAGAATGCGTCGGCGCGCCGGGCGATCGCCGCGGCGGCGCGGGAGCGCGCGCTGCGGGAGCACACCTGGCGGCACCGAATGGAAGAGCTGCTCACGGTCACGGTGCGGTAGGTCCTCGCTCCCGGCCCTCTCGCCGTTCCGGTCCTCACCCCCTGGCCCCCTCTCCGTTCCGGAGAGGGGGAACTAGAGACTACGCTGCTGCCGCAGCGGGCGCGGGGCCGGCGTCCACCAGCTGCTTCGTGACGGGTTCCACACGGAAATTGAGCCCTTCCAGGGTGCGCGAGCCCAGCAACACGAGATCGCCCGGCTGCCCGAAGACGACTTCGTCCCCGACTCGTCTGCCGCCGACGGCGACCACCACCGTGCCGGTCCATCGCTCGAGGATGCCCCCGTCCGCCTGGCGGAAGTGCCACTTGGTGTTTCGGTCAACCCCGAGTGATTCAAGGACTGGGGCCGGTACCCACGACAACTCCGCGCCCGTGTCCACGAGGACCGCGTTCAGCGTCCGCTTCTCACCCGGGCGGGCGGGGTTTTCGATCTGGACGTCGACGCGGAGCGTTCCCATTTCGTCACGCATGATACCTCCCGAGAGCTCGCCCAGTAGTACCATATCGTTGCGCGGGGTGTCAATGCGTCGCGCGCCTCACGAACCATTCGGCTCGGCCACCGGGCGGCCCGGCGCCAGCTTCCCCGTGTCGAGCAGGCAGCGGTACATCCGGACGTACTCCTCCGCCATCACGACGTGTGTGAACCGCCGCTCGGCGAGCGCGCGGCACGCTTCGGGGCGGCGGGTGTGAATCGTCTGCGCCGCGTCGATCATCTCTTCCATCGTATCGCACAGCGCTCCCACCTCCGGTGTGATGAGCTCGGGGAGCGCCCCACGGCGGGTACCGAGCACCGGCGTCCCCGAGAGGAAGGCCTCGATCGTCACCAGCCCGAACGGCTCGTCCCACTGCGCCGGATTCCACACGCAGCGCGCCCGCGCCAGCAGCGCGGCCTTCTTCCCGCCGTCCACCTCCCCGACGTACTTGACCGCGCCCGTGAAGCTCGGTCGCCAGCCGCCGGCGACGACCAGC
>DASPXE010000038.1:0-5498 GCA_035637455.1 Gemmatimonadales bacterium
GCGCTCAAGCGCACGGTCCCGTACGTCCATCTGCGCGAGAGCCGGGGCAGACCGGCGCGCATAACGCGCCGCGGCCCCGCGAGCATCTACTTGGACGACCAGGTCCGCTTGATGGTGGACAACGTCCGGGTGTACGACGTCCAGCTGCTCGACCAGATCCCGGCGAGCGACATCGTGACGATCGAGCTGCTGAGCGGACTCGAAGCCACCACCCGGTATGGCGCGACCTCCACGGCCGGCCTGATCATCATCCGCACTAAGACCGGCTCGCAGTAAAGAGAACGGGGGCGCCGGTCCGCTGGCGCCCCCGTGTATTCGGCAGCTTCTCAGGTCACGGGTTCCGGTCGCTGCACTGCACGAACTTTGGGTTGTTCTGCTCGTCCTGCGGGATGGGCAGGCTGACCGCGCTGCCGTACAGGCCGCCTTTGACATACAGCCCCGTGGGGTACACGCTCTCGACCGGCCGGCCGTATTGCCGCACGAGCCGCCGCAGGTCGCCGAGGCGGTGGCCGGTGCTGAACAGCCAGAACGCCCGCTCGCTGAACATCAGGTTCTCTCGCGCGGCCTGGGTTCCGGGGTCGGCGAGCGCCGCGAGCACGACTCCCGGCCGCGGCTTGTAGCTCGTGTCCGCAGGCGCCGCAGGGTAGAGCGCCGTGTTTGCCCGCAGGGCGTTTAGCTTGGCGAGCCACGTGGCGTTGTCACCAGCCTTGAGCGCCGCCTCGGCTTCGATCAACCGGGCCTCGATCCCGCCTGCGATCGTGACGGAGCTGAAGCGGAGCCAGATCCCCTGCAGAATGGCGGTGAGCGGCGTTGCGCTGTCGAACACCGGGCCACCAACCCTCCGAGGGATCCGGGGATCGAGGGCCGACGCGAACGGCAAACCATTCCCGCCTTCGTTGTCGCCCATGGTGTAGCGCTTGATGCTCGTGTTCAGGTTCCAGAGCTCGTTCTGGCCCGCGTTGGCAGAGTAGGTCGCGTCATAATGGAACGTCGTGGCGACCCCCGCCACCGCAGTCGCAGCAGCGGCGGACTGACCGCGGTTCAGCAGGGTTCGAGCCTTGACGATCGAAGCGAGCTGCCGCACGCGGGCGCTGTCGGGCCCGGACTGGTTCGCCAAGGCCGAGTCGGCCGTGGCGGCGGCAAGCGCGAACGCCGAATCGTCGGAGATCGGGTCCCCATAGGTGATCGTCCCGTCCGGGTTCGCAGCGCTCAAGGGGATGCCGTTGCAGTAGTACTCCCCGGCGAGGTTCTCGACGAACGCGGTCAGCCCGAACATCAGGCCGATGTTCGAGGCGGGGCTGGGGCTATACGTACGCAGCGTGGCGATGGCGGTCTGGCTTTGGACGCGCACCCGGTTGAGAGAGCGAAACGGCCCGGCCAGGAACGTGTTGGTCGGGTCAAACAGGCGCTGGTCCATGTCGTTTCGCTGTACGAAAGTGTCCCCGGAGCGCCATTCGTCGGCCAGTAACCCGCCGTAAATAAAGAGATTGTCGGGGCCGTTGCCGCCGAGCCCGGCGGTGACCTGCTCCAAGCGCAGGATCACGCCGTTCTTGAGGGCGAGGGCACCGGACGGCGTATTGACGTCCGGAATGATGTCCGGGTCGGTGATCTGGAGCAGGTCGTGCGTGCACCCTTGGAGCAGCCACAGCGCGGCGAGGCCTATCAGGCCGATGACGCGCCAACCCCCGAGGTGCGTCGAGTGTCGAGTCATGGGTCGGTCCTCAGAACGCGACGTTCAGGCGGAACGTCCAGTACGTGGGCGGTGGTTGCGTCTGGAAATTGCTGACGATCCCGGTCGCGCCACCGAAGTAGTTGGCCTCCGGATCGATCCCGGCAAACTGTGTCGTCTTCCACAGGTTGCGGCCCGCGACGGTGAAGCTCAGCCGCTCCGCCCGGAACGCCCGCGCCACAGTGGCCGGGAGCTCGTAGGTGGCCGACGCCTCCCGCAGCCGCAGAAAGTCTGCGCGCTCGATGTACCCGTACTGTGTGGTGGTGCCGCTCTCGCGCAGCGCCACCACCGCCGCCTGTTGCCACAGCGGCGCGGTGGGGTCGAACTCCGCGCGGCAATTGAGTCGCGACTGGCACCGGATCCGCTCGGTGCCATCGAGTTGGTAGAAGCCCGTCTTGGCGTCGAACAGGCCCTCGATCCGCAGCTTCCGGTCCAAGAGATCGAACCCGGTCGTGCCGCTGATCTCCCACCGTGGGTTGGCGTAACCCACGAATACCATATTGGGACCCACCGATATCTCGTTGGCGGTGATGACCCCGTTGCCGTCCGCGTCGCTGAACGTGTACGGGCGCTGCCACCAGCCGTTGATCGGGTATCCCTGCACCTGGCTCGTGGTCGTCCCGATGATCGGCGGCACGCCACCCATGTCCGCGATGAAATTCGTGTTGTAGCTCAGGCTGGCCGACACGTCAAAGCCGAACTTCGGGCGGTCAATCAGGCGCGCGTTGATCAAGGCCTCGAAGCCGCGGTTCACGACGGCGCCGAGGTTCTCGAAGCGGGTCACGCTCCCGCCCACCGACGGCGCCACGACGCGCGCGATCAGGGCGTCCTGCGTCCGCTTGTTGTAGTAGGTCAATTCGACGTTGACGCGGTTGTCCAACAGGCTCGCCTCGCCGCCGATCTCGAACTCGCGTGCCCGCTCCGGCTTCAGGTTCGGGTTGCCGATCGCGCTGTCAACAATGGCGGCGGCGTCCAAGCCGTCCACGTTCGACGTGCGCGGCGCGAAATACCGCAGCGCATCCGTGGTCCCAGGTTGCACGCCCGAGGCCCCGAAGGCCCCGCGCAGCCGCGCGCTGTTTAGCCAGGACCACTTCGGGAAGAACGGCTCGTCCGAGACCACCCAGGACACGCCCAGCTTCGGGTAGTACACGGCGCTGAAGTTCTTGCCGAAGGCGCTGTTCTTGTCGGTGCGCAGGCCGGCCGTGACGAACAGGCGGCCCTTGAACCCGAACTCCTGCTCCACGAACGCGCCGATCGTGACCGTCTTGTCGGTCGATTCGTCCGCCTGGGGAATCGACCCGGCCGTCACCGTCGTGCCCCCCGGCGCCAGGTTCTCCGCGAAGGCGCCGTTGCGGTCGAACACGTTCTTCACATACTGGACGCCGGCCGTGGAGCGGGAGGTGAGCGTCGGGCTCAGCACGAAGGACGCGGTGGCGTCCGCGTTCGCCGTGTAGTCGAAGAACATCGTCCGGTTATCGGTCTTGAACCCCGAAATGCTGGTCGCATTGATCGGCGGGCACTGGTCGCGCCGGCACAGGTCGGTATCCACCCGGTTCGTGAAGTCGGCCCCGCCCACCACCCGGACCCCCAACCAACTCTGGGGCCGCCAGTTGAGCGTACCGCTTCCGATGAAGCGGTCGATGTCCTGGTTCACCGTCTCCGAAAAGAACTGATCGGGTGTGTATAGGCGGTAGCCGAACAAGGGCACGTTGTTCGGGAGGAGCAGGTTTCCCTTGAAGCCCGGCCCGCCGTACCCATTCGACAAGAGGCCGACCGTGTTGTTGTCGGTCTGGGGTAGCCGCTGCGAGCTCGAGATGAATCCGGTCTGCACGGCAAGGTCGATTTTGGGCGTGAGGTTGGCCTGGACGTTGGCGCGCACGTGCGTGCCGCGGCGCGCGTTGGGCCGGTACTGCTCGTAGGGTAGCTCGTCGATCTGCCGTGCGGTGACGAGGCGGTTCCAGGCGAAGGCCGGCATCCGCAACAGCCCCCGCTCGTCCTCCCATTCCCCCGAGACGAAGTAGCGGGCGACGTCAGATCCGCCGGACACCTGCAGGCCGTATTGCTGCCGGTACCCGGTGCCCAGCGGCGTGGCGTCGGGATCCTCAAACAGGTTGAACGTCGTGATGCTGTCCTGCTTGCAGTATTGTGGGTCGCTCAGTGCGCGCACGGTCTGCGTGAGGAAGCACTGGGTGCCGTTGTTCGGCCTCGAGTTCGCCGCCGAGCTCGTGTCAGTGGCGCTGTGGACCCACCCGCGGTATGCGGTGGGGTAGGTGTTGTAGTCCTTGATGATCCCCGTCTCGGCGAACACGTTGAACCGCGCCGGCCCGGGTGCGCCGCGCTTTGTCTTGATGACGACCACGCCGTTGGTCGCGGCAGTGCCGTATAACGTGGAGGCCGCCGGACCCTTCACCACGTCGATCGACTCGATCTCGTTGGGGTCGATGTCGTTGACCCGGCTCGGATTGGTGCCGCCGATGCCGATACTCGAGGAGTTGTTGGCACTCTCCATCCGCACACCGTCGATGATGTAGATCGGCTCGTTATTGAGCGACAAACTGCTCGTGCCGCGGATGCGCACCCGCGCCCCGGCACCGGTGATGTTCCCAGGGAGCACTTCGACGCCCGGTGCCTTGGCGACGAGCAGGTCGTTCATGCTGGTGATCGGGCGCGTCTGCACGAGCTTGTCGGCCCCGATGGTCGAGATGGCGTTGGGAGTCTCTTTCCGCGTCTGGTCGCCCGAAACCGTGGACACCACGGCGTCGAGCGTATAAGGCGTGAGCTTGAGCGCGAGGTCGGCGGTCGCAACCTCGCCCGGACCGACGGTCAGGGCGCGAGTCGCCGCGGCATAGCCGATGAACGTCGCCCGCACGGTCACAGCGCCGGCGGGAACGTTGCGGAGGGTGTAGCGCCCCTCGGCGTTGCTCGACGTCACGAGGGACGTACCGTGGATAGTGACGCGGGCGCCTGCGAGCGGATGCCCGGTCGCCTGGTCGGTGACCTGGCCGGCGATGCTGCCCTGCTGGGCGCCGGCGGATGCGGTGACCCCCCCCACCAGGGCCCCGAGCCCCAACAACACGAGACACGTTCGACGATGCATGGTGCCCATATGCACTCCCCCTTTCGTGCTGGACAGCGACGACGAAATCATCCCTAGCAGGGTGTCGAAAAGGGGGTTGGGCGTCGGAGTTCCCATCCTGAAGGATGGGCTCGGCCAAGCGCAACGCTGAAGCGTGGCGTGCTTCAGCACAGTGCATTGCCGAGCCCACGCTTCAGCGTGGGAACATCCCGGCGCGCTCTCCACGGCTTTTCATCATCCCGTCAGGATCACGACGCGGCCGCACCCGACGGCGGTGAGGGCCGGACGCGCGATGCGGAAACGCCGTAGACCTAGAGGCGCTTCAGATACGACTGATTGTGCAGCTCACGCGGTAACGTCGCAAGGGCCTACTTCGAGAAATCCACCTTCGGTGCCTGCGCCGCGCCCGGGGTTTGTAGCTCGAAGTACGGCCGCGGCCCCTTGCCGATGACTTTCGCCGTCAGCACTTGGGGGAAGCGGCGTATATAGGCGTTGTAGCGGTTCACGGCGTCGTTGTAGTCCTGGCGGGCGACGGCGATGCGGTTCTCGGTGCCCTCGAGCTGGTCCTGGAGCGCCCGGAAATTCTCGTTCGACTTGAGCTGCGGGTAGTTTTCCGCGATGGCGAGCAGCCGGCCGAGCGGCGCGGTCAACGCCGCGTTCGCCTGCGCCATCTGCTCCAGATTGCCTCCCTGC
>DASPXE010000039.1:0-2260 GCA_035637455.1 Gemmatimonadales bacterium
CGCCGTCGCCGCAAGCGCATCCGGCATATCTGGAGTCGCTGAGTTGGCCCGCTGGAGCGATGGATACGCGGTTCCTGGTTCCTGGTCACGCCTCGGTTTGTGATCGCTCGCCAGGAGCCGCGCGTGGGGTTCTAGGAGCAACTGCAATAGCACACCTTGCTCCATCCTGATCCGAGGCGATCGTCCGGGCGATGCCGAGATCGTCTATGGGACCCCGGAAGGGTTGCGCCGACCCACCATTTAGGTCCGCTTTCGAGGGAATAGCGGAATTATTCCTAATTTCTGTCTAAGTCCGCTAATTGGTATCCACAGGCTGCTATAATCGCCGTACTTTTGAACCCAACCAGTCCGGATGCCGATGTACAGCGGCGAGCCGTTGAGGCCGCAGCTAGCGCGATCGGACTGCAGTTTCATATCTTCAACGCCAGCAGCGAACCCGACATCGAAGCGGCCTTCAATGCATCGGTGCAACTGCGAGCAGGCGGGCTCCTTGTAGGGAACGATCCGTTCTTCAACAGCCGGCGCGGTCAGCTCGCTGCGCTGGCGACGCGCCATGCAATTCCCGCGATCTATTCATTTCGCGAGTACGCTACGGCCGGCGGCTTGATGAGCTACGGAACTAGCCTTACTGACGTATATCGCCAGGTCGGCGTGTATGTCGGCCAAATTCTCAAGGGCGCGAAACCTGCCGACCTGCCAGTGCTGCAGCCGACCAAATACGAGCTGGTGATCAACCTCAAGACTGCTAAGGCGCTCGGCCTCGAAATCCCGCCGACCCTGCTCGCCCGCGCCGACGAGGTGATTGAATGAGTGCGCCAGGCAAAGCTGGTGCGATCCTGCCGGTGTAAGCCCGGCCCAAGTAAGGGGTAGCGTCCGCTTGGTAGCGAGTGTTGCGTGACCACTGGCGACAGTGGTTGCGAAGCGTACACAGCGATTGCGTGGGGTGTGGGATTGAGCCACGAAAGATCAGATATCGCAGGGGCCGAGAGTCTTCATTCGCTCGAAGGCAACATGTGCGGCACCGCCATGCGAGGTGCTGACGCCCTGCCGGGGTCTAAGGCCACATCACGTGCAAAGGGATCACATCGGAACCTGGGAGGTCTCGTGTCTGGCCGTCGTCGTCGAGTGATGTGTCCCGAGTCCGGCGGTCCGCATCGGGAAGGCGAGGAGCCGTGGCCGATGATGTACGGGCACGAGAAGTCGGACTCCGTCATAGTAGCTGCGAAGCCGGCGAACAAAGCGGTGCAGACCGCCGTGGAGCAATCCGCGGGGGAGGCAACCGCAGCGGAGCCGGGGGAGCCAAGGGCGGAGACCAAGGGAAATGTGGACCAGCAAAGCACGTGCCGGGCGCAGAGCCGGGTAAGCGTGTCACAAGCGTTGGACCGCATACGGAAAGTCGCGAGGGAAAGGAAGAGGCGGAGGTTCACCGCGCTTTTCCACCACATCAGCATCGACCTCCTCGAAGAGGCGTTCTACGAACTTAAGCAGAATGCCGCGCCGGGCGTGGATCGAGTGATGTGGACGGACTACGAGGCGGACCTCGAGCGCAAGCTCGAGGACCTGCATGACCGGGTCCAGCGGGGAGCGTATCGGGCACTGCCGTTGCGGCGGGTCTACATACCCAAGCCGGACGGCCGGCAGCGCCCGCTCGCGGTCGCGGCCGTGGAGGACAAGATCGTCCAACGGGCGGTGGTCGCGCTGCTGAACGCGATCTACGAGGAGGACTTCCTCGGAATCTCGTACGGGTTCCGGCCGGGACGCGGCACGCACGATGCGCTGGATGCGCTCTGCGTCGGGATCCACAGCAGGAAGGTGAGCTTCATACTAGACGCCGACATCCAATCGTTCTTCGACACGGTAAACCAGGAATGGCTCATCCGGTTCGTGGAGCATCGGATCGGCGACCGGCGCATCATCCGCTTGATCCGCAAATGGCTCAAGGCAGGCGTCATGGAAGATGGGGTCGTGACCGTCAGTGACAGGGGGACGGGGCAGGGCGCGGTAATCTCGCCGCTACTGGCCAACATCTACCTACACTACGCGCTCGATCTGTGGGCCGTGCGCTGGCGACAGCGCGAGGTCACGGGCGACATGATCATTGTGCGCTACGCCGATGACTTTATAGTCGGCTTCCAGCACGAGAGCGACGCCCGCCGCTTCCTGGACGAGATGCGTGAGCGGTTACTGAAGTTTGCGCTGACACTGCATCCCGAGAAGACACGGCTCATTGAGTTCGGACGCTTTGCGGCGGAACGCCGCC
>DASPXE010000040.1:0-19493 GCA_035637455.1 Gemmatimonadales bacterium
GGCGGGACCGATCTCTACCCCAACATGAAGCGGCGGCAGCAGGAGCCGAAGGTTGTCATCTCGCTGATGGGGATCCCCGAGCTGGCGGGATGCGAGATGCGGGATGCGGGATGTGTGGTCGGGCCGTGCATCACTCTGTCCGAGCTTTCCAACCTTCCATCATTCCGCCGGAGCTACCCCGCCGTCGCCCACGCTGCCGAGCTCGTCTCCACCCCCCTGCTCCGCAACATGGGCACGCTCGGCGGCAACCTCTGCCTCGACACGCGCTGCAACTACTACGACCAGACCTACGAATGGCGCAAGGCGATCGACTTCTGCATGAAGAAGGATGGCACGATCTGCTGGGTAGCCCCGTCGTCACCCCGCTGCTGGGCCGTGAGCTCCTCGGACGTGGCGCCGGTGATGGTGGCGATCGGCGCCGAGTTCCGGCTCGTCGGACCAAAGGGCGAGCGCGTCGTGTCGGCGGGACGGCTGTACGCCAACGACGGGATCAACTATCTCACCAAGCATCCCGACGAGATCCTCGTCGCGGTGCGCCTGCCTGCCCCGGACGGCTGGGACGCCGTGTACCACAAGCTGCGCCGGCGCGGCTCGTTCGATTTCCCCGTGCTCGGCGTGGCGGCGTGGATCGACTGGGATGGCGCCGAGGTCGCGGACGCCCGCATCGTGCTTGGCGGCGTCGCGAGCTGGCCCCAGGAGGTCACCGAAGCGGGCGCGTCCCTCAAGGGAACCGACCTGTCCGACGACGCCATCGCCCGAGCCGCAGATGCCGCGTATCGCCCTGCCAAGCCGTTGGATAACACCGATTTCGACTTGTCGTGGCGCAAGCAGATGACGCGCGTGTACGTGCAGGCGGCGCTGGAGGAGCTCAGGGAGCGGCGGCGCTGACGCCCTCACGCCACCAGCGTGTCGATCTCCTCCCGCACCTTCTCCAGCCGGTCGGCGATTTGCTTGCGCGTGGATTCGTCCCGCGACCGCCAGCCCGCCCGGTATACGGTCTTCACCAGCCGGCCGACGGCGCGGTTCATGTCGGCCATGGCGCCACCCAGCGCGCGCTCCACGGTGTCGTGCACACGCTCGAAGATGTCGTCCACGACATCCTTGTGCTCATCGAGGAACGTGCGCCCCGTGTCCGTGATCTCGTAGACCTTCTTACCCGCCACGTCGCGGGACGTGACGAGCCCTTCATCTTCGAGCCACTGCAGCGTCGGGTACACAGTGCCGGGGGACGGCGAGTAGCAGCCGCGCAGCTGCTCCTCGAGCTCTTTCATTACCTCGTAGCCGTGGCGTGGCTTGTCCTTGAGCAGCTTGAGGATCACGTACTTCATGTCCCCTGACTCGAACCACTGACGGCGGCGGCGGCGCGGGCCGGCCCAGAAGAAGCCGCGGGGCCCGAGACCGAAGGCGAACGATTCCCATCCGAAATGCCGAGGCATGCTTTTTTCTCCATGTTAAGATGTAACGACAAGATATTCTCTGACGATATATCGTGTCAATCCCTCGTAACGCCCCTCACAGCCCCCCGGAGCCGGCTGCGCCAAGTTCTCGGGTCACACTAACTTGTCGGGTGGAGTCGCGACGGTAGATTAGAGTCCCGCGTAACCGCCCTTATTGCCCGTCGCGCCCTGGAAGGAGATCCGATGTCTGTGCAGGTGACCCCCCACCCGAGATGGGTGGCCGACCTGGATGCCGCTTTGGACCCGAGCCGGGAGGCGATCCTTGACACCGCGGTGATCGTGCACGCCTCCGAGAACCAGTTGCGGGACGGGAAAATTCAGAACTTCCTCGTCGCGTTCTACCCGATCATCCGGGACTTCCCGCAGTGGCTCCAGCTGTTGCTCGATCGCTCGCCCGAGGACGGCAAGGCCTTCTTCCGCGACAACATCCGCGTCGAAAAACGGCACGACGCCATGTGGCGCGCCATGGGCGACGGCTTCAACGTCCCCCGGGAACGCTTCCAAGTGCCCGAGCCGATGATCCCGGAAGTGAAGGAGTTCCACGGCTATCTCACGGAGATGTGCCGGGGCGCGGAGTTCGGGGCCGCCGTGTCGGCGACGAACTACGCCGTGGAGGGCGTCGCCCAGAAGATCTCGGAGAAGGCGCTGCGGGGCCTCGCCAAGAACGAGAAGATCGGCCCGCGGGGGCGGTGGTGGTTGGAAGAGCACGCCAAGTACGACGATGAACACCCGATCCACGCGCTCGAGATCATCAAGAACTGCGTGAAGCGCGGGGAGACCCCGCACACCGTCACGGACGCGGCGCTGAAGAGCCTCGGCCTCATGAAGGGCGCCATGGTGGCCTCCTACGACTCATGAGCAAGAGCCGGCGCGCTTCGCCGACCCGGGGGCTCCGACCCCCTGCGCCCGCGCCCAAGGCAGCCCCGAAGCGCCCGGCGTTTGACCCCTTGCGAGTGGCCGCGGAAATCGTGGCCTCCCTCGCCGACGCGGTGGTCGTGACCGGGACCGACCGCCGGGTACTCACCGCCAACCGCGCGGCGGCCGAGCTGTTCGGTCGCCCGCTCGACGACCTCCCCGGCACGGCGATCGACGACGTGGTCGCCTCCAGCGAGCGCGAGCACGTGGCCGAGCGCGAGCAGCGCGCGTTCCAGGGCGAGGAGCAGCACTACGAGACCAAGGTGGTGCGGGCGAACGGCGAAGAGCGCGTCGTCGCCGTCTCCACAACGCCGCTGGTGCTCGAGGGAGAGCTGCTCGGCGCGGTCGCCACGCTGCGTGACATCACCGAGCAACAGCGGGCGCAGGACACGCTGGCCCGCTCGGAAGCTCGCTACCGCAACCTGTTCGAGTCGGCGTCCGACGCGATCGTGACGCTCGACGCGAACGGCCGCTTCACGACCTTCAACCACGCCGCCGAGATCATCTCGGGGTACCGCCGTGAGGAGCTGGTGGGCCAGTGGTTCGCGCCGATGCTCCCCGATGACGAGCTCCCCAAGGCGCTCGCCCATTTCCAGAAGGCGCTCACCGGCGAGACCGGGCTGTTCGAAACCAACTTCTACCGCAAAGACGGCGACGTCCGGACGATCCAGGTCACCTACTCGACCCCGCAGCTGGACGAGGAGGTGCTGTGCGTCATCCGCGACGTCACGGACCAGAAGATGCTGCAGGAGCAGCTCATCCAGTCGGAGAAGATGTCCGCCATCGGGCAGCTCGTATCCGGCGTGGCGCACGAGCTCAACAACCCGCTCGCCGGCATCTCGGCGTTCGCGCAGTTGCTGCTCAGCGAGAAGCGGTTCCCGCCGGATCAGCGAACAGCGGCGGAAATGATCTACGCCGAGGCGCGACGCGCGTCACGCATCGTACAGAACCTCCTGACCTTCGCGCGCCAGCACAAGCCGGAGCGGACGCCCACTCAGGTCAACCAGGTGCTCGACGACACGCTCGAGCTGCGCGGCTACGAGCTGCGGGTGCGCGGCATCGATGTCGAGCGCGATTACGACGAGCAGGTGCCGGAGACGATGGCGGACGCGCACCAGCTGCAGCAGGTCTTCCTGAACCTGATTACGAACGCCGAGCAGGCGATGGAGCGCTCGGAACGCGACAAGCAGCGGCTCACGGTACGCACCCGCCGCGCGGGGGACGTGCTCCGCATCGAGATCGAGGACACGGGAGCCGGCATACCGCCGAATCTCCTCGAGCGCATCTTCAACCCCTTCTTCACGACCAAACCGACCGGCTCGGGCACGGGCCTCGGGCTCTCCATCTCGCTCGGGATCGTGCGCGAGCACGAGGGCCGAATCTGGGCGGAAAACGCGGCCCAGGGTGCCCGCTTCGTGATCGATCTGCCGATCGTCGCGCCCCGGATAACGGGCGACTACCCCGCCGTGCCCCCCAGCGCGCCGATTACGGATCGCCTGCACATCCTCGTCATCGACGACGAGGCGTCCGTCCGCGTCGCGCTGCAGCGCTACCTCGCGAGCCGCGGCCACGAGGTGGAGACGACGGCCAGCGGCAAGGAGGCGTTGGCGCGCATGCGCGAGGACGCCTTCGACGCGGTGATCGTCGACATGCGCATGCCCGACGTGTCCGGTGAGCAGTTGTTCCAGGAGCTCAAGGCGCGCGACGCGTCGTACGCCGAGCGGGTGATCTTCACCACCGGCCAGCTGGTGGACGACAGCGTGCGCACCTTCCTCGCCTCGACGGGTCGCCCCTGCGTGCCCAAGCCGTTCGAATTCAGCTCATTCGACCAGGTGCTGCCGGCGCGGCGCGCGAGCTGACCACACCCCGCCGCTAGCCTAGACCCGTCGCATCCACAGCGAGCGGCGTAGCAGCGACCGGGCCTTGCTCTGCTCCTCCCGCTCCCGTTTGCGGAAGGCGCGACGCTCTTCGGGCTCCGGCACCTTCCACGCGACGGTGGTGCGTTTTTGCTTCCGCATGATGTCGATGGACACCGTCTCTCCCGCTTCGTAGGAACGCAGGATCCGCATGGCATGGGACGGTGAGGCGGGCTTCCGCCCGCCGACCGACAGGATCACGTCGCCCGCTCTGAGGGGCAGGCTCGAGTCGGCGGGCGCCCGCACGACCAGGATGCCCTCCTTGGTACCGAAGTATTCGCCCAAGTCCGGGTTGAGACTCACGAGATCCAGATCGCCCCAGGGCGAGCCGAAGAACTCGAAGTTCATGTCGGGGATCTTGGGCATGACCATGGTGTGCGGCATCGTCATCTCGGGGATCTCGACCCGGAAGCTCGAGCCCAGATCCTCGGCGACGAGGGTCGCCTTCTTCGTGTCCCCGCCGCGCCGGTACTCGACCTGCGCCGTGTCGCCCGGCTCGAGCTTGCGTGCCAGCTCCACGAGCCTCGCCCCCGGACCCGACTCCTCCTCGTCCTCCGTTTTGGCGCCGGCGAGCGACGTGCCGTTGAACTTGGTGATGATGTCGCCGACCTTGAGCCCCGCTTTCGCCGCGGGCCCGCCCGGCGTCACGCCTTCCAGTTTCGCGCCGATCTTGTCTGTCTGGGAATCGGGCTCGGTGTTCACGACCACGCCGATCCGGCCGTGGTGGTCCCCGTACGCGTAGGCGTAGGCACGCGGCGCGCGCGCGGGGCGCGGCGCGCGCGGAGTCCGCTGCGCCGCCAACGCCGCGGGCAAAGCGGCGAGCAACGCCGCCCCAATGACGATCCATTTCCGCTGCATAACCAGATGCTCCTTCGGGGCCTCAGAGCCCCACGTAAGCGGCGCGAGTGACGTGAACGGTCATGAGCTGCTGCATCGCGTCCACCCGCTGCTGCCACAGTTTCACGAGTTCGGCGCGGCGCACGGGAGCTTCGGGCGTCCCCACCTGCGCCAGCTCGCCGTCGATGACGGCGATGCGATCTTCCAGCGCGGCCGCGAGCGCCGCCGTGCGGCCGCTCGTGACCCGCGCGTCGGGGTCGTAGCGCTCGAGCTCCGCCTCGAGCGTCGCGGACTGCTGCTTCATCCGCTCCAGCTCAGCGGCGTCGACACGCCCGCCCGGGCCCGGCCGGATCAAGAGCAGCAGCGCGATGCCCGCCGCCGCAGACAGGCTCCACGCTCCCCACCGGCGCCGGCGGCGGCGCTCCTCGACCCGGAGCGCGTCGCGCACCGCCGGCCACCGGTCCCGGGCCGGCCGGTGCACCGGCAACGCTTTGAGCGCCGCGATGCGCTGGTACAGCACCTCAAGCTCGGCCCGGCACGCCGGGCACGTCTCGTGGTGCTGCTTGGCCCAGGCCGACGCCTCGTTTTCCTTGAGGGCCAGCAGGTCATCCATCGTGCAATGCATCATCGTGCTGCTCCTTCCGCGTCCAGCATCCGCCGCAGCCGCGTGTGCGCGCGCGCCAGCTGCGACTTCGAAAAGCTCACCGTCTTGCCCATCAGCTCCGCGATCTCCTCGTGCGTGTAGCCCTCGACGTCGTGCAGCCACACCACCGACCGTGACGTCTCGCTCAACTGCTCGAAGGCCCGTTCCAGGTCGATCCGGGCTGGCACGCCAGCCACCGAGCCCGACCGCGTGTGCTCCGGCCCCGCGTACGCTACTTGCCGCCCCGTCGACTCCTCGTCCAGCTCCTCGGTCGCTCGCACGTGGTTGCGGCGGATCCGCATCA
This sequence comes from Gemmatimonadales bacterium, assembly GCA_035637455.1. GTDB lineage: Bacteria > Gemmatimonadota > Gemmatimonadetes > Gemmatimonadales > GWC2-71-9 > 20CM-4-69-16. The sequence continues at coordinate 6,073 of DASPXE010000040.1, forward strand.
GCGCCTTGGAGGCCGCGATGCGCTTGATCCAGCCCCACAGGTGCCCCTCGCCCCGGTACTGCTTGATGCTCCGCACCACCTCGAGGAACGTCTCCTGCAACACGTCCTCCGCGTCCTCCGGCGTGCGCAGCATGCGGAGCGCCAAGTTGTACACGGGCGTCTCGAACGCCCGGTAGAGCGCTTCCAGCGCCTCCAGATCGCCCGCACGGGCGCGCGCGACGAGGATGTCGGGGACGGCGAGCGAGATGGTCATCTCCTAAAACCTAAGATGCGTCGAGTGCGAAATACGTCGCGAAACGACGTCGCGGGAAGGCGTCACGAGACGTCGTCCCGTGACGCTGTTCCGTGACGCAGTCTCGTGACGTCGTTCCGTGACGCTGTCTAACCAATTGCCAATCGATAAGTTGCGGCTATCTTCCAGCCATGCCGACCCTCGACAATACAACGCTGCACGGCTGGCTCCACCATTGGCAAGACGAGTACGACGCCGCCTACCTGTACCTGGTGCTCGCGGGTCAGGAGCCGGATCAGAAGAAGAAGGAGATCTACATCAAGCTCGCCGGTGTGGAGGAGCGACACACGCAGCTGTGGGAAAAGCTGCTCGCCGAGCACGGCCATCCGATCGCGGCCGAGCGGGCGCGCCCCACCCTCAATGCGCGGTTGCGGGCCTGGTTCGGGCGTCGCTTCGGGCCCGGGTACCTGCTGCCGCTGCTGCTGCGAGAGGAGGGGCAGGAGGTCAAGGGCTATATGGACCTCCACAAGGAGTCCCGCCTCGACGATGCCCGGGACATCTCGCTCAAGCTCGCCAAGGAATCCGCGGCGCATGCGGAAACGCTGGCGGGGATCGCGGGGAAGACGAGCGAGCCGTGGCACCGCACCGAGTCGGGCGGCTACCTCCGCAACGTGGTATACGGCTTCAACGACGGCCTCACCGCAAACTTCGGCCTAGTGGCCGGTGTGCTGGGCGCGGCAGCGGCGCCGCACTTCGTCTTGGTCTCGGGGCTCGCGGGGATGATCGCGGACGCGCTCTCGATGGGCGCGTCGGGCTACCTCGCCGCCAAGAGCGAGCAAGAGGTCTACGCGCACGAGATCGCGATGGAGAAGGAAGAGATCCGGCTGATGCCCGACGTGGAGCAAGACGAGTTGACGCTGGTCTACCAGGCGAAGGGCATGGAGCCCGGGATCGCGCGCCAGTTGGCGGTCGACGTGATGCGCGACCCGCAACGGGCCCTGGGCGAGCAGGTGCGCGAGGAGCTGAAGATCGGCGAAGCGCACGCCACGCCGTTCAAGGAGGGCTGGGTCACCGGCGCATCCACGGCGGTCGGTGCGCTCATCCCGGTGGCGCCGTTTCTACTGTTCAGCGGGCGGACGGCGGCCTGGTTGGCGTTCGCGATCGCCATGTTGTCGCACTTCGCGGTCGGCGGCGCGCGCAGCTTCTTCACCGGCCGCGGCGTGATCCGCAGTGGGATCGACATGTTCGTGGTCGGACTGGGCGTAGCGGCCGTCGGGTACTTGGTCGGAAACGTGGTAGCGAACGTCCTATAAGACGAAGTTCAGCAGTCGATCCTGCACGTAGACCGTCTTCCGGACCGGCTTGCCGTCTACGAACCTCTTGACCGACTCGTCTTGCATCGCAAGTGCCACGACCTGTGCCTCGGTTGCGCCGCGTGAGACCGTGAGTCGCCCGCGCACCTTACCGTTCACCTGAACCACGATCTCCACGTCGCCAGCGGCCGCGAGTCTCTCGTCGTAGGCCGGCCAAGCCGCCGTGAAGATCGACCGCTCATGCCCAAGTACCCCCCAGAGCTCCTCGGCGAGATGGGGCGCGTACGGAGCGAGCATGACGAGTAACGGCTCGATTGCCTGCCCGCTCCCTGCTCCCTGCTCCCTCACGAGATTCACGTACTCCATCATGGCCGCGATCGCGGTGTTGTAGTTGAGCGTCTCGGTATCGACGGTCACCTTGCGAATGGTCTGGTGCAGCTTGCGCTCGACCTCCGAGGGCAACCCCGGGGACCCCGGGCGTACGCGCGGGGCTAGAGCTGCTTCGTGCGCGACCTGCCATACCTTGTCGAGGAACCGGCGGATCCCGATGATCCCGGTCTCCCGGAAGTCGCCGCCCTCCTGGAATGGGCCGAGGAACATGAGGTACATCCGGAAGGTGTCCGCACCCCACTTCTGGATGTGCGCGTCGGGGATCACGACGTTGCCGCGCGACTTTGACATCTTCGCGCCGTCCTTGATGATCAGCCCGTGCGCCCGGAGCTTGGGGAACGGCTCGTCGAACTCCACGTATCCGAGCTCCTGCAGCGCCATGGTGACGAAGCGCGAATAGAGGAGATGGAGCACGGCGTGCTCATTCCCGCCGATGTAGGTCGTGACCGGGAGCCACGTCTTCGTGCGCGCCGGGTCCCACGGCCGGTCGTCGAACTCGGTGGACGGGTACCGCAGGAAGTACCACGCCGAGTCGAGGAACGTATCGGAGACGTCCGTCTCACGGCGCCCCGTGGCCCCGCACTGCGGGCACTTCACAAAGTACCATTCCTTGTGCCGCGCCAGCGGGCTCACGCCGCTCGCGTCCGGCCGGAAGTCCTCGATGAAGGGGAGCTCCACCGGCAGATCCCGCTCCGGCACGGCCACCGGGCCGCAGCGGTCGCAGTAGATGATGGGGATGGGCGGGCCCCAGTAGCGCTGGCGCGAGATGCACCAGTCGTGCAGGCGGTATTGCACCTGTGGGGTCGCGAGCCCCTTGGATTGCAGCCAGGCGACGATCCTGCGGCCCCCTTCCCGGCAAGACAGTCCGTCGAATTCGCCCGAGTTCACGAGCACGCCGTCATCGGTGACCGTCGGCAGCGGGCCCCCGCCCTCAGCGCGGACCACGGGGCGGATCGCAAGCTTGAAGGCGGTCGCGAACTCGAAGTCGCGCCGATCGTGCGCCGGCACGGCCATGATCGCCCCGGTGCCGTATTCCATGAGCACGTAGTCCGCGATCCAGACGGGGATCGCCTCGCCGGTCGCCGGGTTACGCGCGTACGAGCCGAGGAACACCCCGGTCTTGGCCTTGTCGCCCACCTGGCGGGACACGATGTCTTTCGCCTGCACCTCGCGGCGGTAGGCGTTGACCGTGCGGCGCTGCTCGTCGGCGGTGAGGGCGTCGACCAGCGGGTGCTCGGGCGCGAGCACCATGTAGGTCGCGCCAAACACGGTGTCGGGCCGCGTCGTGAAGACGGTGATCTTCTGCCCGGCGGGGGTCTCGAACACGAGCTCCGCGCCTTCGCTCCGCCCGATCCAGTTGTGCTGCAGCGTCCGGGTCGAATCCGACCAATCGAGCCGGTCGAGATTCTTGAGCAGCCGCTCGGCGTAGCGGGTGATCGCGAAGAACCACTGCTCGAGGAACCGCTGCTCCACCCTGGTATCGGGATGGCGCTCGCAGTAGCCGTTGATCACCTGCTCGTTCGCGACGACGCTCATGTCCTTCGGACACCAGTTGACCGCCGCCTTCTTCCGGAACGCGATGCCCGCTTTGTAGAGCTGGACGAAGATCCACTGCGTCCACTTGTAATAGCGAGGGTCCGTGGTGGACAGCTCGTGGCGCCAGTCGAACATGCCGCCGAACCGCGTGAGCTGGCGGCGGAACGTTGCGATATTTTGGGGAATGAGCTTGGCCGGGTGCGTGCCGACCGCGAGCGCGTAGTTCTCCGAGTGGATACCGAACGCATCGAACCCGATCGGCTCGAACACGTCGTGTCCCTGAAGCCGGCGGAACCGGCCGTAAATATCCGCGCCGGTGAACGCGAACATGTTCCCCACGTGTAACCCTTCCGCGGAGGGATAGGGAAACATCATGAGGTTGTAGAACGGCCGACGCGGCCGGTCGAGGTCGGGCTCGTTGGTGTGATCAGCAGCCCAACGCGCTTGCCACCGCGCCTCGACCGCCTGCGGGTCGTAACTCGGCACCTGGGTCATAAGTCCATGAAATTACACAGACTTGCCCCTGCGGGTAACCCTGCGTACCTTAGCGCTCCAACCCTTACGACATGGCCAGCCGCACCCCGCAGCTCCGGCAGAGCTTCCTCGTCACGGGGGCCGGCGTCGCCCTGGTACTGGTGATCGCGTTCGCGACGCTGTCGGGCAACAGCGCCCAGCGCACGGCGGAGCGGCAGGCGAATGAGCTGGGCCAGGTCGCGGCGCTGCGGGTCGCGACGCTCGTCGACCAGTACCTCCGGGAGCGCCGACACGAGGCCGAAGCGCTGGCCGCATCTCCGGCCGTGGTCCGGGCCGCGATCGCGGCCGCCCAGCAGGCCGCCAAGCAGAAGCTGCCGCAGCTCGACATCCCCACCCTCGAGCAGATGTTCGCTCAGCGCCGGGCGCTCGGCGGGGACGCCGACCTCGCGGCGTACTTGAGCGGATACCCCCAGCGCTCCGACTACGGCGAGCTGTTCTTCACCGAGCACCACGGCTACACCGTGCTCGCCTCGGGGCGGACGTCGGACTTCGTGCAGTCCGACGAAGCATGGTGGCAGCGGGCGATGGCCGACGGCCTGTTCGAAGGCGCCCCGCAGTATGATTCCTCGGCGGCTGTGCTATCGCTCGAATACGACGTCGCGATCCACGCGCCCCGGGCGACGCGGCCCGTGGGCGTGCTCAAGACCGTGTTCGCTTTGGACCGCCTGTCGCGCCTGCTCGTGGGAGTCGAGGTCAGCGGGGGCCGACTCCAGGTGGTGGACGCCACGGGACGCGTGATCGTAAGCGCGAATCAGGGCGAGCTGCTGCACACGCTCCCGGACGCGGCGGCGGTGCCGCGCACGGAGTTGCCCGCCCGCACGACGCTGCGGACGGGCAGGGCGGAAGACCTCGTTGTCACCGCGCCCACGAACAACGGCAAATGGTGGGTGGTGTTCCGGCAACCGACGGCCACCGCGTACGCGGGGGCACGCGGCACCCGGGCGAGCATCTTCCTGTGGGCGCTGCTCCTGTTCGGCGCGACGGTGGGCCTCTTGGTGTTCTTCCGCCATCGCCTCAACAAGCGGATCACCGAGCCGGTGAAGGCGGCGGGTGCGATCGCGAGCCGCGTGGCGGGCGGGGACCTCTCCGTCACGGTCGTGACCCAGCGCACCGAAGCGGCCGAGGTGGGCGATCTCCTCTCCTCGGTCCACACGATGGTGGTGGCGCTGCGGCGGCTGGTGGGCGCGATCCGCACGGCCGCCGACGAGGCGGCGGCGATGGCGACTGAGATCTCGTCGTCGACCGAAGAGATGAGCGCCTCGACCGAGGAGATGACGGCGACCTGCCAGGACCTCACCAGGCGCGCGGCGGATCAGGCACAGTTGGTACGCGCCGCAGCGGACGATGCGGCCAAGATCCTCCACATCGCCACGGCGCTCGCGGCGGGGGCGGAGGACTCGGTGCGGCGCAACACCGCCGTCGCGGACCTGGCCCGGCGGCACAAGGAGGTGCTCGATCAGAGCACCGCGCAGCTTGCCAAGCTGGCCGAAGAAGTGGAGCGGGGCTCGAAAGAAGCGGCGGCGCTCGCTCAGGCGTCGGGCGAAATCCAGAAGTTCGTTACCCAGACGAAGGCGATCGCGACGCAAACCAACATGCTCGCCCTGAACGCCGCGATCGAGGCGGCGCGCGCCGGCCCGCAGGGGCGCGGCTTCGCCGTGGTGGCGGACGAAGTGCGGAAGCTCGCCTCGGTGGCGGCGGCGGCGGCGGGAGACACGGGGGACACGGTGCGCGGCGTGCTGGCGCGGGTCGAGGCGACCCGGGAGCGGCTGGCGCACCTCGCCCAGGGGGGCGCCGCGGCGCGCGCAGCCGCACAAGCTGCCGCGCAAGGCCTCGCGACGGTGGCCGCGGAGGCGCAGGCGAGCGACATCTGGAGCCGGGAGATCGCGCGGTCCGCGGAGGAGATGCGGGCGCTGGTCGAGGAGATCAGCGCGCGCCTCGCCACGGTGACCCACGAGACGGAGAGCCTGCTCGCCGCGGCGGAGGAGATCGCGGCGTCGAGCGAGGAGCAGAGTGCCTCGACCGAGGAGATCGCGTCGTCGGCGAACCAGCTCGCCGAGGCGGCGGACAAGCTCACCGGCGCGGTGAAGTCGTTCCGGCTGCTCGCCGACGAGGAGCCGCCACCGGAGCGGCAAGCGGCGGACTAGCACGTTCGGTCTGGCGTGAAATCCACGCGAAAATTGGAGGGCCCGGCGCGCTGCCCGTCCTCGCGGGCCGGCAGGTGTCGGTCCCACCGTAAGCGTCCCAGCACGCCTCCGACCACCGCGACCCCGAGCGCGAGCAGATGAAGGCGCGGGTTCCCCCGGGCGACCACGCCGGCCTTGGCGAGCGCAAACGACAGCCACCCCCCGCCGATGAAGAAGCACACGATGAGTGGTGCGAGCAGCAGCAAGCCCGGACCTTGCATGAACGTCATCACGCGCACCAGAGACCCGGGCTGCGAACGGACATTTCACGCAGGTGGCCGGCTCCTCGCCGGGAGCCCCCGCCTCGCCGTCACGGCTGGCGCCATCTCGCCCCGAGCCGCGCGACGAACTCGTCAGCGACGTCCGGGCCCCAACTGCCGGCCGCGTAGTTGGGGAAGTGATCCGGTCGTTTGTGTTGCCAGTAGTCGATGATGGGATCAACGACCGCCCATGCCGCCTCGACTTCGTCCGATCGGGTGAACAGGGTCGCGTCGCCGAGCATGCAGTCGAGCAGCAGGGTCTCGTAGGCCTCGTGGCCAGCCTCGCCGAACGCCTGGTGGTAGTCGAAGTCCATATCGACCGAAACCATCCGCACTTCCACGCCCGGGACCTTGACCTCGAACCGGAGCGAGATGCCTTCGTTGGGTTGGACCCGGATGGCGAGCACGTTGGGCTGGAATTGCTGGTCCGGCGGCAGCGGAAACATGAGGTGCGGCGGCTGCCGGAACTGGATCGCGATCTCCGTAGCGCGCCGCGGCAGCCGCTTGCCCGAGCGCACGTAGAACGGCACGTCGTGCCAGCGCCAGTTGTCGATCATGAAGCGCGCCGCCGCGTAGGTCGCCGTCCCCGAGTCCGGCGCGACGTTGGGCTCCTGCCGATAGCCCGGGACGGCGTGACCGTCGATCGTCCCTGGACCGTATTGTCCGCGCACCAGGTAGTCGTGCATCTCCGGCGGCGTGATGGGGCGGATCGCGCGCAGCACTTTCACCTTCTCATCCCGCACGGCGTCGGCACTGAACGTCACCGGCGGCTCCATCGCCGTGAGCGTGAGGAGCTGCAGCAGGTGGTTCTGGAACATGTCGCGCACCACGCCCGCTTCTTCGTAATAGCGCCCGCGGTGCTCGACCCCCACGCTCTCGGCCGCCGTGATCTGCACGTGATGGACGTGCTGGCGGTTCCACACCGGCTCGAAGATCGAGTTGGCGAACCGGAACACCAGCAGGTTCTGCACCGTCTCCTTGCCGAGGTAGTGGTCGATCCGGTAGACCTGATGCTCGGCGAAGGCCTGGCGCACGACGCCGTTCAGCGCCCGCGCGCTCTCGAGGCTGTGCCCGAACGGCTTCTCGATGATGACGCGCACCCACGCCGGTGCCACCGGGTCGCGGACTTGGGGCGCGACGCCGCTCGCATTGAGGTGGTGAATCACGTCCGGGTAGACGCTCGGCGGGATGGCGAGGTAAAAGAGGCGACCCCGCGCCGCGACGGCAGGCGGGGCGCCGTCTACTGCCTCGAGCCGCCGGCGCAGCGCGCCATACGTCTGCGCGTCGTCCAGATCGCCGCACACGTAGAACAGCCGCTCGCGCAGGGTCGCCGCGACGTCGGGCCGACCCCCGTCAGGAGCGAACTCGTCCAGCGCGCGCTGCATCGCTGTACGGAACGACGCGTCGTCGAGCCGCTCGCGCCCTACGCCGATCACCGCGACGGTAGGCGGCAGGAGGCCATCTTGCAGGAGGTGGTACAATGCCGGGACCAGTTTGCGGCGGGTGAGGTCGCCTCCCGCCCCGAAGATAACGAGCGTGCACGGCCCCGCCGCCTTCAAGGACAAGGCGCGGGGGTGCAGCGCTTCGGCGATGCGCGCGGCGACGGACAGCCGTGGGCTCATGTCGTCTTCACCGCATGACCGCCGAACTCGTTGCGGAGCGCCGCGATCACCTTGGCGCCGAACGACTCCGGCTGCCGCGACCGGAAGCGGGCCAGGAGCGACAGCGTGATGACCGGCGCGGGGACGTCGAGACGCATCGCCTCCTCCACGGTCCACCGTCCCTCGCCCGAGTCCTCGACGAACCCCTTGATCGCCCCCAGGTCGGCGTCCTTCTCGAACGCCCGCGCGGCCAGCTCGTTGAGCCAGGAGCGCACCACGCTCCCCTCGTTCCACAGATTCGCGATGTTGCAGAGGTCGAGCTTGAAGTCCTTGGAGGCATGCAGGATTTCGTAGCCCTCGGCGTACGCCTGGAGCAGCCCGTACTCGATCCCGTTGTGCACCATCTTCACGTAGTGTCCCGCGCCCGGCGGCCCGACGTGCGCGTACCCGTCCGGCGGCGCCAGCGTTTTGAAGATCGGCTCGCAGTGGCGGAACGCGGCCGGCGACGCGCCGATCATCAGACAGTAGCCGACTGTCAGGCCCCAGATGCCGCCGCTCGTCCCGGCGTCCACGAACTCGAGCCCCTTGGCTTCGAGCGCCTTCGCCCGGCGCATCGAGTCGCGGAAATTCGAGTTGCCACCATCGATAACGATGTCCCCGCCGGCGAGATGGGGCACCAGTTGCTCGATCGTGCTTTCCACCGCCTGACCGGACGGGACCATCACCCAGGCCACGCGTCGGCCGGTGAGCTGCCGGCAGGTGTCGGCGAGGTCGCGCGCGCCCTTCGCCCCCAGCTGCACGTGTGTCTGGATCGCGTCGGGGCTGCGATCGTAGACGACGACCTCGTGCCCCCCCTGGAGCAGCCGCCGCACCATGTTGCCGCCCATGCGGCCCAATCCGATCATCGCCAGTTGCATCGCCGCTCCTCCTTCAGATGGCCACGGCCAGCGCCGCCAGGTCGCGGCGGAGCCGTGGGGCGTCGAGGTACAGAACCGTGTGCATCCCGAGCAGCCGCGCCGTCTCGAGGTTGTGCTCGCGGTCGTCAATGAACACGGCAGCCGACGGGTCGGCCTGCGACATCATCAGCGCGCGCTCGTAGATTTGGCACGAGGGCTTGAGGACCCCCACCCAGCACGACGTGAAGAACGTGTCGAAGATGTCCCGCAGGCCGAACACCTGTAATCGGTGCTCGTTGAGCTCGGCCGATTCGTTGTTGATCGTCATCATCCAATAGCGGCATGTCCGCGCGAGGTTGCGCGCCACAGCGATGGTCTCCGGGAAGGGGATACTTTGACGCAACATAAATGCCCGGAAGTCCTCGCGGCGGAACGGGCGCGGTCGATAGAACACGGTGTGATCGAGGTATTGGTCCAGCGACATCCCGCCGGTTTCCCACAGCGTGACCGCCTCGTCGTGCCGCTTGTGTAGTTCGGCGGCGTCCAGGCCGAACGTTTCAGCAGCGGCCGCGCGGTGGTGCTGGTCCCAGCCGTTCGTGCCCAGGACTCCACCCACGTCGAAGAAGACGTGTGTGATGCTCACCGCTCGAGCAGTGCGAAGCCGTCGACCCGAATCGCGGGCCGGCCGCGCCCGCGCAGCGCGCGCAGATCGCCCTCGGCCTGCGCCGCCTCCAGCTGGCCGAACGTGTAGGGCACCCCGGGGATGGGGACGTCCCGGTCGGCCCGCTCGGTGATCTGCAGGAAGTGACCGACGGGCGGGCCGCCCTTGTGCAGTTGTCCGGTCGAGTGCAGGAACCGCGGGCCGTACCCGACCGTGGTGGCAACCTGCAGCCGGTCGCGCAACCTTCCGCGGGCGGCCGCGAGCCGCCGGTCGTTCTCGGGACTCGGTGGCAGGTACGCCATCAAGGCGAGATAGTCGCCCGGCCTGATGGCGGCCAGGAAGGCGTCGAGCTCCGCGGCGGTGGCCGGGGGCGCCGGCGGCTGTTTCCCGGCGAGCACGTCCTTGGTGTTCTGCTTGCTCTCGGCGACGTTGGGCTGGTCGAACGCGTTGATGCGCAGGATCGCTCCGGCGACGGCGGTGGCAAACTCCCAGCGGAAGAACTCCTGCCCGAGGTCGTAGCGGTCCTCCAGTGCCAGCCGCACAACGGGGTGGCCCGCGACGGTGAGCGCGCGCAGCCGCGCCTGCGTCGCTTCGTCTGCCTCACCCGCCAGCGTGAGCGCGATGAAGACGCGATCGCGCCCGTACACCTCGGGCGGGCCCAGCGGCTCCTCGACCACCGGCAGGATCCCCGTTCCTTCCTTGCCGGTGCTCTCCGCGATCAATTGCTCGACCCACAGCCCGAAGCTCCCGATCCCCGGCGAGAGGACGAAGGTCGCCTTGTTACGGCCTGCGAGCGCGGCTTCACCGAGGATGGCGCCCAGCCACGCCGCCGGGTTTTGACCCGCCGGAACCCACGCGGCGCAGGCCTCAGCCGCGCGATGCGCACGGTGCAGCAGCAGGCCCACGTCGATCCCGATGAGAGCCGCCGGGACGAGTCCGAAGTAGGACAGGGCGGAATAGCGACCGCCGATGTCCTTGGGGTTCAAGAAGGTGCGGCGGAACCCCCGCTCCGCGGCGAGCCGGGCGAGCGGCGTGTCCGGATCGGTGATCGCGACGAACTGCGCCCCCCGGCCGCCGGTGCCGTCCCAGAAATAGCGGAACAGGCAGTCCGTCTCCTGCGTCGTACCGGACTTGCTCGAGACCAGGAACAGCGTGCGCGCGACATTCCCGCCGGCGCCGGCGGCGGCGGCCACGGCGCGCGGGTCGGTGCTGTCGAGCACGAGCAGCGACGGGTAGCCGGTCCGGCGGCCGAATGTGCGCCACAGCACCTCGGGCGCCAGGCTCGAGCCCCCCATGCCGCACAGCAACACCCGGTCGAACTCGCCCCGCAGCTGCTCGACAAACGCGGCCAGCGCTTTGACCTGCTGCGCCATCATCTCGCCCACGCCGAGCCAACCCAACCGATCGCTGATCTCCGGAGTATCGGGGTCAGGCATCCAGACGGTCGGGTCCCGGGCCCAGATACGCTTGGGCACGTCCGCCTGCTCCAGCTCCGCGAGCCGCAGCGTCACCGCCTGGTCGAACGCGCGCAGCTCGGCGGAGTGCCGCGGCGGTGCCGCGGCCACGAGCGCCTTACGCTTCGCGGCGATCACGCCGAGCAGCGTGTCGAAGGAGTGGGCGAATTTCTCGATCCCCTCTGTCTCGAGCACTCGCGTGACTTCGTCGAAATCGATCGCGGTCGCGAGGCGCTCCATAACGCGCTGCGCTGCCGCCGGGTCGCCGGGCAGGGTCTCTCGCACGGTGCCGTGGTCTTCGAACAGCTGCAGCGTCTGTGGCGGCAAGGTGTTTATCGTGTCCGCGCCGATCAGTGAATCCACGTACAACACGTCGGAATAGACCGGGTCCTTGGTGCCGGTGCTGGCCCACAGCAAACGCTGGGGCTTCGCCCCCGCCGCGGCGAGCGAGCGCCACCGCCCGCCGTTCAGCAGCTCACGGAACCACGCGTACGCCAGCTGCGCGTTCGCGATCGCGACCTTGCCGCGCAGGCCCAGCCACGCCCCGCCGATCGCGTCGAGCCGGCGGTCTACCTCCGTATCGACGCGACTCACGAAGAAGGACGCGACTGACGCGACGCGGTCGATCGGCTGCCGAGCGTTGCGCCGGGCTTCCAGCGCCCGCAGATAGGCCTCGGCGACCTGCCGGTAGTGCTCGAGGGAGAACAGCAGCGTGATGTTGACGTTGATGCCGTCGGTCAGCAGGCGCTCGATCGCGGGCCATCCCTCGCGCGTCCCCGGCACTTTGATCATCACGTTCGGCCGGTCCACCGCCGCCCACAGGCGACGGGCTTCCCCGATCGTGCCCGCCGTGTCCCGCGCGAGCGTAGGGGACACCTCGAGCGAGACGAACCCATCCGCTCCCTGGGACGCGTCGTAGACGGAGCGAAACAGGTCCGCGGCGGTCCGCACGTCGTCGACGGCCAGGAGGTCGAAAATGTCGCGCTCAGTCCGGGACGAGGCGGCGACCCGGGACAGGGCTGCGTCATAGTCGGTGCTCCCGCCGATCGCGTGCTCGAAGATCGTCGGGTTGGACGTCATTCCCCGGAGGCCGTCGTCGATCATCCGTTGGAGCTCCCCGGACTGGAGCATGCCCCGTCGCAAGTAGTCGAGCCAGACGCTCTGCCCGAGGTCGAGTAGAGCCTGCACGCGAGTTTTCGCGGCGACTTTAGCCATGATGCCCTTCCTCAAGTTTGTTTCCGTTTGTTTCCGTTTGTTTCCGTCAGGGGAGCCTGGCTGCCACGGCGGCCGCTCCCAGCAGCGCCACGTGCGGGTTCACGATGACGCGCACCGGCACGCGCGCGAGGTAGTCCGACATCCTGCCCTTGTCGCGGAACGCCCGGAGGAAGCCCCCGTCCCGCAGATGTCCCACGATGCGCGGGGCGATCCCGCCCCCGATGTAAATCCCTGCGCGGGCGAGCACGGTGAGGGCGAGGTCGCCCGCCGCCGCCCCGAGCGCATCGACGAAGAGGTCGAGGGTGTGGCGGCACAGTGCGTCGGTCCCGGTCGTGGCGAGCCGGAAAATTACCGCCGCCGGATCGCCGCCCTCGATCTCGGCGCGGACCGCTGGGTTCTCCGGGGCAACGCCGGTGTTCGCGAGGTAACGGTACGTCCCGAGGATCCCCGGCCCCGAGAGCACGCGCTCTTGCGACACGCGTCCGTATTCGCGCTCCAGAGAACGGGCCAGCCCCGCCTGGCGCTCACCGCGGGGGGTGAAGCCGACGTGGCCGCCCTCGGAGCCGTGCACCTCGTAGTGAGCGCCCCGCCGGGTGAGGAATCCCACCCCCAGGCCGGTGCCGGCGCCGATGAGCCCGATCGGGGCGCCCGCCTTGGGCTCGCCGGGCTGGAGCGTCTCGACGTCCTCTGCACGCAGCAACGCGATGCCGTGGCCGATCGCCGTGAAGTCGTTGATGAGCGCGCTGGACGCGATCCCGATGTCGGCGGCCAGGGCTCGGGCGTCCACCCGCCACGGGAGGTTCGCCGCCCGACATTCGTCCTCCATGGCCGGGCACGGCACCCCGACGCAGGCGCGCTCCGGTCGGGCGTTGATCTCCGCACAGAAGGTCCGCACGATCGGGGCGAGCCCCGGGTAGGCGCGGCTGGGATAGGTCCGGTGCTCTCGAATGGTGGCCCGACCATCCAGGACCTCCACCAGAGCCAGGCGCGCGTTGGTTCCCCCCACATCGCCGGCGAGGACGTTCATGGGACGGGCCGCGCCAGTCGCGCTGCCGCGGGAGGATCGAGAAACCACACGCCGTGCCGGGCGAGGACCGCCGGGATCTCGCTCGCCGAGGGGGGGGCGTCGCTCTCGAGCGCCCGGGC
>DASPXE010000041.1:0-1814 GCA_035637455.1 Gemmatimonadales bacterium
ACCCAGCTCGTGTAGCTCTTTAATCGACGAACAGTCGAACCCTTCATGATTCCTGCGTTCATGTGGATGAGCTAAGCCGACATCGAGGTGCCAAACCGCGCACTCAATTTGTACTCTCTTGCGCACATTAGCCTGTTCAAATTTTGTTAACATAAATATATTATTTATTTCCATATTTTTCAATATGGTTCAGACTATTTCATCATTTATTGTAAAATTTTAATAAAAGTAACTTTATTTTTTAATTACCGCTTACTCAACCTTTTATTCCAAAGGAACCTATACGTGTTTTAGAGTTTAATTTAGTGAATTGTAAATTTGATTTATTATTATTTCTTAATAATATAGAAGATAATCCCTTATAAGAAGAATCTATATTTAATAAGTTACCTTTATATCTTAATTTAGATATAGATCTTGAAGCCGTATAACGTCTAGTTAGTCTACCACTTGCCTCAATTCTAAAACCTGTTATATGTTTGTATTTTATATCTCTTAAAACTAGTTTTTCTAATGATTTATTATTTATAATTGGTTGATAAAAATAATTTTTATTATAACGTACTTTTACTTTTCTTTTTAAAGTATTTAAAAATTTTAGTATTTTCCTTCTATTTCTTCTTATTTTTAAAATTATCGATTCTGATAATATATCACTATTAAGAAAAAAACGTTTTAAATTTACTAAATTAAATTCCACATTTTTATTATATATTTTTTCTAAATATTTTTTCAAAAATTGTAAAAAATTATAATTAAATTTATATTCATTTATAGTAATAAGTTGTTGATTACAACGATATAAAAAAAATTTATCTAGAGATTTTTTTAAAAGTTTTTTATAAAATATAGTTAGATATTTAGATAAATTTTTGTAATTTTGTGAATCTAATGTATGTATTAATACATGTTTTTTTCTGTTTAATTTATCTAAAGCCTTATTCTCAATAAATTGCCGTCTTTTGAATAAATTATCTCATCTTTTAATTAATAAATCTTGATTAAATCAAGAATTAAAAAAACTTTTTATAAGTTTTTTATCAAAATTAAATTTTTGTCTATTATATATATATAATGTAATAATTACTTTATTATTTGTGTGTTTAAATTCACCATTACTCACATAAATTTTATGTGATGAAAGTCTTCTTAATCTAAGTAGTAATCTATTTGTTCTTATTTCACGTTCAAGTTTATAATTATAAAGGTTAAAATAACTTTTTATTAATTTAATAGCCAATACTGTACTTTGAGGTATTAAATTAATTGCATTTTTATTATATACATAAATACTATTTTTTCATTCTCTAACTGTAGAAGGATGATGTTTATCATGTTTTTTGTGAAATTTACAGCTTCAGCTTTTTTTATTTTCAGTTTTTTTTAAATAATTTAATTTAAATAATTCTAACATATTTTTTATATAATTTATATTTAACCAAAGTATATTAATATACATTAATTATTATGTAACTAATATTCTACAATTTAAATTTTACAATAAATGCTGGATTATTGAGAAATAAGATTAAAATTAATCCTTTAGTCGTTGAACGTTCTTATAAAATAATAAGTTTCGCTTCAAATTAACTTCACAGTAATCGTGAAGTTTTTTTTGAAATTTACCCAGATAATTACCAATATTTTTTAATAATTGGGGGACTTACTTTTTTAATCCCTAGCGTAACTTTTTCAAAAATCCAAGACCTTTCCTTTCCGTATCTTGCGATCATATGCCCCGCTTACGCGACTGATAGACTTGTAGGTCTGACAGTAAAGCAAGATTAAGCCATTAAACTTTTAAAGTAATATTA
>DASPXE010000042.1:0-1842 GCA_035637455.1 Gemmatimonadales bacterium
CGATACACGCCCTCCCGCAGAGCGACGACCGACGCTGCGGCGACGACGCCCCATCCCCACCTGTGGTAGTACTTGCCGAAGAGGCTGAGCACGCCGACGGTGAGGATCGTGAAGAAGAGGTCTACCCAGCGGTGGCGCTCACCCATTCGCAGTGATGCCGCCTAACGGATCGCGCTTGAGCTGCGGCGCCTAGTTTGGTTCGTCACAAATGGAATTCTACCCTAACAGGAGGGCGCCGCCAGCTCCAAGCGCGTGTTAGACGGCGCCCTTGGCACCGACGCTCAAGCGCGCCGCGCGCAGCTGGGAGCCCGCGCCCGCCTTGGGTTGGGAAGTTGACTCTGGGCAGCCACCCAATGGAAGGAGGTGCGCGGCGCGGCGGGTCTGTGCCGGGCCGTTGGGGTGGTCGGGCGCGGCGAACAGATCCTTCCCCGGGCGCCTCGGCGCTCGGCGCCCCGCGCACTCACGGTACCAAAAGAATTGACGAAAGGATGTTTGTGGGGCGGCAGCGCGCCGCCTAACGGATCGCGCTTAAGCTGCGGGGCGAACGCCGACGGGCACAAGGAGCCGTTCCGTGCACCGCGAGCACGCGGGCGCACAAACGGACGTTTCCTCTGAAAGCAGGCCCCGTCAGCTTCAAGCGCTTGTTAGGCAGCTGCCCTAGAAGAAGCTTGGCTGCCAGACGAAACGCGGCGGAGACGTGGAGACCGAGATGAAGCCGCGGTCGACATGTACCAACGCGCCTCTTCCAGTCACGCTGCCGTCACTAACAAGTGCGCCACCTCGCCACGCCTCCACGTGCACGGTTGTCAGAGCGGGCACTGTAAGCGGCTCAACTCGCACCTTGAGCAACGGGCCTGCTATCCTCAGATCGAATTGCACTGGAACGTCGCGCACGACCCCTCGAAGAGAGTCTGGGCCCTCAAGGAAGGTGAGTCGCACCTTGGCGTCAGGGGCCCAGTGCTTGACTTCGATGCGGAGCTCCACGTAGTCGCGAAGCGCCGCGTTTACCTGTGCCGCTGCGGAGGGGGCGACGGGAATCAAGATGCCGATGACTAGGTTAGACACGCGGAAGGGGCGCACTGTCTCCTCCGGTTGAGCGGTGACGTGACTACACCACAGGTTGCCAGAAGGTCACTCGCCACTTGGTCACCAGTGGTGAGGTGGCAGCTGCCTAACGGATCGCGCTTAAGCTGCGGGCGACTCGCCCGCCCCGCGCAGTGTCGTTGAACGATAGTTCGTGCGGGCCAGCGCACAACACTCCGCTTCCCTTGAAGCGATCACCGCCCGCCAGCTTCAAGCGCTTGTTAGGCAGCATTCCAGTTGCCAATCCGAGCGTCAGTGCAATTGCTGAACCAGCCACGTTCCAGCATGGCAGAAAAAGCGCGCCCCAACGCCGTCATACTCGGTTTCGATGACGGGTCCGTCGGTCATAGCACCCGATGGGCCATGGCGCCTGGGATCGTCCCGGTACCAGAAGTCGCTCAGAGCAAGGCGCTCGTGCCGTGACACGCGCAGGCCGCCAGGATAGTTCCGCCATGCGATCGTGCGCGGGCACTTGAAGGCATTGGCGACAACGGAGTCTGACAGCCACACGACGAGGAGGTAGCGCTCTGCAGCAGGTGGGCGCTGGCACCAATAGATGGCGCTGTTGTCGCCGAACTGGTCCAGCTTCGAATCCAGGTATCCGAATACGTAGGCTGGGTCGATGCGCCCAGGCCGGTCGTAGAAGTCGGCGATCTCTGAGCAACCACGGTGCTGAGCGTCCTCGCGCAGAGTTTCCGGAAGCACACCGTTTTGCACAGGCGAAGCCATCGCTCCGATCACAAGGAGGCTGAGTAACGC
>DASPXE010000043.1:0-7499 GCA_035637455.1 Gemmatimonadales bacterium
GGGGTCGCCGACGACGCCGGCTACGGCTTCGCCATCGCCAAGGCGCTCGCCGAGGCCGGCGCCACGGTGTGTACCGGAACTTGGCCGCCTGCGTTGAACATCTTCTTGAACCTGCTCGAGCGGGGGAAGATGGACGAGGCGCGCCGCATGTCCGACGGCTCGCTGCTCACGTTCGAAAAGATCTATCCCCTCGACGCCGCGTACGACACGGCGGCGGATGCGCCCGACGACGTGCGCACCAACAAGCGCTACAAGGACGTCGGAGACTTCTCGGTCGCCGGGCTGGCACAGCGCTGCATCCAGGACTTCGGGACGCGGCCGCTCGACATTGTCATCCACTCCCTCGCCAACGGCCCCGAGGTGAAGAAACCGCTGCTCGAGACGAGCCGCGGCGGGTATCTCACCGCCGTGAGCGTGAGCGCGTATTCGCTGGTTTCGATGGTCGCCCGGCTGGGGCCGCTGATGCGACAGGGCGGGTCGTTCCTGTCGCTCACCTATCTGGCGAGCCAACGCGTGGTGCCGGGCTACGGCGGTGGGATGTCGTCGGCCAAAGCGGCGCTCGAAAGCGACACCCGCACGCTCGCCTTCGAGGCCGGCCGCCAGTACGGCGTGCGCGTGAACACGATCTCGGCGGGCCCGCTGGCCTCACGCGCCGCGAGCGCGATCGGGAAGATCGAGCGGATGGTCCAGTACTGCGCGGCCAACGCTCCCCTCACTGAGCCGCTCTCCGCCGGGGAGGTGGGCGCCACCGCCGCGTTCCTCGCCAGCCCGCTGGGCAGCGGCATCACCGGGGCGACGATCTACGTGGACAAGGGCTATCACGCGATGGGCATGGCGGTGGCGGGAGGCGAGGGCCTCTAGGCCGGGGTCACCGCCCGATCGCGATCTCCAGCTTCGTCACGGACGCCGCAGGGAAACGATACACGAACGGCGCGGCGCTCACCGCCACGCTCGCCGTGGTGGGCGCGACGCGGCGCGGGGCCTCGAACGTATTGTGATCGTGCACGTCGCGCGCGGCGAGCGTCGTCGCCGTTACGGCTCTCACCACCGCGCCCGGGACCGCGATCTCGGCTTCGCGCGGCTCGGTGAGGTGCGGGTTGGTGACGGTCAGCGTGAGCGCATCGCCCGCCAGCGACGCCGAGCCGTTGAGCCCCCACAACGCGCGCTCGCGTTGCTGCCCGTCGACCCAGCTCACAGGCGGCGCGGACGCCACCACGCGCACGGCACGCGCCCCCTGGTGCGCCGCGTACAGCGCGAAGACATGGTAGGTCGGCGTGAGCAGGAACTTGTCTTCGTGGGCGAGGAACAACGACTGGATGCAGTTGACGAGCTGCGCGATGTTGGCCATCGCGACCTTGTCGGCGTGGCGATTGAAGGTGTCGAGCGTGAGGGCGGCGACGAGCGCATCGCGCATGGTCGACTGCTGCCCGAAGAGGTGCGTGGGGTCCACGTTCGTCGTCATCTTGTGCCACGCGCCCCACTCGTCCACCACCAGCTTCACCCGATGCTCGCGGTCGCTCTCCCCCATCACCTGCCATTGCGAGGTGATGAGCGACTCTATGCGGTTGGCGCTGCCCAGCAGGTCGTACCAGGCCGGGTCGTCGAACGCGAGGGCCTCACCGTTCGGGGCGCTGGAGTAATGGTGGAGGGCCCAGCCCCACATGCGATCGAAGCTGCGGCGCTCGGCCAGCTCGCGGAAAAATCGGCGTGTCCATTCCAAATCTCCGCCGCTCGGGCCGGACCCGACGAACGCGAGGTCGACGCCGTACCCCGGGACCGCCCAGGTGGCGAAGCGGCGGTACTCGGCGGCGTATTCCTCCGGCGTGAAGTTGCCGCCGCATCCCCAGGACTCGTTGCCGATCCCCCAGTACCGCACCGCGAACGGCTCCCGATCTCCGCCCGCCGCCCGCTGCTGGGCCAAGGTCGTGCTTCCGGCGGGCGAGTTGCAGTACTCCACCCACTCCATGAATGATCGGGCCGGGAGCGTGCGGAGGTTCACCGCGAGGTAGGGCGCGGCGCCGATGAGCCGGCAGAAGCGCATGAACTCGTTCGTGCCGAACTGGTTGGGCTCGTATTTGGCGGGCACATCGCCCAGCGCGCGCAGGTGGGGGTCGTCACTCCAGAAGTTGGTGCGGCGGGGCCGACGATCGCGTGGGCCGATCCCGTCATGCCAGTCGTAGGAGTCGGCGAAGCAGCCGCCCGGCCAGCGCACTACGGCAGGACGGACCTGCCGCAGCGCCGCCACCAGCGCCTGGCGGATCCCGCCCACGTTCGGGACCCGGGAGCGCTCGCCCACCCACACGCCGTCGTAGACCACGCCGCCCAGGTGCTCGACGAAATGGCCGTACAGCTCGGGCGCGATCGTGGCGATGGGCTCGTTCACGAGAACGTCGATGCGCGAGTCCGCCAGCCGAGCACGGCCGCCGCGCACCGTAGCCCCGACCCGGCCCCGGGCAGGCGTCAGCACGCCCGCGCCCCCCGCGAGCACGGCGCCAACGAACTCGCGCCTGCCGATTCCCGTCATTTCCGGAAGAGGTAGGCGGTCACGCGTGGCTCCCCGGTGACGTTCGGGTGGGGACACTACGCGTGCTGCCTGCGCTGTCAAGCCGTGTTATCTTGTCTGCTCCGGACGTCCCTCGGCTCCGCACTTTCCGGGTTCTCAGCCATGCACCTGGTGCTGCAGCGTTCCCGCAGTCTCCGACTACAGGCTCGCGTGGCCGCCGCCGTCCTGTCCGTCTTGCTCGGCCCGCGCACCGCGGCGGCGCAGCGGAGCACCGTCGAGTTCGATCGGGCGTGGCGGTTCCACCTGGGCGATGTGACAGGGGCCCAGGAGGCCGCCTTCGATGACGCCGGCTGGCGGACGCTGGACCTGCCGCACGACTGGAGCATCGAGGGAGCGTTCAGCGACACCAACCCCGCCGGAGCCAACGGCGGGGCGCTGCCGGGCGGGGTGGGCTGGTACCGAAAGACGTTCTCCGTAGCCGAGCGGAACACGCGCGGGCTGGTGTTCGTCGAGTTCGATGGCGTCTACCGCAACAGCGAAGTCTGGATCAACGGGCATTACCTCGGAAAGCGGCCGTACGGGTACAGCTCCTTCAGCTACGAGCTGACGCCGCACCTCCGCTACGGCCGGGCGAGCAACGTGATCGTCGTGCGGGTGGACAACTCGCAACAGCCCAACTCGCGCTGGTACTCTGGCTCGGGCATCTATCGGCACGTCCGGTTGGTCACCACGGACCCCGTGCACGTCGACCACTGGGGCACCTATGTCACCACGCCCGAGGTAACCGCGGCCTCGGCCCGGGTGACGATACGGACCACCATCCGCAACGCGTCGCAGGCGGACCAGCCGATCACACTGCGGACGATCCTGTACGATGCCGCGGGCAAGGAGGTGGCGGCGGCATCAGCCGAGGCCCGCCTGCCGCGCGACTCCGTCACTGAAATCGCGCAGGACCTGGTTATCACCAGCCCGACACTGTGGTCGGTCGAGCGACCGTACCTGTACCGGGCCGTATCCCGGGTGATGTGCGGCGCGACGGGGAGGGGAGGGCGCTGCGACGACTACAGCACGCCGTTCGGGGTCCGGACGTTCGTGTTCGATCCCGACCGCGGGTTCATCCTCAACGGCACGCACGTCAAAATCCGGGGTGTGTGCCTGCACCACGATCTCGGGAGCCTGGGCGCCGCGGTGAACACCCGCGCGCTCGAGCGGCAGCTCGAGATCATGCGGGACATGGGCGTCAACGCCATCCGCACGTCACACAACCCGCCCGCTCCCGAGCTGCTCGATCTCACCGACCGCATGGGTTTCATCGTGCTGGACGAGGCGTTCGACATGTGGAAGAAGGAGAAGACGAAGTTCGACTACCACCTGGACTGGGACGCGTGGCACGTGCGCGACCTCTCGGATATGGTGCGACGCGACCGCAACCACCCCAGCGTCTTCATGTGGAGCATCGGAAACGAGGTCATGGAGCAGTGGACCAACGACGACACCACTGCCATTCCAATTGGTCGCGAGCTCGCCGGGATCGTGCGACGCCTCGACCCGACCCGGCCCATTACGTCGGCGAACAACAACGGCAGTCCGGCAAACCCGCTGTTTCACGCGGGCGCCCTCGACCTGCTGGGCCACAACTACCACCACGAGGTCTGGCCGAGTTTCCCGACGCTGTTCCCGGGGGGGAAGTTCCTCATCACCGAGGCGATGTCGGCGCTCAACAGTCGCGGCGTCTATGAGCAGCCCTCCGACAGCGTCGCGAGCTACGCAACCCCGTACGTGAAGGACAGCGGACCGCAGCCGAACAAGAACTACCGGCTCTCGTCATACGACGACCGGAAGGCATTCTGGGGCTCGCTACACGAAGAATCGCTGCGCCTGTTCGAGCGGTACCCATTCCTCTCGGGGATGTTCATCTGGTCCGGGATCGACTACCTGGGCGAGCCCACGCCGTACGAGTGGCCTGCGCGCAGCTCCTATTTCGGTGTGGTCGATCTGGCGGGTTTCCCAAAGGATCCGTTCTACCTGTACGAGAGCGAGTGGACGACGCGACCCATGCTGCACGTCTTCCCGCACTGGAACTGGACGGCGGGCGACACCATCGACGTGTGGGCCTACACCAACGCCGACGAAGTAGAGCTGTTCCTGAACGGCACGTCGCTCGGCGCGAAGCGGAAGGCGGACGAAGTCTCCCACCTGATGTGGCGCGTCCCGTACACGCCGGGGACGCTGCGGGCGGTGGCGCGCAAGGGCGGACAGCTGATGGCGACGCAGGAAGTAAAGACCGCTGGCGCGCCCGCCCGCATCGCGCTCGCCCCCGACCGCTCGCGTCTCCACGCCGACGGGAACGACCTCTCGTTCGTCACCGTGAGTGTGCTGGACCGCGCAGGCGTACCGGTGCCGACGGCGGATCACCTGATCCGGCTCCGGCTGGCGGGCGGTGCGCGGATCGCAGGCGTGGACAACGGCGACCAGGTCAGCCATGCGCCGTTCCAGGCCGACCGCGTGCAGCTCTTCAACGGGAAGGCGCTGGTCATTGTCCGCGCGGGCGAGCGAGCGGGGACTGCTACGCTGACAGCCGAAGTCGAGGGACTCGAGTCAGCGAGCGTTCGCATCCAGCTCGGGGCCCGTCGCTGAAGCGGCGGCGTTCAGCGGGCATGGTCTGGGAGCAGCGTTGGCATCCGCTGCGGCGTGAGTGGGTCATCGTGTCTTCCCACCGCAACGAGCGGCCCTGGCAGGGTGAGCGGGTGGGCGAAGCGTCCCGCGCGCTGCCGCCCCCCCCGTATGCGCCGGACTGCTACCTGTGTCCGGGCAACGTGCGCAGCTCTGGACAACGGAACGAGCGATACACCGGCGTCTTTGTGTTCGACAACGACCACCCCTGCGTCGGCCCCGGCGCGTCCACGGAGCTCGCGGCGCCGCCGGGAATCTATCGGAATCGGCCCGCCACCGGATGTGCCCGTGTGGTCTGCTTCACGCCGCGGCATGACGTCACGCTCGCCCAACTCAGCGAGGCGGAGATTCTGAGTCTGCTGGAGGTGCTGCAGGCGCAGTACCGCGAGCTCGGTGCGCGCGACGACGTACGGCACGTGCTCGTGTTCGAGAACAAGGGCGAGGTCGTCGGCGTCAGCAATCCTCATCCGCACTGCCAGATCTACGCGACGAACTTCGTGTTCAGAACCATCGAGCTGGAGGCGGAGGCGCAGGCAGCGTACCTGGCCGAGCACGGGCGGCCGCTCTTCCAGGATATCCTGGCCGCCGAGGAAGCAGACGGCCGGCGTCTCATCGTCCGGGGCGACCAGGCGCTGTCGTTCATCCCCTATTTCGCCCGCTACCCTTACGAGACGTTCGTAGCGCCGCGTGCCACGCGCCCCGGCTTGGCGCATCTCACAGCTCCCGAGCTCGCGGACTTCACGGCCGTGCTGCGGGAGACCCTGATTCGGCTCGACAACCTGTGGCGCATGTCGTTCCCATACGTGATGGCGCTGCACCAGGCGCCGACGGACGGATCGCCGTACCCGGGCTTCCATTTTCACATCCAGATCCACCCGCCTCTGCGCAAACCGGGCCTCCTCAAGTACCTCGCCGGCCCCGAGATCGGGGGCGGGAACTTCTTGAACGACACCGCGCCGGAGGAGAAGGCGGCCGAGCTCCGGGCGGTCTCGAGCGTGCACTACACGCGAGAGGCGTGAGGTGGCCGGCCCCGAGCGCCTGCTCGAGCCGATCCTCTCCATCCACGAGCGTGTCCGCGCCGCCGCGGTGGCCGCGTGCGCTCGGGCTTCGACGGAGCAGCTCGCGGCCGTGGCGGCCGACGCCTCCGGCGCGGCGGGCGGCGACACGATTTACGCCATCGACCGCGTGGGCGAGGACAGCGTCGTGCAGGGGCTCACCGAGCTGGCCCGCGAGGAGCCGCTGTGCCTGGTCGCCGAAGGGCTCCCTGGCGACTCGCTCGTGCTCCCGCGGGGCGCGCGCGAGGAGGAGTGCCGCTGGCGCCTGCTGGTGGACCCGATCGACGGCACCCGGGGCCTCATGTATCAGAAGCGGAGCGCCTGGATCCTGACCGGGGTGGCGCCGAACCGCGGTGCAGCTACCCGTCTGCGCGACATCGTGCTCGCTGTCCAGACCGAGATCCCGCTCTTGAAGCAGCATCTTTCGGACCAGCTCTGGGCGCTCCGCGGCGAGGGGATGCAGGCGTGGCGCTACAATCGACTGTCCGCGGCGCGGGAGCGCCTCGCGTTACGGCCCTCGGCAGCCGACACCATCGCTCACGGCTTCGCGACCATCGTGCGGTTCTTCCCGGGGGCGCGGGACGTCCTGGCCGCCATCGACGACGAGGTCGTTCAGGCGCTGGTGGCGCCGGCGCCGGGGAGGGCCGCCTGCTTCGAAGACCAGTATGCGTCCACCGGCGGCGAGCTCTACGAGCTGGTGGCCGGTCACGACCGCTTCGTGGCGGACCTGCGCCCACTGGTCCAGTCGGTTCGCGCCGCCCAGGGGCTGCCGCCGGGTCTGTGCTGTCACCCTTATGACCTGTGCACGGCGCTCGTCGCCGAAGAGGCGGGCGTGATCGTGACCGATCCCACCGGAGCGCCAGTCGACGCCCCATTCAACGTGACGGCCGACGTGGCGTGGGTCGGCTACGCGAACGAGCGGCTCCGCGCTCAGGTCGAGCCCGTGTTGCAAGGGGCGCTGCGGCACCGTGGCCTGTTGGCTTCCCCGTCCGTCTCTCTCTAGTAGGGTGCCGATCAACCATCGAGCTCCACGGCGCGATGGTTCCCACGCTAAAGCGTGGGCTCGGCGAAGCGCTGTGCTAAAGCACACCACGCTTCAGCGTTGTGCTGTGCCGAGCCCATCCTTCAGGATGGGAAATGCGCACGTGGCAGGCCCGCCATGATTCCCCTGCGCCGCCTCGCGGACGTCCGCGCCGCAGGCGACCTGATCTGGTTCCAGGGAGCCCTCGACCGCCTGCGAACCCTACGACACGAGGCGGATCCCCGCC
>DASPXE010000044.1:0-7155 GCA_035637455.1 Gemmatimonadales bacterium
CGAGTTCCGGGTGGACAAGAGCGGCATCGTGCACGCGCCGACCGGCAAGAAGTCGTTCGCCGTGGAGGCGCTGGAGGAGAACCTGCGGGCCTTCATGGAGGCCATTGTGCGGGCCAGGCCCGCGGCGGCGAAGGGGCACTATGTCCGGTCGATCACGGTCTCGAGCACGATGGGACCGGGAGTCGCCGTGGATCCGGCGGTGTTCGCATGATCCGTACCAAGGCGGAGAAACAGGAGATGGTGACGGCGCTGGCGACACGGCTGCGGAACGCCTCGACGGTGTATGTCACCGACTTCACGGGGCTCGACGTCGCCAAGATCACCCAGTTGCGGCGCCGGCTCCGGTTGGCGGGCGGGGGCACCGACTTCGTGGTGGTGAAGAACACGCTCGCGCGCCGCGCGCTGGCCGACGCGCAGGTGCAGGGCCTCGAAGCGCACCTCGCGGGGCCGACCGGTCTGGTGCTGACGGGTGCGGATCCCATCGCGGCCGCCAAAGTACTCGCGGACTTCGCGAAGGAATTCGAAAAGCCGGCCATCAAGGTGGGGCTGGTGGACGGCAAGACCGTGACGCCGGAGCTGGTGAAGCGGCTGGCCAGTCTGCCCGCGAAACACGAGCTGCTCGCCCAGCTGGGTGGGGCGCTCCAGGCGCCGATGGCGGGCTTCGTCGGCGCCTTGAACGGCTTACTGATGAACATGATGGGTGCCCTCGAGGCGCTCCGGACCAAGCGCGCCGCGGACGGGGGGGGCGCTTCTTAACCCAGTAGGAGACCGGAACAATGGCGACACAGACGTTGAGCAACGACGACATCATCGAAGCGATCGGCAACCTGTCGGTGGTCGAGCTCGCCGAGCTGATCGAGAAGTTCAAGGAGAAGTTCGGCGTGACCATCGCGGCGCCGGTGGCGGCGGCGCCCGCGGCGGCGGGGGCGGCTGGCGGCGCGGCGGGAGCGGCCGCGGCCGAGGAGAAGACCGAGTTCACGGTCATCCTGAAGGGCGCTGGGGAGAAGAAGATCCAGGTCATCAAGGAGATCCGAGCGATCACCAACCTGGGCCTGAAAGAGGCCAAGGACCTGGTGGAAGGCGCGCCCGGCACGGTGAAGGAAGGCGTGTCCAAGCAGGAAGCCGAAGAGATCAAAAAGAAGCTCGAAGCGCAGGGCGCGGCCGTCGAACTGAAGTAGACTAGGGGGTTTAACGCGGCGGGCCATAGGGGCCCGCCGGCGCGACTCTCGGGTCTTCTTTGGTCGACGACATGCGCGGATTTGGCACACACCTGCTCGCTTGTACGAGCCCCTCGGTTCAGCCCCGACCGGCGTTCCGGCCGGGGGCGGCGGGGCCTTTTGCATTTGCCTGAGGTTACGACATGACGAAGACGCTACCGGTGTTGTCGTTCGCAAAACTCGAGCAGGGGATGCCGATGCCGCACCTCCTGGACATCCAGACGCGCGCCTTCGCGTCCCTGCTGCAGCCGGACGGGAAGGGCGCGGAGCGCACCGACGTCGGGCTGGAGCGCGTGTTCAAGGACGTGTTCCCGATCCAGGACGTGAACGGGAACTACTCCCTCGAGTTCGTGAAGTACGGGCTCGGGGAGCCGAAGTACTCGGTGGAGGAGTGCATCGAGCGGGACATGACCTATTCGGTGCCGCTGAAGGCGACGCTGCAGCTGGTGGTCATGGAAGAGGTGGGCGAGACCGTCAAGACCAAGCGCCCCAAGAACATCATCGAGAAGGAAGTCTATCTCGGTGAGCTGCCGATCCTCACGCCGCTCGGGACGTTCGTGATCAACGGCGCCGAGCGGGTGATCGTGTCGCAGCTGCACCGCTCGCCCGGCGTGGTGTTCGAAGAGAGCATCCACCCCAACGGCCAGCGGCTGTTCTCGGCGCGCATCATCCCGTTCCGGGGCTCGTGGGTCGAGTTCACGATCGACATCCACGACGTGATCTACGTCCACATCGACAAGAAGAAAAAATTCCCGGCGACGGCGCTGCTCCGCGCCTTTGGCTACGGCACGAACGCCGACATCCTGAAGCTGTTCTATGCCACGAAGGACATCGACATTACGGGCAAGCTCGAGGGCCGTGCCCAGAAGCGCGAGGTGCTGGGCACCCTGCTGGCGGCGGATGTCCCGGATCCCGAGAACAAGAAGGGCGAGCCGCTCGGACGGGTCGGCGACGAGCTCACCCTGGAGAAGTTCAATACGTTCCGGCGCGCCGGCATCAGCAAGGTCACGGTCTTCGCGGGCTACACGTCACTCGACCTGCGCGACGAGGCGCAGCCGACGACGACGCGCGAGCGGCAGGGCGCGTACATCCTGGCGTTCGACGTCGCCGACCCCGAGACGGGGGAGGTCGTCGCGGAAGGCGGGCGGGAGCTCTCGGACACCCTCAAGAAGAAGCTGCTGAAAGCGGGCGTGACGAAGCTCGACGTGCTGCTGCCGGCGGGGCGGAGCGAGTCGCCGCTCATCAAGAACACGCTGCTCAAAGACCCGACCCACACCGAGGCGGAGGCGCTGGAGCAGATCTACGCGCTGCTGCGGCCGGGTGAGGCGCCGAACCTCGAGACTGCGCGGCAGGCGCTGGAGCGGCTCTTCTTCCACCCCAAGCGCTACGACCTGGGCCGGGTGGGGCGCTACAAGATCAACCAGCGCCTCAAGGTGAACGTCCCTAAGGACCATACGGTCCTCACGGAGGACGACTTCATCGCGATCATCCGCTACCTGATCGAGCTGCGCGAGGGGCGCGGCTACACCGACGACATCGACCACCTCGGCAACCGCCGGGTGCGCTCGGTGGGCGAGCTGATCGCGAACCAGTTCTCCGTCGGGCTCTCGCGCATGGCGCGGCTCATCAAGGAGCGGATGAGCATCAACAACGATCCCGAGCGGATCACGCTGGATGACCTCGTGAACGCGCGAACGGTGAGCGCCGTCATCCAGGCCTTCTTCGGCAGCTCGCAACTGTCGCAGTTCATGGATCAGACGAACCCGCTCGCGGAGCTGACGCACAAGCGCCGCCTCTCCGCCCTCGGGCCGGGCGGTCTCACGCGCGAGCGCGCGGGCTTCGAGGTGCGCGACGTGCACTACAGCCAGTACGGCCGCATGTGCCCGATCGAGACGCCGGAAGGCCCGAACATCGGGCTCATTACGAGCCTCTCCTGCTACGCGCGGGTGAACGACCTGGGCTTCATCGAGACGCCGTACCGCGCAGTCAAGAGCGGCAAGGTCACCGACGAGATCCGTTGGCTCTCGGCGTCGGAAGAGGAGGAGTACGCCGTGGCGCAGGCGAACGCCCACGTGGCCGAAGACGGCCGCTTCGCCGACGAGCTCGTGCTGTGCCGCAAGCGGGACGACTACCCGCTGCTGGCGTCGAACCGCATCGACTTCATGGACGTGGCGCCGGAGCAGCTGGTGTCCATCGCCGCGGCCCTGATCCCGTTCCTGGAGCACGACGACGCCAACCGCGCGCTCATGGGCTCGAACATGCAGCGCCAGTCGGTGCCGCTGCTGTTCCCCCAAGCTCCGCTCATCGGGACCGGGCTCGAGGAAAAAGTGGCCCGCGACTCGGGCGCGGTGGTCATCGCCCGTCGCGCCGGCGTTGTCACCCGCGTCACCGCCGACGAGATCATCATCGACACGGGCGACGAAGACGCCAAGACGGGGGACCACCCGCTGGCGCGGCTCAAGCAACACGATCGCTACCGCTTGAAGAAGTTCTGGCGGACCAACCAGGACACCGCCATCAACCAGCGGCCGCTGGTGCCGGTGGGCCAGAAGGTGAAGGCGGGGCAGATCATCGCTGACGGGGCGGGGACCGAGCACGGCGAGCTGGCGCTCGGGGCCAACGTGGTGGTGGCGTTCATGCCGTGGTACGGGCACAACTTCGAGGACGCCATCGTCCTCTCGGAGCGACTGGTGAAGGACGACGTCTACTCGTCGATCCACATCCAGGAGCTCGAGCTGCACGTGCGCGACACCAAGCGCGGCCGTGAGGAGATCACGCGCGAGATCCCGAACGTGGCCGAGGAGTCGCTCGTCGACCTGGACGAGCGCGGCATCGTGCGCATCGGCGCGCACGTGAAGGCCGGCGACATCCTGGTCGGCAAGATCACGCCCAAGGGCGAGACCGAGCTGTCCCCCGAGGAAAAGCTCCTCACGGCGATCTTCGGCGAGAAGGCGAAGGACGTCAAGGACTCGTCCCTCAAGGTGCCGCCGGGGATGGAGGGCGTGGTCATCGACGTGAAGATCTTCTCGCGCATCGAGGACCAGGTCGTCGAGAAGGACCGGGGCGAGCGCATCGGCGAGGTGCGCCGGCTCGAGGCGGAGGAGAAGGCCCGCATCTCCGATGCGATGTTCGCCGAGCTGCGCGACCTGCTCGCCGGCCAGGAGGTCGGCTTGATGCTCAAGGCGGGGACGGTCGAGGAATACCTGCCGGCCGGCACCAAGCTCGCGAAGCCGCAGCTCGCCGAGATCAACTTCGCCGACGTGGACCTGAAGACGCTGCGCGTGGCCAACAAGCAGGTGAACGAGCGGTTCCGTGCCGTGCTCGACGCGGCGCAGGCCGAGCGCGCCAAGATCGAAGAGAAGTCGGAGGACCAGATCGACAAGATCCTCCAGCCGGACGAGCTCCCCCCCGGGGTGATTCAGCTCGTGAAGGTCTACGTCGCCGAAAAGCGCAAGATCTCGGTGGGCGACAAGATGGCGGGTCGCCACGGGAACAAGGGCATCATCGCGCGCATCGTCCCGGAGGAGGACATGCCGTTCCTGCCGCACGGGACGCCGGTGGACATCGTGCTGAACCCGCTGGGCGTGCCGTCGCGCATGAACGTGGGTCAGATCCTCGAGACGCACCTCGGCTGGGCCGCGCGCATCCTGGGCTTCGAGGCCAAGACGCCCGTGTTCCAGGGCGCCGACGAGACCGAAATCGGAGTGCTGCTGCGGCTCGCCGGTCTCACCTGGGCGGCCGATGCGCTGCAGCTCGACGTCCGCCTGCCCGACCTCGATCCGGAGACCGTGCGCCAGATCGTCAAGGATCTGCGGCGGCTGCCGTCGGGGAACGGGGGCCGGCCCGAGGTCGCCACCGCCGGGATCGGCGTGCTCGGGCACCGCGCGCTCGCGCAGGAGACGCGCGACGTGTACCATCGCGTCGTCGACTTCCTCAAGGCCGCGGCAAAGCAGCTCGCCGAGCGGGAGCTCGAACAGCGGCGCATCGAGCAGGAAGCGCACCAGGCGCGCCTCGAGGCCGACGACCTCTCCAAGGCCGACAAGGCCGCGTTCAAAACGGGCCTGAAGGAGATCGAGAAGTTCCTGGAGCGCGATAAGCCGGCCGACGTGCTGGAGGGCGTCGGGTTCCCGGCGCTCGCGGCGCTGCTCGGGCCCAAATCCGAGGCGGATGTCGACCAGGCGGTGAACGAGGTGCTCAAGGCGGCGGGCCTCTCCCCTACAGGGAAGGCGCGGCTGCGCGATGGGCGCTCCGGCGAGTTCTTCTCCTCGGACGTCACGGTCGGCTCGATCTACATGATGAAGCTGTCGCACTTGGTGGACGACAAGATCCACGCGCGCTCGATCGGGCCGTACTCGCTAGTGACGCAGCAGCCGCTCGCCGGCAAGGCGCAGTTCGGCGGCCAGCGGTTCGGCGAGATGGAGGTATGGGCGCTCGAAGCCTACGGCGCGGCGCACACCCTCCAGGAGATCCTGACCGTCAAGTCAGACGACGTGAACGGCCGCAGCCGCGTGTACGAGGCCATCGTCAAGGGGCAGAACCTGCCGAAACCCGGCATCCCCGAGTCCTTCAACGTGCTGGTGAAGGAACTCCAGGCCCTCGGGTTGAAAGTGACCCTGGGCACCACCGAGGACGTCGAAGAGTAACGGGGGAGGGAGACTCGGATGATCGATTTCCGGAGCGGGCGCGAGCCGAAGAGCTCGAGCTTCGACTATATCCAGATCCGCATCGCCTCGCCGGAGGAGATCCGGGGCCCGCGCGATTCGAAGGAGCGCGAGCGCCTGGAGCTGCAGGGCCAGCGGACCTGGTGGTCGTGGGGCGAGGTGACGAAGCCCGAGACCATCAACTACCGCTCGTTCAAGCCGGAGCGGGACGGACTGTTCTGCGAGCGCATCTTCGGCCCGGTGAAGGACTGGGAGTGCCACTGTGGCAAGTACAAGCGGATCCGGTACCGGGGCGTGATCTGCGACCGCTGCGGCGTCGAAGTGACGCTGTCCAAAGTGCGGCGCGAGCGCATGGGCCACATCGAGCTCGCCGTGCCGGTGGCACACATCTGGTTCTTCAAGACGCTGCCCTCGCCGATGGGCAATCTGCTCGACATGACCCTGCGGGATCTGGAGCGGGTGATCTACTACACGAACTACGTGGTGATCGACCCGGGCGAGCAGGAGGTGCAGGACAAGGAGCTGCTCGACGAGGACCGCTACTTGGAGCTCCGCACCAAGGCGAAGACGGAGGGGGACGCGGCCTTTAAGGCGGACATCGGCGCACCGGCGGTACGGGCGCTGCTCGAGCGGCTCAACATCGACAAGCTCGCCGACGAGCTGCGCGAGTCGGTCGCGACCGAGACGAGCCAGCATCGCAAGAAGCAGATGTTGAAGCGCCTCAAGATCGTGGACGCCTTCCGCAACTCGGGCGCCGCCGGCGAGGGGCGCAACGACCCTCGCTGGATGATCCTGGACGTGATCCCGGTGATCCCGCCCGACCTGCGACCGCTCGTGCCGCTCGACGGGGGGCGGTTCGCGACGTCGGACTTGAACGACTTGTACCGCCGCGTCATCAACCGCAACAACCGGCTGCAGAAGCTGATCCTGCACCGGGCGCCGGAGGTCATCCTCCGGAACGAGAAGCGGATGCTGCAAGAGGCCGTCGACGCGCTGTTCGACAACGGCCGTCGCTCCAAGGCGATCCGGGGACGGGGAAAGCGGCCGCTCAAGTCGCTGTCCGACATGCTCAAAGGCAAGCAGGGGCGGTTCCGTCAGAACCTGTTGGGCAAGCGTGTGGACTATTCCGGCCGGTCGGTGATCGTCGTGGGTCCGGAGCTCAGGCTGCACCAGTGCGGCCTCCCCAAGGCGATGGCGGTGGAGCTGTTCAAGCCCTTCATCATCCACCAGCTGGTCGAGAAGGGCATCGCCGAGACCGTGAAGCGGGCCAAGAAGAT
>DASPXE010000045.1:0-5494 GCA_035637455.1 Gemmatimonadales bacterium
CCGGCGTTGTACAAATCCTGCCAGAGCGGCAGCGTCTCGCCGTGAGCGCCCTCGTTGCCAGAGCTGAAGAGCGGGTGGTGCAAGTAGGCGAGCGTGCAGCGCTTCGTGCTCTTGGCAAGATCCGCGCGCAGCCACACCTCCTGCGGCGAGCCCACGTTCATCGTGATGTTGCTGTTCAGCGCCACGACGTGCCAGTCGCCGAGGTCGTAGCTGTAATAGCCCTTGCCGGACGCGCCAGCGGCCGAGCCGAAGTAATTGAAATAGCCGCTCGCGTTCGTCGTGATATAGTCGTGGTTGCCGGGCACCGGCTTGGTGCGGGCCTTGAACCGGCCCCAGGTCGGGGTGTAGCAGTTCTTGTAGTCGGCGCTCGTGCCGTCCGGGTAGGCGTTGTCGCCCACGGCCATCACGGTGCCTGGGATGGTGTCCATCAGGTTCGCGGTGAGGGAATCCCCGTTCTTGGTACAGTCGGCGATGTCCCCGGCGCCGACCAACACGCTGGGCGCGACCACGTGCACGGCCACGGTGTCCGCATCCGACCCGCCGCCGCTGTTGGTCACCGTGACGCGCACACTGTACAAACCCAGCGCCGTGTAGGCGTGGGTGGCGCTGATCGGCGTCGCCTGGCTCGCGGCGCTGCCGGTGGTCGTGGTGCCGTCGCCCCAGCCGATCGTGTATGCCCATGGGGCATCGTTCGGGTCGGGGTCGGTGAAGTTGACCGCGAGCTGAATCGTGTCTTGCGGATTGGTGGTGAGATCGGGGCCGGCGCTCACCACCGGCAGCGCGCCGTGGCAGCTCCCGGAGCCGGCGTCGGTGAACGTCTTGCCTGCGATCGGCACGAACTGCCAGGCGTAGCTTCCGTCGTCGAGCGTCAGTTTCAAGACGCCGGGGGTGCCGCTGTTCCTCACCTGGCTGTTGGGCCGGACGGTGCCGAACGCCCCAGTCTCTGCGCCCCCCGTGCCCACGACGAACTCCCGGATGCCCTGCGCCGTGTCGGCGACGCCGGCCGGCGTCTGGGGCGCGAACCGCTCGTAGAACGCGTAGTGCGCGTTCACCACCACATCCACGCCGGCGGCATACAGCACGTCCCACAGCGGGCGGATGTTCGCGTTAGGTGCATCCTTCGAGTCGAACAGCGGGTGGTGCCAGTAGGCAAGGGTGCAGCGCGCCGGGTGAGCGGCCAGGTCGGCCTTCAGCCACTGCACCTGAGGTGAGGTGGCCGTGGTGGGGACCAGGCTGCTGCTGCCGCTGTTCAGCACGATGATATGCCAGGTCCCGAGGTCGTAGCTGTAGTAGCCCTGCTTCGGGTCCCCGGCCGCCGCGCCGAAGTAGCTGAAGTAGCCGGCCGCGTTGGCCGTCTTGTAATCCCGTTCACCGGGCGTCGGCTGGGTGAGCGCTTTGTGCTGTCCCCAGCTCGGACCGTAGCACTGCTGGTATTGCGTGAGCGTGCCGTTGTCGTACGCGGCGTCGCCGGCGGCGAACACGGTGCCCGGGATATTGTCGAGCAGGGCCGCCGTCGCCGCCGCGCCGGTCACGCCGCACTTGGCGATGTTGCCCGCGCCGACCAGCGTCGCGGGGCCGGGCGACGTGGACAGGCTGGGTGGCGGCGGCGTCGCGCGCTCCGGCGGCGGCTTGGGGGCCTGGCTGTCGCGGCAGGTGTTGAGCACGACACAGGCCGTGAGCACGGCGATGGCGCACAGGGACCCGGGGCGCAGCAGGGTCATGGCGTGGGGCCTCGGGTCAGTAGTCGCGCACGAACGGCACTGCACCGGGTCCTACGCAGGTTGCGTGCGCGTTACCGGATGAAGCGAATCCTTTTGATCACATGGTGTTACTGGTTGAGCGCGGGCGATGCAGAGGGGAAATTCGTGGCACCCCGCTTACAGCTGCGCGGCTACGTCGTTACGCCGGCGCCAAGGACTGTGGGATGGGAACCCGGCGCCTCGATCCGGGCGGCGCGGCGCGGGCCAGTTCCAGCAGCTCGAACCCGAACTGGCCGGGAGTGAGGTACCAGGGTGAAACGGGAATCCGTGGCAGATGCAGCGGGTCCGTCCCCGGCGTGACCACCCCACCGTAAGCGGAGAGGCAGCAAGCGAAGCCGACCGGTCGCAACAGTGTCCGGTAGGCGTCCGGCATCTGATCGCGCCCGCCGTACGGGTAGCTGAAATAGCGGACTGGGGTGCGGAGCGCCTGTTCGAGACGCCGTTTCGAATCTGTGATCTCACGCAGCGCGTCCGCAGCGGTGAGCCGGCCGAGATCGACGTGGTGCACGGTGTGCGAGCCGATCTCGAAGCCGCGCGCCGCCAGGAGGCCGAGCTGCTCCCAGCTGAGCCATTCCAGCTCGGTGCGACCGGCGGTACTCCAGGGCGGCGCTGTGCGCGAGCCGACAAGCCCGGTGACTACGAAAAAGCACGCCGGCAGCCCACGGTGTGCCAGCTCGATCGCCGCCACGTCGTAGTTGTCGCGGTACCCGTCGTCGAAGGTGATTACGAGGCAGCGGCTCACGTCCTCCCCGCGACCGAGCCGGTCGAGCAACTCCCCGAGAGAGATCACTCGGAAGTACTCGGCGAAGAAGTCGCAGTAGGCACGGAATTCCTGCGTGGTGCAGCCGGGGAGGCCGTCCTCCGAGCGCGTACCCACTCGGTGGAACACCACGATCGCGGCCTTGCGCCTGAGCAGCAGCCGGTACAAGCCGGTCCGGAAGGCAGCCGCGCCGAGCAGGCTCTTGATGCGGCGGTGGATGACACGCCCCCAGACGTCTCGCAGCCGCCCCGCGACGCCGTGGAAGGCGCGTGCACCGAGGCGCCGCACCATGTGCAGGAACGGTCCCAGGTCGTCGCGCGCGAACCAAGCGCCCTCCTCGATCCCGGCGAGGGACGCGAGCCAGCGACCGAGCGTCAGCCCGCCGCCCCGCGCCGCCTCCAGGCTCGACTCCAGATCGCGATCCTCCACGATCCACTTGCGCCGCTCGCGCAGCTTCCCGCGTGGGACAGGCTGTCCCGTGAGATCGAGATACAGGCACCGCGCCACGTCCAGGCCACGATCGTCCACGAACAACCGGAACGTCGCCCCGACGCGCGGGTTCGGGTCGAGCAGCTTGTACAGCCCGTCCCGCGAGTCGTAGCGGTAGCCGATGTCGAGCACACCGCAGTATCCCAGGGCCCGCATGAAGTCGACGGTGAGCCGCTCGACCGTCTCGTTGCGCTCGCAGATTCCCAGACTCGTGGCCCCGGCGCGTGCGGGGTGCTGCCGCAGCTTCCTGCCGGTGAAGGCGGCGAGGCAGGCGGAGCGCCCGTCGAAATAGCCGTTGAACATCCACACGCAGTCATCGCCGCCCGGGACGTATTCCTGCAGCATCAAGTTCGGCGCGGCGGGATCCTCCCACGCGTCGTAGCGGCGGAGCAGCTCGTCCGGGTCCGACACCACCGCCACCCGCTGCCCGGTACGCCGCTCCAGGAGGGCGGGGTCGATGCCCTTGAGCACCACCGGAAACGGCAGCTGCGCCGCGAATCGCTCGACGTCGCTGCGCGATCGCGGGAACAGGACCGCAGGGGTCGGGACGCCGAACTCGGTCGCCAGTCGGTGCACCTCGCACTTGTCCGTGAGCGCGCGCACCAGGCCGGTACGCGGCCGCTGGAACAGATACCGGCCGGCGAGCTCGCTGGCGTGGCGCTCCACCAGCACCGCGCCCGGGTCGCTGGTCGGGATCAGGACCGCCCGACCGAGCCGCTCGCCCAAGACGTCGAGGAAGGTCAGCGTATCTTCCGGCGCCGCTCGGTCGACGTCCCAGACGTGGGCCTCGCGGCAATACCGCGAAGCGAAGCCGGCGGCGCAGGGGTCGCGGTCTACCGCGTACACCTGGACGCCGAGCCGCCCGAGGCTGCGCGCGATGCCCAAGCCGCCGTAGTGGAACCCCAGCACGACCACCGGGACGGACGCGTCGACGCGATTCATGCGAGCGCCTCGGCCGCGGATGTGAGCGCGACGATCTCGTCCTGCTGCAGCGCGAAGACGGCGGGGAGGTCGTCGACGTGCTGGAGCACGAACTCCAAGTCCTCGCGCTGCCCCGTACGGCGCAGATAAGCGACGCTGTTGCTCCCGAGCCAGGCGTCCGAGGGGGCGGCGCACCAGTGCCGGATCACTGCTTCGGTTTCCGCGTCCGCGGGGCGATAGCCGGCGTGGCACAGCTCGCCTGCGATACGAGCACAGCAGAACTGATCTTCTTGGCGGAACTCTCCGCGGCTGGTCGCAGCGACGAGCGCGACCCGCGCGTGGCGGCGCGCCAGCCAGCGGCCCAGATGCCGGGCGTTCCGCAGGCAGGCCAGATACACCGGGCCCCACCGCTGGGCGTGGCAGAGCAGCGGCGTGCCGGAAGACGTGACCAGCACCATCGGCCGCTCGATGTCGTGGCGCTGGGCGAGGGCGGCGGGGCTGTTGGTGAGGTGGAAGCCCGGCGGCATGCGGCCGTCCACTTCTCCCACCAGCAGCGGTCGCTCGAGGCAGGCGCCCTGCTCGAGCGCCGCGGCGACCGTCGGGGCGGGGAACACCCGGCGTCCGAGCGCCGCGGCGGTCACCGCGGTGGTCATCGTCCGGATCACGTCCACCGCGACGATCGCGTAGCCGCCTGCGGTCTCGAAGCGATTCAGCGAGCCGCAGGAGCACGCGATCGCCACACTGCCCGCCGCATCCGTCATCCGGCTGCGGACCACGCCAGGTCGACGGCCGGCACCTCCACGCCGGGGAGCCGCAGGCGATCCTTGTCGAATGCGTCGGCGTGCAGGCCGCGCCGGTAGATCTCGACGCGCAGCAGCTCCTCCAGCCGGACATTGCACAGCTGCACGTCGCGTCCGAAGTGGTCCAGCAGCGCGAACTGGCTCGGCTTGCTCGGCGCCTCAAACGCCACGGCCTCGAGCCCGAACGCCACCGCGAACCGGTCCGCGAAGCCGCGGTTGAGCCGGCCCTCGGCGTCGAACAGCCCGATCGCCTGCGCGCTCTCGCGCGCCTCGATCACGAGCTGCGCGGCGCCCGCGTCGAGCCAACGCCACCCCACATCGATCAGCGCGTCGACCGTGTCCCGTCCGAACGCGCCGTCGAGCTTCTTGCCGAGCTCGTACTGGACTTCCAGGCCGCGCTCCCCGGCCATGCTCACGATCTCCAGCGGGTCGAGCTCCAGGTCGGTGAAGCCCGCCCCGCACTCGATGCGGGTCACTCCCAGGTCGTGGCACAGCTCGACGTAGGCCGGCAACCGGCCGGCCGCCGCCGCCACCTCGAACGGGCCCCCGCCGGTGACGATCGGGACCCCGTAGCGACGCGCGGCGGCGATCTTGCGGCGGACGGCAGCCTCGTCAGCGATGAGCCAGCACGCCATCGAGAGCTTGAGGCGCGACATGAGGTGACCGCTCTGGGCGAGGTGGCTCTCGAGCGTCACGGGGTCGTAGCCCGGATCGAACGGGCTCGTCGCAGGGGGGAGATCGGGGACGCCGATCAGCTTCCGGAA
>DASPXE010000046.1:0-24926 GCA_035637455.1 Gemmatimonadales bacterium
CGGTCACAGCGCGCGATGTTGCCGGCGCCGACAAGCGTGACCGTTGCCGGCGGCGCGGAGACGGTCACTAACTTGGTGCCGACGCCCGCAGCGCCGTCCTTGTCGGTCACCGTGACGCGCACCGTGCTGGTACCGGCCGCGGCGTACGTGTGGGTCGCCGCGATCGGACTCGCCTGGCTCGTCGCGTTACCGGTCGTCGGGAACGAGCCGTCCCCCCAGTCGATCGAGTACGGCCAAGCAGCGTCGTTCACGCCCGGGTCGCTGAACGTGGCAGTGAGCGTGAACGGAGAGCCAACAGTGGCGGTTTGATTGGCGCCTGCGTTCACCGACGGCGCCGTGTTGGCGATGGTCGCAGCGGCCGTTACTGGCGTGCTGGCGGCCCCGTGCGCGTCGGTGACCGTGAGGGTGACGGTATACGCGCCGTTATCGACGTACGCGTGGCTCGGCCGCACGCCGGAGCCGCCGCTGCCGTCGCCGAAATTCCAGGCGTAGGTCAGCGCGTCACCGTCCGGGTCCGCCGAGCCGCTGCCGTCGAAACTGACAAGCGTGCCTTCCGTCGCCGTGTACGGTCCGCCAGCCGCGGCGGTCGGAGGATGATTCACGACAGCGGTGACGGTGACGGTGAGCTGTCCCGAGCCCGCTCCGCCGTCCTTGTCCGTGACGGTGACACGCACGACGTCCGTGCCGGGCGCGGCGTAGCTGTGCGTTGCGGCGATCGGATTGGCCTGGCTCGTCGCGCTCCCGGTCGTCGCCGGCGAGGCGTCGCCCCAGTCGATGGAGTACGCCCAGGGCCCGTCGTTCACGCCCGGGTCGCTGAAGGTGGCGTTGAGGGTATAGGCGGCACCCAGGTTGACGGCCTGATCGGGTCCGGCAGTCACTAGGGGCGCGGCATTCGCGACGGTCACCGTGGTGGTGGCCGGCGCGCTCGCCGCGCCGCGCGCGTCGGTGACGGTCAGGGTCACCGTGTAGGTGCCGTTGTCAGCGTAGGCATGGCTCGGGTTGGCGCCGGTCGCGCTGGTCCCGTCGCCCAAGCTCCAGGCGTAGGTGAGTGCGTCACCGTCCGGGTCCGATGAGCCGGCGCCGTCGAAGCTCACGGCCGCTGCTTCGGTGCCGGAGTACGGTCCGCCCGCCACGGCCGTGGGCGCATGGTTCGTCGGCGCAACGGTTACGACGAGCAGCCCGGCGCCCGGGGCGCCGTCCTTGTCCGTCACCGTAACGCGCACGGTGTCGGTGCCGGGCGCGCTGTACGTGTGCGTGGCGGCGATCGGAGTCGATTGACTTGTGGTGCTGCCGGTCGCGGCGGCGGAGCTATCGCCCCAGGCGATCGAGTACGCCCACGGGGCGTCGTTCACCCCGGGATCGGTGAACGCGACGCTGAGGGAGAAGGCCGCGCCCACCGTAGCGGTCTGATTGCTTCCGGCATTCACAGTCGGGGCGGCATTGGCGATGGTCGCCGTCGTCGTGACTGCCGCGCTCCCGGCCCCGCGCGCGTCGGTGACGGTCAGCGTCACTGTGTAGGCGCCGTTGTCCGCGTAGGCATGGCTCGGCCGCACGCCGGTCCCCGTGCTCCCGTCACCGAAACTCCAAGCGTAGGTCAGGGCGTCCCCGTCCGGGTCCGATGAGCCGCTGGCGTCGAAGCTCACGGCGGCCGCTTCGCTGCCGGAGTAGGGTCCCCCCGCCGACGCCGTCGGTGGATGATTCACGGCGTTCGGGGAATCATGACACGTGGCGCTTCCCGCGTCGGTGAAGGTCTTGCCGGCGATGGGGAGGAACTTCCAGTCGTAGCCGGTGGAGTTCAGGGTCAGCTTCAGGACGCCGTAAGTCACGTCGTTGCGCACCTGGGAGTTCGGCGCGGGCGTCGAGAACGTGAACAGGCCGGCGCCGCCCATGCCCACGACGAATTCGCGGATCCCGTAGACCGAGTCGGCCAGGCCGGCTGGGGTCTGCGGCGCGAACCGCTCGTAGTCGTGATCATGGCCGTTCAAGACGAGGTCCGCTGCCCCGTCGTACAGGGCCTGCCACAAGGCCCGCACGGAAGTGTCTTCCAGGGTGCCGGAGCTGAACAGCGGATGATGGAAGTAGGCGAGCGTGCAGCGGACTGGGTGCGTTGCGAGATCGGCGCGCAGCCACTGCTCTTGGGCCGAGCCCGCGGCGTCGGCGATGTTGCTGTTCAGGGCGATGATGTGCCAGTCGCCGAGGTCGTAGCTGTAGTAACCCTTGGTCGGATCGCCCGCCGCCGCGCCGAAGTACGCGAAGTAGGGCGTGGCCCCTTGGGTGCTGTACTCGTGGTTGCCGGGCACCGGCCGGGTGCGGGCTTTCTGGCGGCCCCAGGTCGGGCCGTAGCAGTTGGCATAGTCGGCGGTCGAGCCGCTGGGGTAGGCGTTGTCACCCACCGTGAACACCGTGCCCGGTATGGTGTCGAGCAGGTTCGCCGTGAGTGAGTCCCCGGTCTTGGCGCAGTCGGCGATGTCGCCCGCGCCCGCGAAGACGACCGGCGGATTGGTGGCGATGAGCTGGACCGCCACAGTGTCCCAGCCGGTGATTCCCGGCGCATTGGTGACGCCGATGCGGACGCTGTCCAGGCCGAGCGCCGAATACACGTGACTCGCGGTGATCGGCGCGGACTGGATCGCCGCGTTGCCGGTGGTGGCCGGCGAGCCGTCGCCCCAGGTGATGGAGTACGACCACGGGGCGTCGTTCGGGCCGGGATCAGTGAACGTGACCGAAAGCCTGACGGAGTCCCCCGGATGGGCTAAAAGGTCCTGGCCTGCGTTGACCAGCGGCATCACCGGTCCGGTCGCCGGGCTGCGGTGACAGGTGCCATTCCCGGCGTCGCTGGCGGTACCGGAGACCGCGATGAACTGCCACGCGTACGAGCCGTCCGCCAGCGTGAGCTTCAGCACGCCGTACACGCCGACGAGGTTCACTTCGCTGTTCGGGATTCTGAGGGTGTTGGTGCCGTCCAGGCCGTCGCCGCCCGTGCCCACGATGATCTCGCGGATTCCGTTGACGGGATCCGCCACGCCAGCTGACGTTTGCGGGGCGAACCGCTCGTAGTCGCGCATGTGCGCGTTGACGATCAGGTCTGCTTTGGCCGCATACAAGTCGTCCCAGAACGCTTTCACCGTGCTGGTCGGGGAGAACGTGCTCGTCGTGGTCGAGTAGAAGCGGGGAGCGTGAAACAGCGCCACGACGCACTTCTGAGCGGTCGCGGCCAGATCAGCCTTGAGCCACGTCTCCTGGGCCGAGCCGACGCCGGTCGGGACGTAGGTATTGTTGCTGTTCAGCACCACGACGTGCCAGGCACCGAGGTCGTAGCTGTAGTAGCCCTTGGCGGGATCGCCGGCCTGCGCCCCCCAATACCCGAAATACCCGACGGCCGTAGCGCTCGAGTCGTAATCGCGGTGGCCGGGCACGGGGTAGGTGCGGCCCTTGTGCCGCCCCCAGCTCGGCGCGAAGCAGTTCTGGTAGACGGTGGCGGTGCCGCCGGGGTAGGCGCCGTCGCCGACCACGAACACGCTGCCCGGGATGGTGTCGAGGATCGAGGCAGTGGCTTCGTCGTTAGTGCGGTCGCAGCGTGCGACGTTGCCGGCCCCGACCAGCGTTACCGTCGGGAGCGGAGTGACGGACGCCTGCAGAGTCGTGGGGGGGGATGCTTGCTGGGCCATCCGGGGCTCGGTGGCCTCGCGGCAGGTCGCGAACAAAGCGCCCACGGCCAGAATGGCCAGGACGGCGCGCGGCGCGGGGCGGAGCGGGCTCATGGACGGACGCTTGGCTGCAGGGTCGCCTACGGGCTGAAGGTGCCTGACCCAGGCGCACGTTGCGTGCGCGCAACGGTGACGCTAACGGCCTTTGTGCTAGGGTGTTTCGGAGTGTCGTCGTGAGGATCAGCGGGGCGGTTGTGGCATCCCGCTTACAGCTACGCGGTAGCGATGTTACGACGCGGGGCGAGGGGGAGTGAGGCGGGATCGGCCTCGGCGAGCAGGCGCCGCGCCTCCGGCAGCTCCGGGGGATCGGCGAAGCGGCGGCGGCCGAGCAGCGTCGCCACGATGACCCACACCGTCCGCCCCACGATGCGGGCATCGTAGGCGAGCGACGCCCGCCGCACGTACACCGCGTCGAGGGCGAGCTTCAGGGGCAGGAGCCGCGCGACGTATGCCGCTTCGGGGTCGCTGCCCTGCAGCAGCGCCGCCCCGTGCGTCGAGCTGTAGATGCTTCCCGGACTGGCGAGACCGGGGGGCACTGCCAGCGTTTCCATTCCGAGCGCCGTGTAATACCCACTCACGATGGCCGGATCCTCGGGCCGCGGACCGACGATGGCCATCTCACCGCGCAGCACGTTGAGGAGCTGCGGCAGCTCGTCGATCTTGAGGCGGCGCAGCCACGCTCCGAGCGGAAATACCCGCGGATCCTCGGTGCCGGTGATGACGCTCG
Organism: Gemmatimonadales bacterium; assembly: GCA_035637455.1. Lineage (GTDB taxonomy): Bacteria > Gemmatimonadota > Gemmatimonadetes > Gemmatimonadales > GWC2-71-9 > 20CM-4-69-16. Next base: position 4,435 of record DASPXE010000046.1, read on the forward strand.
CGTCCGAGCGGCGCCGGGCGTGCATCGTGCGCAGTTTGTACATGATGAACGGCCGCCCACCGCGCCCTACCCGCTCGGCGCGGTACGTCACGGCGCCCGGGCTGGCGAGCCGGATTCCCACGGCGGCGAGGGCGAGCAGGGGGGCGGTCGCAACCAATGCGATCGCGGCGCACACGACGTCACCGAGGCGTCTGACCATCGCGGACCGCGCGGCGGACGGTCATGAACACCTCCGCCGCATCGAGACACTGCTGGTTTCCCCAGGCCCGCGCGCGGTGGCGCAACGCCTCGAGCGAGCGGGGGTGGGGATACGGACGCAGCTCGCTCTCATAGCATGCCATCGCGGCGAGCTTCTGGTCGAGCGTCGCGGAGATGTCCACCCAGGTGTCCGGGGTGAACGTGCGCGGAAACGCCCACTCGGTGCTGCTGGCCGTGTCGAAGGCGTAGACTGCTTCAATGCATTGCTCGGTGGGACGGGTCGCCACCAGAGTCGCCTTGAAAAGGATCTCGTGGTCGCGGTTGATGTCGCCGCCGTACTGGCAGTACACGACGCGCGGCTCGACTTCACGGACGACGCGCTCGAGCGGCGTGATGAGCTCGGTGAGCGTGACGGTGTCGAGGCGCTGGTCGGGAAACCCCAGCGGACGGACGTCACTGACGCCGAGCGCGGCCGCTGCCCGGCGCATGTGCTCGCTCTGGCCCACGCCCCCCGGCCCGTAGCGGAGCGACTCGCCTTCGCAGGCGACGACCGCGGTGACCCGATCCCCGGCCTTCACGTGCAAGGCCACCGTGCCGCCGCAGCCGAGGATCTCGTCGTCGGGGTGGGCGGCGATGACGAGGATGCGGCTAGCCATCGACGATCCCGACGGGTGGGCGCGGCTCGGGTCGGGCGCGCGGCTCCGGGAGCGAGCCGTAGCGCTGCCGCGCCCGCTCCAGCGCCCAGGGGAATAGATAGCGAAACAGCGGCTCGCGCCGACCGCGTGCGCCGATCCGCGTGCCCAGCGACTGCAGCAGCCGCAGTCGGTGGGGGCTCAGGCGGGCCGCCTCGTCGAGCAGCCGCTCGGCCGCGTGCGCGGGAGCTTGCCACAGGCCGGGCGCGGACTCGCCGGCGCCGGGCACGTGCCGCTCGAGCCACGACCGGAAGTCGGCGAGCGATGGGGGCGACAGGAAATCGCCCCGCTCGAAGAACAGGACGGACGCCGTCTGCTTGCGCACGCCGAACGCTTCGCGCGGGACTCCCGCTGTCTCGAGGATGCGGCGACAGATCGGCCGACTGTAGCCGGCGTCGACGTCCCACGGCGCCATCTCGCGGGATCGGCTGATCCGCTGGGTCTCAGCGATCTGGCGGACCCCCAGGAAGGGCACGGGGCAGTGCAGGAACCCGACGGCCAGGCGGTATTCGCTCAACGACAGACCGGATTGATCGCCGCGCACGAGATCGTAGCCCCGGGGCGTGAACCCCCTGCCCCAGACGAGGTCGCCGTGGAAGCCGGTGAGTAGCACACGCCCGGCCAGCGCCGCTTCGGCGCCCTTGAAATACACGTCCTCGCCCTTGGCGTCCGAGGCGACGAAGGGGATCTCCGGAAGCGCCGTCACGCGCCACGCGTCGTGTGGCACGACCGAGAGCCGAATGCCCAGGGCCGCAGCGATCGCGGCGCCGCTGTCGGGCTCGCCTCTGGTGGAGCGGTCGAAGGTGATGGCGTCGCGCAGACCCGCCTCCCGCGCCAGCGCGGCGACCGTGGGGGAGTCGTACCCCGAGGATATCGTCCCCAACAGCGCGTACGGACAGCGCCGGTCGGTGGACGCCAGGTTCGCCGCCAGCCGTCGCAGGGACGACTCGAGGAACTCGCGGTACCGGGCGAAGGACGAGAAGTCGCGGGCCGGCGCGGGCTTGAGTTCGTCGCGCAGCCGCGCGCCATCCCAGACCAGATTGCCGAAGTAAGTGAGCCGTACCGAGCCGGCCGATGTCGCCAGCGCGCGCCGGTAGCGGCCCAGTCCCAGCCGGATCGAGGCAAAGTCGGCGAAGTAGCGGGGGTAGGCCGGATCGACCGCGCCGTCGACGGCGGCGAGCAGGCACGGCAGCGAATTCGAGACCCAGAGCCAGTCGCCCGCGGCGAGCGACTGCAGCCGATCCACCGTCGACGCCGCCGAGACGAAGGTCACCACGCCGTCGCGCAGCCGTGCTCCCGAGCCGAACACGAGGTCGGTGCGATCGAAGTCTCCATCGGCGAACGCCTCATCCCAGACGGCCTCGCAAAACCAGTCGTCGGTCGTCTCGACGCCGGGACCGTGGAACACGGCGACCGGGCCGGCGCTGCGGGGGCAGCGGGCGAGCCATGCGAGCGGCGGCCAGTGCGCCATCGGAACGTACTGGAGCTTCATGGCAGTGGGGGTGCCGGTGTCGATCGGGCCGGGAGTGGCGTTGGGGGCGAGGAGACAGGAGCCACGAGATCGAACCGCGTGTCGCGGAGCGCGGGCTTCCACGCGGCGAGCGGGCGCTGCTCGAGCGCGCCGCTGTCGCGCAGCACCGACGCCAGCTGCTCACTGAGCGCGCCCGCCGCCCAGGTGAACAGGAGGTGGGGGAACCTGAACCGCGTCCAGATCAGGGCGACTGGCGTGTCGGGGGGCTCCACCCCGGTGAGCCACTGACGCACCAGGTGGTATGCGCGGAACGCTTTGAAGGCCAGCCCGTTCACGGCCTGGTGCAACCGGATGAATCCTCCTCCCCCGAACACGCCGAGCTGCCGTCGCGCAAAGGCGAAGAAGTGGCGGCGCAAAGCGCGGTTCTTGGGAAAGTTGTACGTGTCTACGATCGCTTTCTTCCGGTTCCCGAACAGCCGGCGCGGGATGCCGGCCTCCTCGAGGATGCGCCGCGGGATCGGGCGATCGTAGTCTCTGCCCAGCCGCCACGGCGCCATCTCCACCGACAGCGCGATCGCCACGAGGTCGCGCAGGCTGCGCGCGAACAGCGACGGCACGGCGACGTTGATGAACCCGCTCTTGAGGCGGATTTCGGACAGCATGAGTGCGGTGGTATCGCCACGCATGATGTCTGCGTCCTGGTACACCCGCTCCCAGCGGTTGATGTCCCATACTTCGTCGCCCTGGAAGCCGGTGAACAGCACGCCGACGGCGCCGCTGCGCTCGATGTGGCGGGCCATGGAGCGGAGGATCGGCAGGGAAGGTGCGCACCCCGGCGCGAGGAAATACAGCTCGTCCTCGGTCATGCGCGAGGCGCGCCCATCGAGGTATTCGACGCGGAGCCCCAGCCGGTCGGCGATCGGCGTGCCGTCGTCGATGCCGGCCTGGCGGCTCAGCCACCACGGGATGTGGGAGTTGGAGCGCCGGCTGGTGAAGCAGGCCTCGAGTCCGAGGTCCTTCACGAGCACGGTGCTCGCCGCCGAGTCGTAGCCTGCCGAGACCGTGCTGAACGGCAGCATCGGCGTGCAGCGGTACCGGCTGATGAAATTGTCGTGGAGCTGGCCCAAGGCGTCGGCGACCAGCGCCCGGTAAGTCGCGAACGAAGCGATGGAGCGAACGGGTCGTCGGGACTCGAAAGTCGGTTCACCCGATCCGATCACCAGACACTCATCATAGACCTGGAAGAACGACGCGATCTCCGGGTGGCGCACGACGAAGTCCTTGTTGTAGCCGTTCACGCCCTGACGGATGGCATAGGTCTCGGCACGGTAGTCGTGCCCCGGCTCCAGGGTCGCCCCGGTGAAAGCGAGGAGCAGCGCGAGGCTGTTGGCCACGAGGATGCGATCCCGATGCACGCAGTACACCAGCCGGTTCACGAGCGCGCTCGACGGCACGCAGTACAGGCGCCCGTCGACGAGGCGGAGGCCGCTGCCGAAGAAGTGCGGGCTCTCGTGGAACCCGCCCGAGCGGAACTCCGCGTCCCACACGCCCTCCACCATCCAGTCCTCGCGGCACTCCACCGCCGAGCCGTGGAGGACGAGCACATCACCCGCCGCGCGATCGATCGCGGCGAGCCAGGCGAGGCGCGGCAGCCGTGCGACTTCGCGGTAGCGCAGGCGGAGCGGCGTGGCGCGGGTCGTCATCGGGTGGGGCGACGACGCGGCAGCAGCTCGGCCGCCCGGAGGACTACCGCTTGCCGCGCCTGACGCGAGAGGCCGGCGCTGAACGCGATCCCGAGCGCCAGGGCGAGACTCGCCGGAACGGCAGCGGCCCACACGAGCCAGTTGGGCGCGACCATCCGCTCGCCCAGCGCGAGCCCGGCGGCGAACAACGCGCCTGCCACCAAGACCGCGCGCCCCAGTGTGGCGGGCGTCACCCCAGTCGAGCCGCCGACGCACTGCCCTGCGAGCACGGGATAGGCGACGGTTTGGATCAGTCGGCCGGCGAGCACGCCGAGACACAGGCCGGCGATGCCGAGGGCACGAGTCAGCACCACTGCAAGGGTGATCGTTACCACGGCCGCTACCGCGGCGATGAGGACCCGGAGCCACGACCGCAGGGCGGCGTCGATGATGAACGCGTCGGCGCGGATGAACGCCGTCTGGAACGCGATGCAGACGATCAGCAGATCGACCACGGCACCGCTGTAGTGCTCCGCGCCGACCCACAGCGCGACGAAGGAGCGGTTCCACAGCAGGATCGTCGTCCCGACGGCCGTGGCGAAGAGCCACGTCAATATCATGAGATCGCCGCGGGCGAGCGCGGCGCGCCCATACTGGCGTTCGCCAATCAGGCCCGCCAGCCCGGGCATCGCGGCGCCCACGGCAGAGCCATGGACGGCGACCGCCGCGCGCGGCGCGTACGCGGTCAGGACGTACGTGGTCACCGCAGCCGGGGACAAGAGCGTGCCGAGGATGAGCACGTCGCTTCCGAGCAGCAGTTTCGCGATCAAGTCCCCGCCGGCGAGCCAGGCGGCGAGGCTCGCCAGCGACCGCGTTTCGGCGCGGGCCGGGCGGCTCGCGCCGAACCACACCACGTACGTGCGGGCGAGCCACCAGAAACACAGCGCGCTCAGCGCCGCGAGCGCGACTTGGGCGCCGGCGACGCCGGCGAGGCCCAGCCCGCCGTACACCGCCGCGGCGGTGAGCGCGCCGCCCACGAGATTCAGCCCCGCCTGCAGCTCCATGCGCTTGTAACCGAGATTCATCCCGTGCAGGGCCGCGTCGGGTATGGAGAGCAGGCCGCCGAGCACACCTCCAGCCAGCACCAGGGCCGCGGCGATCCGGATCGTGGTGCGCAGTCCGGGGCCGGCGCCCGTGATCGCGGGCGCGTACCACGCTACGACGGCCGCGGCCGCCGCGGCAAGCGGCAAACAAATCAGCCAGACGACGAGCGCGCCGCCCACGGCGCGACGCTGAGCGGCCGGGTCGGCGATCGTCTGGCGGTTGGCCACCAGCAGCCGGAGGGCCTCGGACGGGCGGCCCCCGACGCTGGCGACGTAGCCGGCGAGCCGGTCGAGCATCTCCCAGGTGCCGAACAGCACCGTTCCCAGCCGCCCGACCAACAGCGGCGTAATGACGAGGCCGACGGCGGTCTTGACGCCGAAATCGAGGCCAAAGGCGGCGACGTTGAGCGAGGCGCGGCGGGTCAGCGGGACGGCCGGCGCGGCCCTCCTGGCGACGTCCGGCTCAGCCATTGGTCCACCGTCGGCCGGTCCACGGTTGCTCGCTCAGGCGGGATCCGCGGAGCACCTCGCCGTCATCCGCCACGATCTCGAGCAGTGCCACGGCGCCGTGGGCGCACGCCACGACCTGGCCGCACGCATCCCGCAGGGGACTCTGCAGCGGCCCGAGCACGGTGCCGGGGACGGCGCCGGAAGGCGGAGCGCCGTTGCTCGGAAGCAGGGCCGCCTGCCACACGATCCAGCGCCGGCCGTCGAGCCAGCTGAAGGCGCCGGGGTACGGCTTGGTCAGGGCGCGCACGAAGTTGTAGACGGCGGACGCGTCCTGATCCCATACGATCAGGCCGTCGGCCGGGCGGCGCCGCGCCAGGACGGGGCCGCTGTGGCGCGGCTGGGGTTTCCCCGGTCGCTCGCCGGCGAGCAACCGCGGCAGCACGCGCAGGATCATGTCGCGGTTCGACGCCGCGACGCGGTCGTACAGCGAGGCGCAGGTATCGTAGGGGGTGATCGGGAACTCGGTCTGGTCGATCAAGTCGCCCGCGTCCACGGACTCGGCGAGCCAGATGAGCGAGTTGCCGCTGGCGGGCTCGCCGCGGATCAAGACCCAGTTGATGGGTGCGCTGCCGCGGTTGCGGGGCAGCAGCGAGGCGTGCGCGCCGATCATGCCGACCCGCGCGGTGCGGAGCGTCTCCGGCGCGAGGAGCTGGCTCCAGCCGATGACGAACACGACGTCGAGCGCGAGGCTCTTGAGCAGCTCGCGCGACGCCGCGTCGTTGATGTGCACGATCTCGTGCAGCGGCACGCCGAAGCGCTGGCACAGCGAGCGGTAATCGGCGGCGCCGCTGCGGGTCGCGGCCACATCGGGCCGGAGCGTGAGGACGGCCTGAATCGGGGCACCGGCCTCGATCAGTCCCTGCAGCGCCGGAATGCCCTCCAGGTGGAACCCGACCCAGCCGAATCTCATCGCCGGTACGCGCGCACCACGTCGAGCACCGCCTCGATCACGTCCGCCACGTCCTGGTCGGAGAGCCGCGGGTTGAGCGGCAGGCTGACCATCCGCTCGTAGTTGCGCAGGGCGACCGGGAACCGCTCCGGCACGTAACGATACTTGTCCCGATAGTAGGGATGCAGGTGGATGGGGATGAAGTGCACCGACGTGCCGATGTTGCGGGCGGTCAGCTCGTCGATAAACTGGTCGCGCCCGATGCGCAAGGCGTCCGGGCGCAAGCGCAGCACGTATAGATGCCAGGCGTGCTCCACGTCCGGCCGCTCGACCGGAAGCTCGAGCGCCGCTTCGTGCCCGAAGCCCGCGGCGTACAGGCGCACCACCTCGCGCCGTCGCGCCTGGAACGACGGCAGCTTGCGCAGCTGGCACAGGCCGAGCGAGGCCTGAATATCGGTCATGTTGTACTTGAAGCCGGGGGCGAGCACCTCGTAGCGCCAGCTGCCGCCCTTGTCGTAGCGCTTCCACGCGTCCCGGCTCATGCCGTGGAGGGAGAGCACCCGCGCCCGCTCGAGGAATTCGGGGCTGCCCGTGAGCATCCCTCCCTCGGCCGTCGTGAGGTTCTTGGTGGCGTAGAAGCTGAAGGCCACGGGGTTGTCGCCCGAGCCGATGAGCCGACCCTTGTAGCGGGCGGGGAGCGCGTGCGCGGCGTCCTCGACCAGCGCGAGATCGAACCGCCGCGCGATGTCGGCGATCGGATCCAGGTCGACGGGGTGGCCGGCGTAGTGGACCGGCAGGATGGCGCTGGTGTTCCACGACACCGCTGCCTCGACGGCGGCGGGCGAGAGGTTGAGCGTGTCGGGCTCGATGTCCACCAGCACCGGGCGGGCGCCGACGTGCTCGATCACGTTCACCGAGGCGGTGAACGTGAGCGGCGTCGTGATCACCTCGTCGCCGGGGCCGACGCCCAGGGTCGCGAGCGCCGTGTGCAGCCCCGCGGTGCAGGAGTTGAGCGCCAGCGCGCTCGGGGCGCCGAGGTGCGCCGCGAAATCGGCCTCGAAGCGCTTTGTCTTGGGGCCGGTGGTGATCCAGTCCGAGCGCAGCGTGTCCACGACTTCGCGGATCTCCTCCTCCCCCAAGAGCGGCGGGGCGAAGGGCAGAAACTCGGTGCGGCGGGCGGGCGCCGGGGTGGCGGGCATCGCGGCGCGTCTACGCGGGGGCGGGCTTCGCCATCGAATCTGCCCGGCCTGAGGTGCGCACCAGGGCGGGGGGCGGGGGAGGCGGGGTGGTCAGGGTCGCCGCCGCACGCCGCGCCGCATCGGGCGGCGCGGAGACGGGAAGGCGCTCCACGCCGTGACCTTCCCACGGCGCGTATTCGGGCACGAGGAGCGACACCGCCCCGATCAGGTCGCGCTGTGCGCCATCGGCGAGCACCTGCAGCAGGTGCTCGAGGCCGCGCTCCAGGCCCACCGGATCCACCTCGGTGCGCTCGATGACGCGGATCTTATCCACGGAGGTGGGCACGGAGCCTTCGTCGTTGCCGACGAGCTGCTCGTCGAGCTTCTCGCCGGGCCGCAGCCCGGTGAACACGATCTGGATATCGCGGTAGGGCACGAGCCCGGAGAGCCGGATGAGCTGCTCCGCGAGGTCGACGATACGCACCGGCCGGCCCATCTCCAGAATGGCGATGCGGCGGGCGGCCTCGGGCAGGGCGGCGGCCTTGAGGACGAGCTGTACCGCCTCGGGGATCGTCATGAAGTAGCGCCGCACGTCGGGATGCGTGACCCGGACGGGGCCGCCGACACTGATCTGGCGCTTGAACACGGGCACCACGCTGCCGTCGGAGCCGAGCACGTTGCCGAAGCGCACGGCGCGGAAGTCGGTCTGCGACTCGATGAGGGACGGCAGCTCCAGCACGATCCGTTCGCCGATGCGCTTGGTGGCGCCGAGCATGCTCGACGGGCTGACGGCCTTGTCGGTCGAGATCAGCACGAACTTCTCCACGCCGTGCAGCGCGGCGCACTCGGCGACGCGCAGCGTGCCGAACACGTTATTCCACACTGCCTCGACGGCGTTGGCTTCGAGCATTGGCACGTGCTTGTACGCGGCGGTGTGAAACACATAGTCCGGCCGGTACAGCTCGAACACCTGCTCGAGTCGCTCCGGGTTCGTGATGCTGCCGATGAACGGCACCACTTCGACGCCGGGGTAGCGCCCGGCCACCTCGAGGTGGGTGAAGTAGAGCGGGCTTTCCGCCCGCTCGAGCAGCACCAGGCGCTTCGGCCCGTAGGAGGCGATCTGGCGCGCCAGCTCCGAGCCGATGGACCCGGCCCCACCGGTGACGAGGATGGACTTGCCCGCGAGGTCGCGTTTCACCTGCGCGAGGTCGAGCTCGACCGGTTCGCGCCCCAGCAGGTCCTCGATCTGGACGTCGCGCACCTCGGCGATCGTGGCCCGGCGGGCGAGCAGGTCGTCGAGCGAAGGGATGATCTTGAACTCGACGCCCGTCTCGCGGCAGCGGTCTACGATGCGCCGCGTCTGCTCGGCCGTCGCGGTACGGATCGCGATCACGAGCAGCCCGACGTCGTGCCGCTGGACCAGCAGCGACAGGCGATCGGTCCCGCCCAGCACCGGCACGCCGTGCAGGGTGCGGCCGTGGGTGTCGAGGTTGTCGTCGATCAGGCCCACCACCGTCATCGTGGTGCGCGGGTCGTGCAGCGACTGGCGCAGCAGCTGCTCGCCGGCCTCGCCGGCGCCGATGATGAACGTCCGCGCCCCCGTCGTGCGGGTCGCCCCGAACCCCTCGCGCAGCGAGCGCGCGGCAAAGCGGACGCCGCCCGAGAGGAAGATCATCAGGACCCAGTCGAGCGCGAACACGGAACGCGGCATGCCGCGCAGCCCACCCACGGCGAACAGCGTGACGGCGAACAGCGCCGAGCTGACCGACACCGCGACCGCGAGATCGCGCAGGTCGCGCAGGCCGACATGGCGCCAGTAGCCGCGGTACAGACCGAAGCCCCAGAAGACCAGCGCCCGGATGACGAGCAGGTAGGGCAGAGTGCGGGTGAAGTGCGGCCACTCGATGGCGGGAATGCGAAAGTCGAAGCGGAGCCCGAACGCCGCAAGGTAAGCCAGCGGAATGAGGCCCACGTGCACGGCGAAGAGCAGCGCGCGACGGCGCAGCAGGCGTCGCGGTGGTAACCGCAGCAACATGACTGGTCCTCGATCGAGGGGGCCTGCACAGGGGCGATCTGGACGCGCGCGTCCCGAGCGCCCACGCGCGCCCGAGAAGCACGAGTCATGCGCCGTCGACCGACGTGCGAGACGGCTGAGGGACAACGACTTAGCGCGCGGGACCCGCGCCGGACGTGGCGCGCGGTGCCACGCGCTCGCTACACATGCGATGGCGTGGTGCGACAAACCACGGGGGAGCCGCCGCTCAGTCGGCGGCGGTGGCGTGCGGTGGGAGGTCCAGCTCGAAAGAGAAGCGGGTGCCCCAGTTGGCGCGGGTCTCGAGGGCGAGCGTCGAGTGCATCGCCTCGACCAGCTTGCGCGTGATCGCGAGCCCCAGGCCGGTGCCGGAGAAACAGTAGCCGTGGCGCCCGCGCGCCCGGCGGAACGGCTGGAACAGGGTAGCCAGCGCTTCGGGGTTGACGCCGGGCCCGGTGTCGCGCACGGCGAACGTCACGCGGTCGCCGGTCGTTTCCTCGCACAGCAGCTCGACGAAGCCCTGTTCGGTGAACTTGAGCGCGTTGGTGGTGAGGTTGAGCAGCACGCGGCTCAGCGCCACCGGAAAGCCCAGCCGGTGGTCGACGTTCGGCGGCAGCAGCCGGACGGCGAGGCCTTTTTCTTCGGCCATCGGCCGAACGATGGTGCGAACGGACTCCATCAGCTCGGCGACCGAGAACGGCGACGGATCGCCGTCGGCCAGCTCGTCGCCACCGCGGGCCAGCTCGATGGCGTCGGCGACGAGAGCAGAGAGACCGAGGGCGGCGCTGTAGATCAGCCCGACCTGGCGGTGCTGGACCTCGTTGACCGGCCCGCTCTGGCCGCGTTGCAGCGTCTCGGCGAGGAACAGGATCGAGGTGAGCGGGGACCGCAGGTCGTGGATCACCTCGACGAGCAGGTCGAGGCCCTCGGTAGTGCTGGTGGAGAGGCGCTGGCTCAGCTCGCGAGCCGGATCGTCGCTGATCGCCTGGCGTACCTGCTCGAGGGCGTTGAGGGTGCCGAGGATCGCCGACGGCGAGATGGGCGTGGCCGATTCGGACCAGGCCTGCAGCAGCTCCGTCTGCAGCATCTCGACGAGCCGGTGTCCGAGGCTCGGCGTAGGACGCGGCAGCAGCGACGTGACATAGCCGGGGCGCCCCTGATCGACCGCCAGCGCCATGGCCGCGAGCAACCCCGCCATGGTTTCGCTCTCCGCCGCGGGCTTGCCGGCGGCGGCGGCCTCGTCGCGCCAGCGCCGGGCCACGCGGCGCGTCGCGGCGGTGATGATCGCCGAGGAGACTCCGGCGAGCGGCTCCGCCGCGTCGGGGGCGGGGGCGGCCGCAGCGCTCTCAGGCGGAGTGTCGCGGCGGCGGAGGCGGGGCGGCGTGGCTCGGCCGGGCGTCACTCGTCCGGGCCGTTCAGCAGGTTGCGCTGCAGACCGTGGCGCTCCATGAGCCGGTAGAACGTGGTGCGGTCCACGCGCGCCATGCGGGCCGCTTTGGAGAGATTGCCGCCGGCGCGGAGCACGACCCGCGTGAGATAGCGGCGGTCGAACTTGGCGAGCAGACGGCCCCGCGCGGCGTAGTAGCCGTCGTCGGCGTCCACGTCTTCCGCTTCGGCCGCGAGCTCGACGTCCACCTTCTGATCGCTCACGAACGGGATGTCCTCGGGGCCGACGTCGGCGCCGGGCTCGAGCAGCACGACCGCGTGCTCCATCACGTTCTGCAGCTCGCGCACGTTGCCGGGCCAGGAGTGGGCGCGCAGCGCCCAGATCGCGGCGTGGCTCAACGTGGGGAGCGGCTCGTCGGCGCCGCGGTGGCGGTGCCAGTAGTGCTCGAGGAAATGCGCCGCGAGCACGGGCACGTCGTCCGGCCGCTCGCGCAGGGCGGGGACGGGAATCGGCACGACGCGCAGACGGTAGTACAGGTCCTCGCGCAGCATCCCCGAGCGCAGCGCGTCCTCGGGGTCGCGGTTCGTGGCCGCGATGAAGCGCACGTTCACCACCGCGTCGGTCCCCTCACTGCCGACGCGCCGCACGACGCCGTCCTGGATCACCCGCAGCAGCTTCGCCTGGATCGGCTTCGGCATCTCGATCAGCTCATCCAGGAACAGCGTGCCGCCGTTGGCCATTTCGAGCAGGCCGGGTTTGTCGCGGATCGCGCCGGTGAAGGCGCCTTTCACGTGACCGAACATTTCCGATTCGAGCAACGTCTCGGGAAGCGCGGCGCAGTTCACCGCGACGAGCGGCCGGCTGGAGCGGCGGCTGTGCTGATGGATGAACTGAGCGATCATCTCCTTGCCGCTGCCGCTCTCGCCGGTGATGAACACCGAGGCGTCGGTAGTCGCGACGCGCCGCGCCAGCGTGATCGCGTCGCGGAACACGGGCGCGTTGCCGAGGACGCTCAGCCCACCGGGATCCACGCCGGTGCGCTCCTGCTGCGCACGCGTCTCGCGCGCCACCTGCACCGTGTGCGCCGCACGTCCGATCAGCACCTGGAGCTGCGTCCCGGTGAACGGCTTGGGCAAATAGTCCCAGGCCCCGGCGCGGAGCGCTTCGAGCGCGGTCTCGACACTCGGCTTCCCGGTGATCACGATGACGATCGCCTCGGGGTTCGCGGCGAGCGCGGCCGCGAGCAGTTGCATCCCCGGGACGTGGCCCATGTAGAGATCGACGAGCACGATGTCGAACGTGTGCCGCTTGAGGGTCTCGAGCGCCTCGTCCCCGCGACCGCACGTCTGCACGCGGTAGCCTTCGACTTGGAGCGCACTGGCGCAGCTCTCGCGCAGCGTGCGCTCGTCGTCGATCACGAGAATGCGGACGCTGGTCTTCGTCGCCGCGTCGACCGGGAGCAATTTCGAAATGTCATTCACTGGGGTACTCGAAGCGGTCCGGCGATCCGCAGACGCCGGACTTGGCGGGGTGGGGCTGGGCATCATCTTCTCCTAAAGTGTTCCTGACCGCCCACTGGCGCCGGACACAGCGGGCAGGCCGGGAGCGAGTCCCGACTGCGCATCGTCCTCGTCGGGGCTGGGATAACATTAGCGCACTCCGGGCGATTGCGTGAGTCCCCCCCTCGCGCGCACGACGACCGAGAGGCGCGGAGCGAACCGCCAGCTTTGTTGCAGTTGCGTTACAAAGGCCGCGCCGGTCCGCCGCGCATCGCGCACGCCGCCGCCGTATGTTCCTGCGCCGCGATGCGTTGCGCTCGTCCGCCGATCGGCACCCGCGGTACCGACCTTGCGGTGTAGTCCCGGGATGAAGGAGAGCCCCGTGACAGATATGGAGACCGGCGACCTGCCTGCACCGCTCGATCCGGAACAGCCGGAGCGCCTTCCTTCTACTACCGTCCCCTTCGACGCCATCGCCCGCTACGCTCCCCCTGCTGCGGGGGCCCCGCGGGATGCCGACGCTCTCGCCGAGCTGCGCCGCTACCTGAGCGCGGTGTGGCGCTACAAGTGGGCCGTGGCGGGCGTCACCGTGCTCGGCACCGCCGCCGGGGTGGCGGGGAAGATGCTGCTTCCCCCGAGCTACGTGGCGCGGGCCACGGTCTGGATCCAGGTGCCGCAGCGGCCGACGCGCGACGAAGGCCCCATCTGGTCCGGCCAGCTGCCCATCTCCTCCGGGTGGACCGACCTGCTGCAAACCAACGTCGTGCTGGAAGACGTGGTGCGGCAGCAGCGGCTGTACATCACGCCCAAGGAGCCACGCGACGCGGATGCGCTCACCGGCTTCGGCATCAAGGACCGCGTGCGGGGCGGCACGTACCGGCTCGTCGTGAACGACGCGGGGACGGCATTCACGCTGGAGGAGAAGAAAGCCGGCGTCCTGCAGCACGGCGCCGCGGGAGACTCGGTGGGCGCCCTGCTGGGCTTCGTGTGGGTGCCGCCAGCCGCCGCACTCACCCGCGGCCGCACGGTCGAGTTCACGGTGAGCGCGGCGTACGAGGCTGCGCGGGCGCTCGGCAAGCGCCTGAAGACGAGCCTGGACCTGGACGGCAACTTCCTGCGGCTGGAGCTGGGCGGCCCCGACGCCGCGGGCATCACCGCAGTCGTGAACGCCGTGGCCGAGCGGTTCGTGGCCGCCGCGGCCGAGCTCAAGCGCCAGAACCTCACCGAGCTGACCCGGATCCTGAGCGGCCAGCTCGAGCGCGCCCAGGCGAACCTGCGGGACGCCGAGACCGCGCTCAAGACGTTCCGCGTGTCGGCGGTCACCGAGTACGCCGACGGCGCGGCGCCGGTGACGCCGAACATGCAGTTCCCTCGCGATCCCGTGTTCGCCGGGTTGCTGGACATGAAAGTGAGTCGCGAGCAGCTGCGGCGCGACCGCGAGGCGATCGCCCGCATCCTTGCCCAGGGGCGCGACTCGGGGCTCGCCGTGGACGCACTCGCCATGATCGGCTCGGTAGAGAAGTCCACCGAGCTGATCCAGGCGTTGCGCGATCTCACCGGCAAGGTGGCGGAGCTGCGCGCGCTGCGCGGCCGCTACACCGACGCGAACGTAGCGGTTCGCCGGGTCAGCGACGAGGTGGCCGTGCTCGAGCAGCAGACGATTCCGGCGCTCGCGACCAAGCTCACCCAAGAGATGGCGGTGCAGGAACGGGTGCTGGCGCAACGGGTGGACTCGGCGGCGGGCGGCCTGCGGCGCATCCCACCGCTCGCCGTCGCGGAGACGCAGCTGCAGCGCGACGTGACGCTGGCGGAGCAGGTGGTCACCAACCTGCAGCAGCGGTATGAAGAAGCGCGACTCGCCGAGGTGAGCGCCATCCCGGACGTGCGCCTCATCGATCCCGCCATCGAGCCGCAGCAGCCGGCCGCCAGCTGGTCCGTGCTGCTCGTCGCCCTGGCGTTCCTCGGCAGTCTCGGCGCCGGAGTGGCGGGCGCCGTGGTACGCGACCGCACCGACCGCCGGGTGCACTACCCGGAACACGTCACCGGCACGATGGGGCTCGCCATCCTCGGGGCGGTGCCGCACCTCGCGCGCCGCCGGAACGGCAAGGAAGCGAGCGCCGTGCTCCAGGTCGTCGAGGCGGTACGCGGTATCCGGTTGAACGTGCTGCACGCCCACGGCGCGGGACCCGCCGTCCTGACCGTGACGAGCCCGGGACGCAGCGACGGGAAGTCATTCCTGGCGTCGAACCTGGCGCTGGCGTTCGCCGACGCGGGGTTCCGCACCCTGCTCGTGGACGGGGACGTGCGCTGCGGCACGCTGCATCGGGCGCTGAAGCTCGCGCGCAAGCCGGGACTGGTGGACGTGCTCGGCGGCAAGGCCAGCACCGAGCTGGTGGTGCAGGCGACCAGCTACCGCGCGCTCTCGTTCATCGGCTCGGGCACGCGCACCCACACCGGTCCCTCGCTCGTCAGCTCGGCGGCGCTACCCCGCTTGCTCGCCAGTCTGCGGCCCGGCTACGACGCCATCATCGTGGACAGCCCGCCGCTCGCCGCCGGCGCCGACGCGTTCGCCATCGGGACGGCGACTGGCAGCATGGTGCTCGTGCTGCGCACCGGTGTGAGCGATCGGGAGCTGGCGCAGACAAAGCTCGAGGTGCTGGCCCACCTCCCCATTCGGATCCTCGGCGCGGTGCTGAACGACGTGCGGGGCGGGCTGTACCGCTATTACTCGTACTACCTCGAAGGCTACGAAGTCAAAGAGGAGCCCGAGCCCGCCTGGCGGCTGCTGCGGGCCCCTGACTAGCGGGGCCGGCGGGAGTCAGCCGGCGAAGGATCGGATCCAGCTGCCGCGAGGGTCGGCCTCCGACGCCCGCAGCGCAGCGAGCGCCCGTGCGACCACTTCACCCGGCTGGGCTGATCCGCCGCGCGCGCCCACCGCTGTCTCGTAGCCGGCGCGTAGCCGGAGCGGCGGCTCTCCCGCCGCGCGCGTGAGATCCCCGACCGCGCGCGCCAACCGCTCGCCCAGCCCGACGGCGCCGGCGGCGCTGGTCTGCGGGGCGAGCACCGCGAACTCGCGCGGGCCCGCCCGGCCGACGGTGTCCGACAGGCGGCCGGCCTTGCGGAGCATGCGGCCGAGCGATTCGACGCGGGAATCGGAGCCGGGGCCATCGTCGCCGCGCGAGTGTGGCGCGCCATCGGGCGCCAGCGCGACGCACGTCAGCGCCGTGCCCGAGCGCTCGGCCTGGGCTGCGAGCTCCCGGACCCGGCGCTCCAGCGCCGTCGCGTTGTACAGCCCGGTGCGCTCGTCGAACAGGCTGTGCTCGCGCGCGCGGTCGGCGTCGAGTTTGGCCCGCAGGTGTCCCTCGAGCCGTAGCAGGAACTGCTCGGTGTCGAACGGCTGCCCCCACAGCGCATTCGCGCCCGCCCGCAGCGCAGCGAGCAAGTCGCCGCGCAAGCTCGGGCCGGGCGTGGTGAGGAAGATGGGGGTACTGGGCGAAATGTCGGGGTCGACACGCAGGGCGCGGCACAACGTGAGGGCGTCCGCGTCAGGGAGCTCGGTGTCGAGCACGATGGCGTCGAGTCGCGCCCCGTGCGCACCCTCGAGCGCGTCGCGGCCGGAGTACGCTTTGAGTACGGCGTACCCTGCCGGCCGGAGGATGCTCTCCAGCGCGCGCGAAGACCACTCGTGCGCGTTGGCGACCAGCACCAACGGGGGGCGCGTCCGCGCTGGGGCGTTGGACATGGGCTGGTGAATTGCATACCTCGTGCGCCGTGGGAGGCGGTGGCAACTCGTTTGGGGGAAGGGGTTTTCCGCTCGCGCGGCCGTCGCGCGACACCCAGTCGCGGGATTATGCTCACAAGCTTGTAGCGGCCCTGCCGCGGCCCAGCGCCCTGCCGGGGGCGCCGCAAGGTCGCGCTGGCGGCCTCAAACTTGAATGCTGAAGGGACGACACCGGAAATGCGGGAAGCCATGCTGTGCCAGCGCTGTCAGAGCGTCGTCCACCAGGCGGGGAGCCTGCTGTTCCCGCGCCCGATGGGCCGGCTCGGGAACGGGGCCATGCGGGCCGGCGTGCTGTGTGCCGGGTGCGGGCGGCTACTCCCCGCTGCCGGCATGGCCGAGCGGCTGTTCGCGAAACTGTGCGAGCTGTCCCGCTTCGGATTGCTCGACCGGGCGGCGCCCATCCTCAAGCCGCCGGTGCCGCGCGAACCGTCCCCCTTCGAGGAGGGTCTCTAGCGTGTGCGGCATTGTCGGCTACGTCGGGACGCGCCAGGCCGCGCCGATCCTGGTGGACGGGCTGCGGCGGCTCGAGTACCGGGGCTACGACTCGGCCGGCGTCGCGGTCCAAAACGGCGCTGGGATCGTCGTCACCAAGCTGGCCGGACGCGTGCACGCGCTGCAAGACCGGCTGGAGCAGGCGCCGATCGTGGGCACGAGCGGCATCGCCCACACCCGCTGGGCCACGCACGGTGCTCCGACCCAGCGCAACGCGCATCCCCATACTGACTGCGGCGGCCGGCTGGCGCTGGTCCACAACGGGATCATCGAGAACGCCGACGCGCTCCGCGCTGCGCTGGAGCGCGACGGGCACCGTTTCCGGACCGAGACGGACACTGAGACCCTCGCTCACCTGATCGAAGACGCCCCCGGCGCGACCCTCGAGGAGCGCGTCATCGCCGCGCTCGGCCACGTGGAGGGGACGTACGGCCTGGCGGTCATGTCCGCCGACGAGCCCGAAAAGATCGTGGTGGCGCGCCAGGGGTCGCCCGTGCTGCTCGGCATCGGCGCGGACGAGTGCTTCGTCGCCTCCGATGCCTCGGCGGTTCTCGAGCACACCCGCTCGGTCGTGTATCTGGACGACGGGGACATCGCGGTGCTGACCCCGCACCAGTATCACGTCATCGACAGCGAGTCGCACGTCCAGGTACGGGCGGTGGACGACATCAAGTGGGACCTCGATGCGATCGAGCTGGGCGGCTACCCGCACTTCATGCTGAAGGAGATCTGCGAGCAGCCCGAGACGGTGCGCAGCACGCTGCGCGGGCGCTTGCTGTTCGCCGAGGGAACCGCGCGCCTCAACGGGCTCAACCTCACTCCCGAGGCGAGCGCCCAGATCCGCCGCATCACGATCGTGGCGTGCGGCACGTCGTGGCACGCGGGGCTCGTCGGCCGCGCGATGATCGAGGAGCTGGCGCGGATACCGGTGCAGGTGGAGTACGCCTCGGAGTACCGCTACCGCCGGCCGCTCCGGGTTCCGGACACGCTCACGATCGCGATCTCGCAGTCGGGGGAGACGGCGGACACGCTCGAGGCGATGCGGGCGGCGCGCGCCGCGGGGTCGCTCGTGCTCGGCCTCGTGAACGTGGTCGGCAGCACCATCGCGCGGGAATCCGACGGTGGCATCTACCTGCACGCCGGCCCCGAGATCGGCGTCGCGTCCACCAAGGCGTTCACGTCACAGATCGCGGCGCTGGCCATGCTGGGGCTCCATCTCGGCCGCCAGCGGGGCCTGACGGAGGAGGAGGGGCGGGACTTCGTGTGCCGCCTCGCGCAGCTGCCCAGCCTGGTGCAGCGCGCGCTCGAGCTCGAGCCCGAAGTGAAGCGGCTGGCCGAGCGGTACGCACGCGAGCACAACTTCCTCTACCTTGGCCGGGGCGTGAACTTCCCCGTGGCGCTCGAAGGGGCGCTCAAGCTCAAGGAGATCTCCTATATCCACGCGGAGGGCTACCCCGCGGCGGAGATGAAGCACGGCCCGATCGCGCTGATCGACGAAAACATGCCGGCCGTATTCGTGGCTCCGAAGGACGACGTGTACACCAAGGTGCTGTCGAACATGCAGGAGGTGCGGGCACGCGGCGGACGGATCATCGCGGTGACCACGGAAGGCAACGGCAGCCTGAGCGGTCTCGTGGACCACCAGCTGCGCGTCCCGGAGACGGCCCCGCTGCTCTCGCCCATCGTGACCACGATTCCGCTGCAGCTGCTGGCTTATCATATCGCGGTGCTGCGCGGCTGCGACGTCGACCGGCCCCGCAACCTCGCCAAAAGCGTCACCGTGGAGTAGACCAATGCGTCCGATAAATCCGATCGGGGGCGTCATTGCTGCCCTCGTGACTGCCATTGCCCTCGCGGGGCCCGCCACTGGCGCGGCGCAGCAGCCCGACGAGACACCAGTCCACCGGCTCAGGGCGACCCGCCCGGAGCTGGAGCAGCATCTCGGCCAGCTGCGTCAGCTGGCGCAGTCCGGCAAGTTGGGGAAGCTCTCCCCAGAATGGGTGCGGGCGGAGACCAGCTACGTGGTCCGGCGGCTCGAGGAGGGTGACTTCCGCGTCGGCGACCGCCTGCTCATCGCCGTCGAGGAGCCGGGGGGCGTCGGGGGGGGAGGGGCGGGGGGAGCAGCGGACCGGAACGCGGTCAAGTCTCCCGAGCAGCAGCTCACCGACACCTTCACCGTCGGCGCCTCCCAGGAGCTGACGCTGCCGGGGGTCGGGGTGGTGTCGCTGCACGGCGTGCTGCGTACCGAGCTGGAGCCGTTCCTGAGCGGCGAGATCGCGCGCTATATAAAGGAACCGGTCGTGCACGCGCGACCCCTGATCAGCCTGGCGGTGACGGGGGGGGTGAACAAGGCGGGATACTACACCGTGCCGGCCGACGCGCTGATTTCCGCGGTGCTGATGGCGGCCGGGGGCGCGGTCAAGGAAGCGAAGCTCACCGACCTGCAGATCGCGCGCAACGGCAAGACGGTCTGGAAGGGCGATGCGCTGCGGCAGGCGATCGCGGCAGGCCGCACCCTCGACGAGCTGCAGCTGCAGCCGGGCGACGAGGTGGTAGTCCCCACCAAGGGCGGCGGCGGCGGGCTCGACGCACTGCGCTACGTAGCGGCAGCGCTAAGCATCCCGATCTCGATCTTCACGATCTCGAAGATCTTCTGACGGCGTGTCGCTCAAGCACACCACTGAGAGCTGTGCGGGGCGAGGATTCCCACGCTGAAGCGTGGGCTCGGCACAGCACTGTGCTGAAGCACACTAGGTTCAGACGGGTGGGATCAGGGTGAAGATCGGCAGCTCGGGCGGGCAGAACAGGCGCGCCCGCAACGTGATCGTGCCGATGCCCCGCGAGACATACAGCGGTCTGATCGTGTCGCGGTACCACCCCGCTACGAACCGGCCACTGCCCCTGGGGGTGTAGGGGGTCCAAAACGGGAGCCGGACCTGGCCGCCGTGCGTGTGGCCTGCGAGGATCGCGCTGGGCTGGGGCGCGACATCGCGAGGCACCTCCTCGACCCAGCCCGGCGCGTGCACCACCCACAACGTCGGATCTCCCGCGCGCACCGTCGCCAGCCCCGCCCCGAGATCGGGGTGGCCCAGCACCGGATCGTCGAGGCCCACGACGGTGAGTGTCGCGCCGCGCACGCTCGCCCGACCGGCGGAGTTGTAGAGCAGCTCGACCCCCGCTTGTCCGTAGGCCCGCTCCGCCGTGGCACGGTCGATCCCGGCGTCGTGCTCCCAGTTGCCGAACGTGGCGAACGTCGCTGCGGTGCCGCGTGCCTCGCGGGCCCAGGCCGTGAGGACGGGAAGGTCGTCCTCGTGATTGCAGATGTCTCCGATGAGCACGACCACGTCGGGGCGCTCGCGCGCCAGGATCTCGAGCGCGCCGCGCGCGGCGGGTGACACGCCCCGATGGAGGTGGACGTCGGTGAGACAGGCGACGCGCAGGCCGTGCAGCGCGGGCGGCAGGCCCGGCACGGGGACGTCGTGCCGAGTCACGTCGATGGCGGTCGGTTCTATAAGCAAAGCGTCCCCCAGTGCGGCGGCGCTTACGGCGCCGGCGGCGCTCACGATGAAACGACGGCG
>DASPXE010000047.1:0-15080 GCA_035637455.1 Gemmatimonadales bacterium
AGGTTTGAACGGTATGGCAAAGGGTAAGGTGAAGTGGTTCAACGACGCGAAGGGCTTTGGCTTTATCGCGCAGGAGTCGGGTCCGGACGTGTTCGTCCACTTCACGGCGATCCAGGCTGAGGGCTTCCGCAGCCTCGCCGAAGGCGATACGGTGGAGTTCGAGGTCGCTCAGGGTCCCAAGGGCTTGCAGGCGCAGAACGTCCGCAAGGTCTGAACGACGCTGATCGCAGGTGACGGGCCCGGGTTCCCCGGGCCCGTTTCGTTTGGGCGCTTTATATTGGGCGCATGACCCCGCTGCGCCTCGCGCTGTGCGCGCTCGTCGCCCCTTTAGCCCTTGCGGCGCAGGCCACGGCGCGGCCCCCTGCCTCCCCAGCGCCCCCGGCGCCCCCGGCGTACCGCGGCTTCACACCCGGCATCAGCTATCGGGCGTTCATCGAGCGGGCGCGCGCGCTGGCCGACAGTGACATGGTGCGCTGCCAGACTTCTTCCCATACTGCCCAACTCATGGAGTGCGGCGTCGTGATCCGCGACCCGAGCGACGTGGCGCGGTTCTACCTGAGCGGGCACTTTGTCGAAGGCAACGCTGACGTCGTGGCCCTGTACGATTCGGCGGGGTTCGGCGACGCGCGCGGCGTTCCGCTCGTGAACCGCACCAAGAAGGACCTGACGCGCGTGTTCGGGAGAGCCCGGCCGATCGGCAAGAGCGGATGGGAGTGGCGGTACGGGCGCAAGCTGGTGCGATTCAATTGGCGGGGCCGCGGGACGGCGCGCTGGATCTCCGTCACGCTGATCGACCGGGACGTGATGGACCGGATCGGCCGCTACGCGACACCAGCCGCAAGACGTAAGTCGTAAGTCTCAAGAGGCGGCTGCGGCTTCCATCAACCGCTCAGCCAGCGTAGCGACTCCCTTCGCCGCCCCGAGCTGATCAAGCCAGCGCGGTGGGATCGCGGCCTCCCCATCGCGCGCCCCCAGCAGCGCCCCGGCGACGGCCGCGTTGGTGTCGGTGTCGCCCCCCGCCTCCGCCAGGAAGATCAGCGCCTCCTCGAGTGACGGCCGGTGCACCGCGCACCAGATGGCGATCTCCACACAATGCACGACATAGCCGTATTCGCCCTGCACCGCGATCGGCAGCGCGCTTTCCTCCTCCCAGGGGACCCGTCTGATGGCCTCGAGCAGGGGCCGAGGGGCCGCGCCCTGCAGCCGGTGCAGGACCTCATCCACG
Source organism: Gemmatimonadales bacterium (assembly GCA_035637455.1). Lineage (GTDB taxonomy): Bacteria > Gemmatimonadota > Gemmatimonadetes > Gemmatimonadales > GWC2-71-9 > 20CM-4-69-16. Next base: position 1,226 of record DASPXE010000047.1, read on the forward strand.
AAGTACCGGTTGCCGTGCAACAGCTCCCGGGCCGCGAGATTCACCGCAACAGATCCCCAGGTGCAACGCTCGTCGGCATGCGTGATGGCGGCCTGCTGCGCCGAAACGCGGACCAGCTTATCGGCGTTGTCGTGGTAGCGGAGCGCGACGGGGATGCAGCGCATGACGCTGCCGTTGGACGCCGCCACGCCGGCGTCGTGCGCCGCGCGCCCCGCCTCGAATGGCTCCGTCCCGCGTTCGATCAGCCGTAGCGCCCGCTGCGTGGTCAGTCCGATCCCGCGGCCGTCGACCTTCATCCATTTCACCCAGCGCTGCGCCACGTCGGTCGCGTCGAAGTCGCCACGCTCGGCGAGCGACTCCGCCAGCAGCAGCGTCATCGCCGCGTCATCGTCGAACGGGGAGCCTTGGGGAGGCGGTGACAGATCACGCACACCCCGGGGGAAGGCTTCCCGGATCGCCGGCGCGGTGCCCAAGCGCTCGGTGGGCACGCCGAGCTGGTTGCCGATCACGAGCCCGAGCAACGCGCCGCGCGCCCGGGTGAGGAGCCGGGGATCGAGGGCGTCGCCGGTAGGTCGAGCCGTCAAAACGTGAGCACCACCGCACCACTGCGGGGGGCAACCTGCGATGCGAACCCGTCCCGATCGGCGTGCGGGCCCGCGTAGGGGTGCGCGTTGTTGTAAGCCGCGATGGTGGAGTTCCGGTACAACCGGTAGTACCCGATGTGCGTGCGCACCGCGCCCTTCGGCACCAGGCAAATGCAGCGCACCGCCGCCTGAGTGCCGGGGTTTACCTCGATGGTGATGTCCGTAGCGCTCGTGTTGGTGACGAGCGGTGCGAAGTAGCTCTGCCCCCCGACCTCCGCCACGATCGGGGCGATGCGGCGCCCGCGCAGCCGGCGGAACTCGGGGAGCGGGCCTTCGAGCGCTTCGCCGATCGGTGGGTTGCCAGGTCGGAGGAGACGCCACCGGAGCTCGGCGTGCGACCCCCCGCCTGCTCGGCCCCGAAACAGCGCCAGCCGGGCCGTCCCCTCCGGCCGGACGGTGTCGATGGGCGTTCCATCCCGCAGGATCTCGACCGGCTCGACCAGGGCGTTGTGCACGAACGCCACGGCAGTGCCCACGAACCCTGCTCCCCGCGCCAGCAACAGCCCACCGGCGACGAGCGCGAGCCCACCCGCTACCCACCAGCCGAATCGGCCCGGGCGGAAGCGTACCTCGCCCGAGCGGCGGACCTGGCGCTCGACCGTCGCCGCCGCGACGAGCTTCCCGGACCCGGCGGCGCGTCCTCGCGTGAGCGCCGCGAGCGCCGCGTCCGCCGTCTGAAAGCGGTCCTCCGGCCGTTTGGCCAGGCATTTCACGATGGCGTCGGACAGCCAGCGCGGGATCCGGGCATTCACGTCGCTCGCCACGGGGATCGGGTCGGCGAGGTGCTTGCCGACGATCTCGGCGCTGGAGTTGCCGTCGTAGGGTGGCGCGCCGGTCACCATCTGGAAGAGCATCGCGCCGAAGGCGTAGAGGTCGCTACGTCCGTCGAGGTTGGCCTGGCCGAGCGCTTGCTCGGGGCTCATGTACTGCACCGTGCCGACGGTGAACCCGGTGGCCGTCTTCGCTCCTCCCCCTGCAGTCGCAGTCCCGGGATCGAGCAGCTTCGCGATCCCGAAATCCACCAGCAGCGCGCGGCCGGTCTTCGCCTCGAGCATCACGTTGTCGGGCTTGATGTCGCGGTGCACCAGCCCCTGCGCGTGGGCGTGCGCGAGGGCTTGTAGGATCGGCTCCGCGATCTGGAGCGCTTCGTCAGCCGAGTACGACCTGCGCCGGCGCAGCGCGTCGGCGAGCGATTCACCCTCCACGAACGGCATCACGTAGTAGACGAGGCCCTCGGCGTCACCCGTGAAGTGGATCGGCAGGATCGCGGGGTGCTGCAGGCGCGCGAGCGCCTTCGCCTCCTGGCGGAACCGGACGAGCATCCCGGGGGTCCAGGCGATCTCGGGGTGCAGCACCTTGCAGGCGAGGCGGCGGTCGAGATCGTGGTCCCACAGCTCGTACACCTCGGCGAACCCGCCGCGCCCCACGAGCCGCTTCACCTGATACTTGGGGCCGAGCGCGCGGGCGAGACGCTCGGTGGTCGGCAGCGGCGTCCCCGCAGGTGCGGCCTGCGGCGCGGCGCTGACGCGCTCGTTCGTAATCACCGTGGGCGACGGGTTGCCGCACGTGGGGCAGAATGCCGAGCCCGTGGGGATCTCCGCGCGGCACGCGGGGCAGGTCATCTGCGTAGTCACGGGACGTAAGATTCGCTTTCGGAGCGTCTGGTGCAACGGGACGCAACAGCGAGACCGTCACCATGTTGTTCCCATCCTGAAGGATGGGCTCGGCGGTGCACGACCCTAAAGGGTATCGTGTGCTTCAGCACAGTGCCGAGCCCAGGCTTGAGCCTGGAACAAACCGGGAACGCACGCCGCACCAGTCGCGCATTAACTTGTCCCCGCATGCTCATCCTCCGCATCGGCCTCGGTCTCGTCCTCGCCTATGTCGCGCTCGTCGTCCTCGCGTGGCTGTTCCAGGAGCGGCTTGCGTTCCCGGCTCCCCGCGCGCCGGTGCCGGACCCGCGCCGGGTCGGCGTCGCGAACGGGGAGAAGATCGAGCTGGTGACGAAAGACGGGACGCGGCTGGTGGGGTGGTACCTGGCACCGCAGACGGTCGAAGACGGTCGAGGACGGTCCAGGACGGCGCCCTCGACCGCCTTTGACCGTCCTCGACCGCCCTCTCCCGCCTTACTCTGGTTCTACGGTAACGGCGAGAACATCGCGACGATCTGGCCGATCCTGCGGGAGTTTCAGCCGTCGGAAGCGGCGCTCCTGGTCGCCGACTATCCCGGGTACGGCGGCAGCGACGGCCGGGCGAGCGAGGCGGGCATGTACGCCGCGGCCGATGCCGCCTACGCCGCCCTCGCGGCCCGCCCGGAGGTCGATCCCCGCCGCATCTTCGTGTACGGCCGCTCGCTCGGCAGCGCGGCGGCCACGTACACTGCGACACGCCATCCGGTCGCCGGTCTGATCCTCGAGTCACCGTTCACGAACGCGGCCGACATGGCGCGGGACGCATACCGCATCCTGCCCCGCTTCATCCTCCGCCTCTCGCTCGACAACCTCGGGCGGATCAAACAGGTGCGCTGCCCGCTGCTCCTGTTCCACGGCACGGACGACCGGCTCGTCCCGGTCCGGATGGGCATGCGGGTCGCCGCCGCCGCGGCCGGGCCGGTCGAGGTCGTACTGATTCAAGCGTCGGGCCACAACGAGACCTACGAGGCGGGCGGGGAAAGCTATCGGAGCAAAGTGGCGCAGTTCGTCAGATGACCGTGACCGGCACGATGCGGTCCCGCTCTGCTTCGAACCGTCGCTCCGCGTCGTCGAGCGCCCGCTGCACGGCCTCCTGCTCCGCATCGGCGAACTTGCAGCTCGGCGCCACCCGGCCGGTCAGCTTCCGCACCGCCACGAGCGCGCGCGTCACCTCGCACCGGCCGATGTCGGGATCGGTGTGGCCGGCGATGAGCAGCTGCTCGAAGAGCGGTAGGCTGCGCACCTCACCCAGCACGTACAACGACTCGAGGATCTTTGGGCCGAGGAATCGCCGCAGCAGCTGGTCGCCGCGGATCCGCTCGAACAGCGAGACCAGCACGTCCGCGCGCCCGCTATAGTAGCGCGCGGCCTCGACGGCGGCGGCGACGAACGCGTGGTGCGCGCCCGGAGTCACGAGATAGCGTTCGAACAGCGGCCAGGCCGCATCGGGATGCTGCTCCGCGAGGCCCAGGAACGCGAAATAGCGGCGTCCGATCGGTGCCTGGGTGTCCGCTACGACGGTACGGAGGCCCGCGACACCCCAGCGCGCACCCACCAGCGCCGCCGCCGCCGCGTGCTGCCAGCGCTCCAGCTCGGGAACACGAAAGGTCACGAGGTGGCGGTCGAGAAACGCGCGGCTGCGCTCGAGCACGGCGAGCAGCCGCCGATCCACCTGCGCGAGCGCCGGCTCGATCGCATCCGTGTCCGCCCGGCGCGCCAGCGCCAGCGCCTCCCAGGCCAGCCGGTCCAAGCCGAGCGCGTCCCAGACGCGCTCGAACGCTGCCGCGTCGCGAGCGGCGAGCAGTCGCTCCAAGGCGTCGGCGAACCGGCACAAGCTCTGGACGACGTTCACGCTCTGAAACTACCGGCTCCGGCGCCGATGGCGAGGGGTGGTTGTCCACACCAATCTGCAAAACCGCGTGGAAATCATGTGACTCCGATGCGGATAACGTTGCGCTTCCCCTTCGCCCAGCTTAACCTTGCCGCGCGAACCTCACCCCTGAGGTCACCTTGGAGGGCCTCTGCGAACGTCAGCTCTCGTCGGCGCCGCCCTCGTGCTGGCGGCGTGCACCCGCCCAAGCGGCCCTATCCTCATCGGCCTGGCGGGGCCGTTCTCGCAGCCGCGTGGCACGTCGATGCTGCGGGCTGCCCAACTGGCGGTTGAGCAGGTCAACGCCCGGGGCGGCGTGCGGGGGGGGAGAGCCGGGGGGGGTCGGCCGCTCAAGCTGAAAGTCGCCGACGACTCGGGCAGCGAGAATGTGGCGATGCGGGTCGCTGAGCAGCTGTACGCCGATCCGGCGGTGATGGCGGTCGTCGGCCACTTGAGCTCGGACCCGTCCAAAGCGGCGGCGCGCGTCTACGGGAGCGGCGTGACCCCCCTGGTCATGGTCTCTCCGTCCGCCTCGAATCCCGACCTGGGCGGCATCAACCCCTACTTCTTTCGGATCTGTCCGAGCGACTTGCAGCACGGGACCGAGCTCGCGCGGTTCGCGTGGCAAACGCTCGCCGCCCGCCACGCCGGAATTATCTACTTGAACAACGACTACGGTCGCGGCGTGCGCCGCACGTTCGCGGCTGAGTTTACGCGGCTGGGCGGTGTCGTGGTCGAGGCCGATCCCGCTGTGCCCGAGACGCGTTCGCTCGAGCCGTACCTGTCCCGCATGCGACAGGGAGGGGTCGACGTGCTGGTGCTGGCCACCGAGCGCCCCGGGGCCGAGCTCGCGCTCCGGGAGATGCAGTCGCTCGGGCTGCGCTGGCCGGTGATCGGCGGGGACGCGCTCACGGGGATCGAGGCCGACGGGGCGCTGGCGGAGGGAGTGCACGTCTCCTCCGCGTACCTGTCGGACCGGCGGGATGAGCGCAACGGGGCGTTCGTGGCCGACTACGCTCGCGCGTACCAGGGGCAGCGCCCGGACCATCGCGGGGCGGGGGCCTATGACGCCATTTTTCTGCTGACGCGCGTGATCGCCGAGGCGGGGCCCGACCGCAAGGCAATCCGCGACGATCTCGCCCAGGTTGGCCGCGGGAGACCCCCGTTCGAGGGAGTGACGGGGACCGTGACCTTCGACGCCAACGGGGACGTCCCCGGCAAGCAGGTCATGATCGGGGTGATCCGGGGTGGGCGGCTCGTCACGGAGAGCGAGCGCTGATGCGGCTCGTGTTCGACACGATCCGCTCCCGCATCGTGGCGGGGCTGATGCCGCTCTTGATCGGTCTCGTGGGAACGGCGCTGCTCGGCGCGGTCACGCTGCGGCAGATGCGCCAGGCCGTCGCTGAGGAGCTGGCGGGGCTGCGGGCGTCGAGCGACGTCGGCAGCGGCCTCGTGGCCACGGTGTTGGAGGAGATTCGCGCCGCGGAGCAGTACCTCGCCGCGCCCAGCGCCGACGCGCGCAAGCTGTTCCAGGCCGCGAGCGACGAGGCGTCGCAGTACGAGAAGCGCCTCGAGGCATTCGGGGTGACGGGTGAGGACCGCATCGCCGTCAACCGGCTCAAGCAGCTGCACGCGTCGATCCAGGTAGACTATTCGATCGCGCACGCGCTCAAGGACCTGGGGCGGGACCGGGAAGCGCTGGCGCAGTCGGCCGCGGTACGGCCGGAGGCGGCCGAGGTGACGCGGCTGGCGCGCGACCTCTCGAGCCGGCAGGCGGCGAAGGCGGCTCAGGCCGCCGACCGGTTGACCGCGGCCTCGAAGGAGCGCGAGAAGGGGCTCTGGCTCCTGCTCGTCGCGATCGCCGTGATCGCGCTGTTGCTCGCACGCTGGGCCCTGTTGTCGATCCAGGGGCCGCTCAGCCGGTTGGTGACGGCGGCCGAGCGGTTCGGGGGCGGCGACCTCCGGCCTGTCACAGTGGGCGAGATGCCGCGCGAGTTCCGAGTGCTGGCTGAGGCGATGCAGCGCATGGCCGATCGGCTGCGGCGGATCGTGGGCGAGGTGGTGGGGGAATCCGACCTGATCGCGGGCTCCGCGGGAGATCTCTCGGCCACGAGCCAGCAGCTCGCCGCCTCATCGAGCGAGGTATCGACAGCGATGGTCGAGATTTCGGGGGGCGCGGACCACCAGCGCAGCGAGCTCGGGGCGATGGGGACCGGTCTCGAGGAGCTGCGGCGCGCCGCGGCGGAGATGGCCGAGGCGGCGGACCGCACCGCCCAGCTCGGCGAGGAGATCCGTACGGTCGCAGACCGGCATCGGGGGGCCGTGGCCGCCGCCGGGAAAGCCCTGCTCGACGTGCGCGAGGTGGTGCAAACGACATCCCAGCAAGTCGGGGAGCTGGCGCAGCTCTCCGCCGCGATCGACGACTTCGTGGACTTGATCAAGCGCATCTCCTCGCAGACCAACCTGCTCGCGCTCAACGCGGCCATCGAGGCGGCCCGGGCGGGTGAGCACGGCCGCGGCTTCGCCGTCGTGGCGGAAGAAGTCCGCCAGCTGGCCGATGAGTCGGCGCGCGCCGCCGAGGAAGTCACCCGCACGACCGGCCTCATCCGGGAGCACATGGAGGAGGTCACGGCCACCATGACGGCCGGCCAAGCGAAGGTGCGCGGGATCGAAGCGATCGCCGAGGGAGCGGCGCGGGGCCTCGCGGAGATCGTCGCGGCGATCGAGCAGGTGGAGCACGCGGCGCTGCGGGTGCGGGTCGCGGCACAAGCGAACCGCGAAACCACGGAGCGACTGACGCAGCAGGTCGAGCATGTGGCGAGCCGGGCGACCGCGCACGCGACGAGCGCTGAGCAGATCACCGCCGCCGCCGAGCAGCAGGGCGCGTCGACCCAGGAAATGGCGGCCGCCGCGGCGCACATGCTGGAAGCGGCCGAGAAGCTGCGCGGGTTGGTGCAGGGGCTACGGGTTTAGGCGCGCTGCATCGGGCGTGATCCCGGGCTGTGGCCCCGGGGTAAGCTGTCCCCTCGGCCCTCACCATCTCCACCCCCCTGTTCCCCCATTTGAGAGGTCCTCACCCCCTGTCCCCCCCTCCCTTCGGGAGAGGGGGAACGACAACACGCCTCTGGAGTGCCTCCTGCAGGACTCGCTCGAGGTGTTCGCGCGTGACGTCTCGATTCCGGACGCGAACCACGCGGTACCCGGCGGCTTTGAGAAATGCTGCACGGGCGGCATCATAGGTCTGTTGCTCACACGGGTCGTGCACGTCGCCCTCGAGCCCCACGACGAGCCGCTCGGCGCCGCAGTAGAAGTCCACGATGAAGCCGTGGAGGACGTGCTGACGGCGAAACTTCAAGCCAAGAACGCCCCGGTTTCGCAGCAGCGACCACGCGTAGCGCTCGGCCGGGGGCGCTGCGCGACGCAATTGCCGCGCCCTGGTAAACCTCTCTGCGTTCGTGAGGCGCCGGAGCGGATCCATGGCTCGAAACTCGTGCGAGGGGCCGCTCCGCTCCCAACCGGAACAGCGTGCGAGGGAGCAGAATGTTGCGCGACACGGAAGGACGGATGTCGTTCCCCCTTTCCCGAAGGGAGAGGGGGACAGGGGGTGAGGACCTGCGAGGCGGCCAGGGGGTGAGGACCTGCGAGGCAGCCAGGGGGTGAGGACCTACCAGGGGTCAGGGGATGAGGAGCTTCCACACAGCGGTTCAGGGGGTGAGGTATTCCACCAGCACGACGGCGCGGGGGCCAACCAGCGACACAGAGCTGCCGTTGTCCGCGAGTCGGCCAAACGCCGCCTGGCCCTGGACGAGGAGCGCCACCTGGCCGCTCGCACGATAACGTAGATCGATCCCCGGCCGCACCAGCCAGCCCAGCAGCGCCATCCCCACCGTGCCTGTGTCCAACCCGGCGAGCTCATTGCGAAACTCGAGGTTCGGCGCGAGGCTCAGCGCCGGTGAGAGGGTCCGCTCGAGGCGCGCGCCGACGGCGAACACGTTGGCGCGCGGCACTTGGACGGCAGTCAGGTTGGTCGTGTTGTAGGCGCGCGGCCGCAGGCGATACATGTCGTATGCATAGAGGGCGAGGTTGCTCGACCCCGCGGGGAAGCCGACGCTCGAATACACCAGGATCCGATCGCCGGTGATGCTGCGGGAGCCGCCGCGCAGGGTGTCCGCGCCGCTCGCAGTGTAGACCGCAGCCCCGCGGAAGTAGCCCCCCCTTCCGAACGGCCCTTCGAAGCCGAGCCGCATCCGTCCCTCGCTGCCCGGCTCGAGCTGGCCGCTGCCGGCGATCGGCGTATAGCTCGCATGCCAGCGGAAGCTCGCGGCCACGCCGCCCGCCCAGCGCTCACCGAGCCGAAACGCCGTGGCGAACCCGCCCGTCGCCCCGCCGCCCGACCCGAACGTCGGCGTGGTGAAGGCAAGCACTTCGGTCGCGAGGGCGCTGAGCAGCGGGAGCGTCGAGTCGGACACGGCCTTCTTCCCCGTGGGGAGCGTGGCGACGACCGAGACGATGAGATGGCCGGACACCGTGGCCCAGCTCGCGCGCACATCGGTGTCGGTGAAGCCGGACACCTCGAGCGTGCCGCTCGTGGTCGCGCCCGACGCGCGGGCGAATGCGGTAGAGAGATCTACGGTCAGCCGCGGTCCCACGCGTTGCGCCAAGGTCAGCGGCACGGTCCATTGGACGACGTTGGCGAACGCGAAGGGCGAGCCGAAGTAGTAGCCGTCGAAGACGACGCCGGTCCTGCCCACCGTCGAGACCTCGGCCGCCGGCTCCTGCGCAGCGATGGGAAGGAGTGGGGTCGCCGCGAGGAGCAGCAGCAGAGACGCGCGCCTCACGGCGGCCGCTTGAAGATGATCGTGATGCCGTTCGTGACGGAGATGATCGACGGCAGGCCCGCGGTCTCGGGCACCAGGCGCCGGATAGTCGTCGTAGTCCCCGTCGCCACGCCGCCCGCTTGGGCGATGGCGTCACCCGCGGTCGGTGCGACGTCGAGCGTGCCGGCGGAGAGGAGCCCGCCCGTCGCCGGCAGGAGGGCCGCCGCGGCTTGGCCGAGCGCATCCACGGCCGCGATGGAACCGATCGGATCGGCGCCCGCCTGGCGCATCGCCGGGGCCGCCGCCGCTGCCTGCCGATCCTGTGCGGCCGCCCGGAAGCTCGGGTCCGCGCTCGTCGCTTCGCCGAAATGCCGCGCGGCACCGGCGTAGTCGCCGCCGTCCATCGCCTCGAGCCCGCTGCTGTACGCGAGGAACGCCGCGAGATTGCGCGGTCCTTCCTTCAGGATGCGCTGCCGCTCGGCCTCCGTCAGCTGGATCCCGAGCTGGGCGGCGAGCCCGAAGACGACTTGCTTTTCGAGGGCGAGCAGCCGCGGGAACGGCCCCGTCGCCGGCGCCACCGGCCGCACCACGCCGCTGCCGCTCACAACGGACGCCGTGAGTTGGACCGACCCCGTCCCCACCGGCGGGATCGTGACCGCGCCCTGGACCATGCGCTCGGCGCGGAGCAGCTTTCCGACCCGAGCCGCCGTCGCCGGGTCCGCGCGATCGCTGGCCCCGAGCTTCAACTCGTCGAGCAGCACGCCGATTTGCACCCGCTCGAGCAGCCGCAGGGTCCGGATGTAGGCGAGATCGGTGGTGATCAACTCGGCGAGCCCGCGCGACAGCGGCCGGTAGGTCGAATCGCCAGACACGAGCACCGGCAGCACGGCCACGGTCGCCGACTGCGGCGGCTGCTGCGCGAGCTCGGCCTCGCGCGCCAGCGCCTGCTGAGCCGTCTGCTCGGCCGACGCGCGGAGCGCGAGCTGAGACCTGGCACGGAGCGCCGCGACCCCGCGGGCGGTGGGGTGCTGCGCGGCGAAGTCGCTGTACGTGGCAATCGCTGCGTCGTAACGCCCCCCCTGCTCCTGGCACGAGCCCACCACGAGGGGTCCGCGGACGTTGTCCGGCTCGAGCAGCTGGGCGGTGCGTGCGACCGCGACCGCAGTATCGCAGCGACGGGCTGCAGCGAGCGCGGCGGCGAGCCGGAACCGACGGGCGGCATTGCGCGGCTCGCGCTGGGCCTGGGCGATGAGCGCGGGGATCTCGGGCGGCGCGACGGCAGCGGGCTTGGCGGCGGGTGCACAGGCCCCCACGAGCGCCACCAGGAGGAGCAGCAGCCGCGTCATGTTCATAGAGTACAGAGGAGAGAGGGAGGGGGGAAAGCCGGAACCCGTCAGCGTCGCGACTTCTTCTTCGCCGGCCGCTTCTTCGCCACCTTCGGCTTCCCCGCCTTGGCGGTTTTGCGCGACTTGAGAGCCGCCTGCACCTCGGCGAGCACGCGATCGCCCTCGTCGGGGCCGATCAACCCCCGCCGCACAGCATACCGCACCAGCTCTTCCGCGTCCTCGGCCGAGAAATCGCCGATGCCGGCCGCCCCACGGATCGCCTTGACGAGCGCGTCCGCCACCGGACTGCGCAGCACACTGGCGATTCCAGGGAGGGCCTCGAGCAGCGAAGAGATCTGTGACCCGCCGAGTTCGGCTGGCATGAAGCACGCTGCTCCGGCGCTGAAGGTCGCGCCAAGCTACATCCCGCCTTCGGGACCGTCAAGGATTTTTGCGCCAACTAGCGTTGCGGCGCGCGGTTACGCCGCTGGCGCAGCGCCTGCGCCAGCGCGCCCGGAGCGCGCCGCGAGATGATCAGGTCGGAATGGGAGAGGAGCTCGCCCAACACCGTGCGAGTGCGCTGGTCGAGCGGCATCTCAAACCGCAAGTCGAGCTGGTATTCCGAGTTGTCCGGACCCTGGCCGGAGAGCGTGAAGCCCTGGCGCTCGGGTTTGACCTGATCAACCTCAATTTCCGCCAGTGGCTCGTACTCGCGGCCGTCCATGGCAACCTCCGGTTCCCGTGAGAGATACGCCTCGCACGGGGGGTGTCAAGCCGGCGCCCCGCTACGGCATGCCGCGTTGCCGTCCTTCCAGGGGTGGCTACATTACGATTTTGGAGGTGCAAGGACGTCGTGGGGCGACGCGGGATCAAGGAGTATCGGGCGCCGGAGGCGCTGGCGCTGATCGCGGCAGACCGGGAGCATACCCCCCTGGTCTGCCCGTCTTGTGGCACACGCTCGATCGTGCGGTCGCCCCGGCGGCGAGGGGGGGTGAGGGTGGTCCCGGCTGCTTCGGAGCGGATCACCCTCACCTGCCACAGCTGCGGCCGCCACGCGTCCTACATCGAGCGCGGCCCCGAGCCGCCGCGTGATCAGACGATGGACCCGCGCGCGGCCCACGTCTGAGGCCGGCCTGAACGAGAGGGGAGACTGAGGAGCGGTGGCCGGCGACGCCATTCAGATGATGGGCACCGTGACCGAGGTCCTGCCCAACACCACGTTCCGCGTGAAGCTCGAGAACGGCCACGAGGTGCTGGCGTACGTCAGCGGGAAGATGCGCAAGAACTACATCCGCATTCTACAGGGAGATCGTGTCGCGGTCGATCTCTCTCCCTACGACCTGACGAGGGGCAGGATTACCTACCGATACAAATAAAAAGAGACGTCACGAAAAGACGTCACGAGAAGACGTCACGGAGAAACGTAAGAGGCCGGGATCGCTCCCGGCCTCTCGACGTTTCTCCGTGACGTTCTTTCGAGACGCCTCTACGAGACGCCGTTCAGGCTTTTAGAAGAATAGCATGAACCCGCCGGACACGTTCGTCAACTTGGCTCCCGGCGACCCCGCGATTCCGATGATGCCCGTTGTACCTTCCTGTGTTCCCTCGAACACCAGCTTCAGCGACTTGGTCCACTGGTGGTAAATGCCGGCCGTGTAGGAATAGAGGTTCGACCGTACGGCGGTGTTGCCGTCGCCGGTCTGGTTATTCTTCAAGCGGCTGAACCCCCAGCTGGCCCCAACGGTCGTCTTCTTGTTGAGGGTGTAGCCGAGCTGCACGTAGCCACCGTCGGACGACCGCAGTTCCGTGCCGCCCGTCGCGACGCCGCCGCCGGCGAGGCCAGAGAACATCAGCGTGGTGCCAAGACCTTTCCCGATGTAGCCGTTCACGACAACCGCAAGATCGGAGAACTCACCCCGGATCCCGGCCGTACCGCCGACCGAGCTGATCGTGGTGCCAGCCGTAGCAGCGTTCGACGTGCTCTGCCAGAGGCCGCCGGCCCAGAAAGTGTACTTGTTCTTACCGGACTTCTGGTTGTAAGTGAACTCGGCCTCTAGGCGCGGAATCTTGGTAAAGGTATACCCGCCCACGCCGGCCACTGTCGAAGGTTGGAACAACCCGATAGAGAGCTGCCCCGGCCGGCCAGCCTTGCTGCTATACGTCACCTGCGCGTTGAAGTTGGGGTAGATATAGCCGTACCCAATGCGCCCGAGGGTCGTGCCGCCGCCCTGTGGCGGATTGGAGGCGGCACCGAACGTCACGTTCGGAATGCCCACGGCACCCACGCCGAACAGGGTCATGTCGTTGAGGATGTTCTGACGCCCGTACAGCGAGAGCTCGCGACCCGCCAGGATCTGGCCCCACTGGCCGCCGACCGTCAGGTACACCTGGCGCATATCGATAGCCGCGCCCGACTGCACGCTGAACTGGTCGTGGACCCCGGCGTTTTGGATCTGCGGCGCGAAACCGAAGTGCACCGAGAGGTTCATCCCGGCTTCCTTGCCCTTCGCCTCGAACGTAGCGAACGCGGGGAGCAGCCCGGTGCGGACGCTCGAGTTCGTCGGCCCGGTGTTGTTCTGCTTCGTGAACACCCAGAAGGCGTTCACGTTGCCCGCGAAGGAGAACGACCATCCGTTGGACATTTGCATCGTGAGCTGGGCGTTGGCCGCCGCGGGCAGCAGCAATGCCACAGCTACCAACAACAGCGCGAGACGCTTCATACGAGAATCCCTCCTTGGGAGTTTGCCTGTTCACCTACCGCTCGTGCCCTGCGATGCGCCGATTGCGGCGGCGCCAGGTACAGCCGAGTGGGACCGTGATCTCCCACCAGTCATGCTCGTCGAGCTGCGTCTTGATGTGACCGAAAGGAAAGCGGAGCGCACCTCCTCGCAAGCGAGTCGATTACGTCTTTCCGCCGGGGCTGGCCGCCAGAAACGGCTGCCGAATTGACCCCAAAACCACCAGGCGAATCCACATCCCAGCCGCCCCATGGCCCGGAACCCCGCAAAATATTAGGTAGGACCCCCCCCTATCCGCAATAAAGAGAATGTCATCCGTCTGTTCTGAGATCAGTCCTTGCTCCAACCGAACGGTCATTGCGCGGGCAAAGGCGGGCGCAACTGGCCCTGTGGGAAGGGGATGGGTGTCCGGGATGACCTCGGCGGAATGGGGAAGCATTCCATCGTGATTCCGAAAGTGTAGCACGACATTCCATCCGAGCGGCACCGTCAGGGTGAGCCCCCCGTCCCGGAAGCCGTTGAAATTGAGGGCCCCGTTGAGCCCCGTCAGACCCGCCACAAGCTGGAATGTGGCGGTCTTGGTGACCGTATCAGACTGCAACCAGGACGGATCGATGATGGGCGCCTCAACAACCCGCTCGGTCTGCGCCGTCGCGGCGCGCGGGAGAGCCACGCTGGTCGCCAGACCAAGCATCGCGGCAACCGACCAGCGCTTGACCATCAGAACCTCGTGTAGCGAGAGATGACCCCGTTCCCCCGTCGGGTCTCCC